>DASTMP010000326.1:0-36939 GCA_035714085.1 Blastocatellia bacterium
GGAAGGAACGGTCACCGACCAGAACGGCGCCGTCTTATCGGGCGCGAGAGTGATTGTCAAAAATAACGCGACCAGCGCGGAGTCTACGACTACGACCAATGATCGCGGCTATTTCAACGTCCAGAATCTGGAGGCCGGAACTTACACCATCAGGGTGGAGCAGTCTGGATTCAACAAATATCTCGCCAAAGACGTCAACGTCAATGTCGGCGCAGTCACTCCCCTGACCATCGCGCTGCAGGTCGGCGCGCAGGAGCAGGTGGTGGAAGTCACGGCCACAAGCACCGAGGCGGCCGTTGACACGTCACGTTCGACTGTAGACGGCGTGGTCACGGCCAAGACGATCGAGAATCTGCCGCTCAATGGGCGCAACTTCCTCGACCTGGCGCAACTCGAACCGGGCGTGCAGGTGCGCGACGGCGGCGATTTCGACCCGACCAAGAACCAGATGGTCGGCGTTTCCGTCGGCGGACGTCAGGGGCGTTCAACGCGCATCCAGGTTGATGGCGTGGACATCACCGATGAGAACGTCGGCACCACAACGACGAACCTTTCCAACGAATCGATTCAGGAGTTCCAGGTCAGCCGTTCGACGCTCGATCCGAGCACCGATCTGACTTCGAGCGGCGCAATCAGCATCGTCACCCGCAGCGGCAGCAATCAATTTCATGGCTCAGGCTTCAGCTTCTTCCGCAATGAATCGTACGCCGCCGACTTGCGCACGGATAAGACGGGAGACAAGCCACCCTTCGAGCGCCAGAACTTCGGTGGCGGCCTGGGCGGCTACATTATCAAGGATCGCCTCTTCTGGCATATTGAGGGCGAACGCAACCGGCAAAACGGCCAGCAATTTACCAGCACCCCGGCCTTCCCCCAATTCACCAACAATTTCCCCGTGCCGTTGCGCGAGACTAATGTCGGCGGACGTCTCGATTTCAATGTCTCGCAGAACCTGAAGACCTTCTACCGCTTCAACCACAATGACAACATCGGCGTAACCGGGTTTGGCCTTACCGACCTGGCGGCGTTCGCCAACGCCAATTTTACTAACTTCCATGTGGTCGGCGCCGATTACAACACCGCGCGCTGGACGCACTCGCTGCGCTACAGCTATCTCAACTTCAACAATTCCATTGTGGACGCGAATTCGCAGGCTGGGACTCCGATTTCGCTCGCCACGGCCGGCGCCCCGGTCCAGATCGACATTTTGAACCAGTTGACGGTAGGTCCGGACCCCCTCGCTCCCCAACAAACCTTCCAGGACAACAATCAGGTCAAATACGACGCCAGCGCCGTAAAAGGCAACAATACCATCCGCTTTGGAGCCTCCTATAACCACATCAGAGCTGGAGGCTTCGCGAGTTTCTTCGGCAACGGGCCGCGCATCCGCGCCACCTACACCGACGCAACCATCGCGGCCGCTACGGGATTTGGCGGATCTGGCGACCCGCTCAATTTCCCGCTCAGTTCGCTTCGGCTCGGCAACGGCCTGGGCTTTGCCACCGAGAAGCCGGCGGATAACTTGCCTTTCGGCGGTTTCTTCAACAACCGCATCGGCGTATATGGACAAGACTCCTGGAAGGTCACACCCAATTTCACTCTCAATTTCGGGCTGCGTTATGTCTTCGACAGCAACATCGCCAACAACGATCTGGCGCGCACGCCGTTGCTGGCCCAATTCAGTCCGGACCTGGCCGGAAAGATCGACCGCCCGGCTGACCTTTTCGCCCCCCAGGCCGGCTTCGCCTGGGATATTTTCAAAGACGGCAAGACCGTAATCCGCGGCGGCGCGGGTATCTTCTACGACTCGAATATTTTCAACAACGCCCTCTTCGACCGCGGGCTAAGCCTGCCGCCGGGGCTGGCTAACGATACGCCGACGCTCTCCGCCGGGAGCCCGATATTGACCAATCCGGCGACCGGCGCTTGCCTGTTCGACGTCACGCAGTACAACTCAGTGGCGGGCAATTGCGCGGGCGGCGTCAATCTGCTGGGTCAACCGCTCAAGAACGTGATCGCGGCGGCGCAGAACATTCAAGCTGTATTTCAGCAGGTCTCGACGGGGTTGGCGGCGAACTATCCGCCGGCGGGCGTGCCGCCACTCTTCAACCAAACATTGGACACTGGCAATGGCCTGCTTTACAACAAATATAAACGGCCATACTCGATCATGTTCAACATCGGCGTCCAGCGTGAGATCAAGCCGGGATTGGTCTTGAGCGTCGATTACTTGCGAAACCGCGGCGTCCATTTCGGTCAGCTTATTGAGCTTAACCGCGTCGGCGCGGCCAACACGCTCAATGTGGCGGCTGCGCAAGCGGCCATTGCCGCAACGGCGAATGGCTTCACTCCTTGCATGGGAATGACCGGATCATCGGCGATTGACTGCGTCATCGGCGCCGGAGGCTCCATCACCAACTTCGCGGGCAAAGGTTTGGACGCCGGCAGTGGGGTTGACGGGTTCGCCTTCCAGGGTAACAACCCGAACTTCCGCACCATTGGCGTGATCGCGCCGGTTGGCCTGTCGACTTATAATGCCCTTACGGCGTCACTGCGCGGGCGGCTCGGCGCCTACGGGCCGCTCAAGGGGTCGACTTTAACAGTCAGCTACTCGCTCTCGCGCTTCCAGACTACGGGCGGGGATTCGGACGCCGGGTTCCTCTCCGCCTCGGTTTTCAACGACGCGCCGACGAAGTTCTTTGGCCCGTCAGGGCTTGACCGCACACACCAGTTGGCGTTCAGCTTCCTGACCGAACTGCCCCTGGGGTTCAAGATCAATTCAACGACGAGGATTTCGACGGGGCTGTCGTCATCCATCTTTTTGCCGACCGCCACCGCGAACGGAGTGGGCGAAATCTTCTTCACCGATCTAGACGGTGACGGCTCCGTTGGGGACCCGCTGCCGGGCACTAACAGGGGATCGTTCGGACGTAGCGTGGGAGTGACCAAACTCAATCAGTTGATCGCCAACTTCAACAACTCGGTGGGAACCGGCTTAACGCCGGCGGCGCAGGCTCTCATCAACGCTGGCTTGTTCACCAATGATCAGTTAGTCGCGCTGGGGGCGACGATCAACAATGGTCAGGCGATCAGTCCGGCGCCGAGCAACCAGGTGGGACTGGATTCGTTTATCAATACCGACGTCCGCATCTCGAAGACTTTCGGCATCAAGGAGCGGATGCGGATCGAGCCGATGGTGGAGATATTCAATCTCTTCAACGTCTCCAACTTCGATTCGCCGGGGAATCCACTGACCAACCTCCTGGACGGCTCGCCTGGTTCGATCAACGGCACCACTCCGTTGAATCGATTCAACCGCTACGGGCTAGGTTCAGGCTCGTTCGCGCCGGGCATCCCGCGCGCCCTGCAATTCGGCATCCGCGTCGGGTTCTAAACAGAATTCGACATCGGATAAAAAAAGAGGCGGCCTGTGAAAGGTCGCCTCTTTTTTCTCGGGTCTTGATCGCCATATCGGGCGCCAAGCGCGTCGCGCCAGAAATCCTTTGATGGTGTGCGGGGCGTCGATGATCGAGATCACTCTTCTCGCAACGCCACCATCGGATCGACCTTCGTCGCTCGTCGCGCCGGCAGCCAGCAGGCCACAATCGCCACCGCGCTGAGCAGCAGCGCCGCGCCCGTGAAGGTCAACAGATCGGTTGCGCTCACGCCGTAGAGCAAGCCCTTCATCAATCGGGTCAACGCCAACGAGGCCGCTAATCCGATCGCCACGCCGGCGACCGCCAGCGCCATCCCTTGCCCTATTACCAGCCGCAGGACGTCGCGTCGCGGCGCTCCGAGCGCCAGGCGGATGCCGATCTCGCGCGTGCGCTGCGCGACCGAGTACGAAATCACGCCGTAAATCCCCACCGCCGCGAGCGCCGCCGCCAACATCGACAGCAGGTTCAGCAGGAGCGCGTTGAAGCGCGGCTGCGCGAGCGATGTGGAGACGCGTTGTTCCATAGTCATCGCGCTCATGACAGCCTGTTCGGGGTCGAGCGCGGCCACTTCGCGGCGGACCATCGCCAACATCGCCATTGGGTCGGAGGCGGCCCGAATCGCCACATACGAGACCGGGTAGGCGAATTGGCGGTAAGGCGCGTAGATGTTCCATCGAGCGTCTTTCAAATCGATCAGGCGCGCGTCGCCGGCGACTCCGACAATAGTGCGCCACCCCTGGCCGCCAATTTTGATGCGCTTGCCTATCGGGTCAACTCCCGGAGCGAAGGCGTTGCGCGCCATCGTTTCGCTGATGATAGCCACCTGCGGAGCGTCGCCGTCGTCCCGCTCTGTAAACTCGCGACCAGCTTTTATCGGAGTCCCGATGGCTCGCAGATAATGCGGCGTGACTGATACGCAGTTCAGAATCGCATTCCGCATCATCTCGTCCACCGATTGCCCGTCAGTGGCGTATCGCACGTACCACCCGACCGGCGCTTCGAGCGGGCGCATCAGAACCGCTCCCGCCGCGACCACTCCCGGCTGAGCCTCGACGCGTTCGAGCAATTGTCGATAATAATCTCTGGTCTTCCCGACTTCGGGATATTTCCCGCCGTGCAATTGAAGCTGAAAGGTCAGGACGTTGCGCTGATCGAATCCGGGATCGATCTGTCGCAGGTTGAGGAGGCTGCGAGAGATTAGTCCCGCGCCGATGAGCAGCGCCAGCGTGACGGCGATCTGCGCGACCACCAGCGCGCCGCGCAATCGCTTGCCGCGCCGTTCGCCGCCGATCTTGCCGCCGGCGTTAAGCGCTTCGGCGAGGTTGACTTTCGATGCGATGAGCGCCGGAGCCAATCCGCAAACGAACGCCGATAGCAGCGTCAGTCCGCACGTGAAGAGCAGCGCCGGAAGACCGATCTCGACGGCCTCGATGCGCGGGACCTCTGCCGGGGCGAGGCTCGTGAGCGGGCCGATCAGCCAGGAAGCCAGCAGGACGCCCAACCCACCGCCGGCGATGGCCAGCGCCAGGCTCTCGGTCATCAACTGGCGCGCGAGCCGTCCACGACCGGCGCCGAGCGCGGCCCGCAAAGCGATCTCTCTGCGGCGCGAGGTCGCGCGCGCGAGTTGTAGATTGGCGATGTTGGCGCAGGCGATCAGCAGCAACAGCGACGTGGCCGCAAGCAACAAATAGAGCCCGGGCCGCGCGTCGCCGAAGATGTGGCTGGTGAGCGGTTTGACGACGGCGCGCTCGCCGCTCGCCCTCATCTCCGGATGTTGGGCCGCGATCCTCCCGATGATCGTGTCGAGTTCGGCTTTCGCCTGCTCCAATGTCACTGACGGTTTCAAACGCCCGACGGCTTGCAGAAAGCCGAGGGGACTCTCGACCAGGTCTTTTCCGCTGGCGCCCGAGAGCGGGACCCACATATCGACGCCTTTGGGAAACTCGAACTCCGGAGGCATTACGCCGACGACCGTGAAGCCGGTGTCGTTGAGCTTGATCGTTTGATCAGGCTTCACCGCCGCTTCCAGCGCCGACTGATTTCCGCCGTCGTTGAACGTGACCATTTGACCGATCAGCTTGGGATCGGCGTTGAAGCGTCTTTGCCACAACCCATGACTGATGACCGCGACGCCCGCCGCGCCCGGACGATCTTCATCCGCCGTGAAAGCGCGTCCCAGCAATGGCTCAACGCCGAGCGCCGGAAAGAAATCGGCCGAGACTCTGGCGCTGTGGATCTGCTCCGGCTCGCCCCGCCCGGTCAGCATATAGTTGAATCCATAAATCGAAGTCGTCATCGCCGCCAGGCGCTCGAAGACCCGATTCTGACCACGCCAATCATTGAACTCCGGGATGGATATTTCGACGAACGGCTGTTTTGTTGTCGCGTCGCTCTTCCACGCGACGATAAGCCGCTCCTGATCCCTGAACGGCAGCGGGCGCAGAAGCGTCGTATAGGCCACACTGAACACGCTCGTGTTCGCGCCGATGCCCAGGGCGAGCGTGAGCGCGGCGATCAGTGTGAATCCGCGATTTTTAAGCAACATTCGCAGACCGATACGCAGGTCTTGAAACATCTCATTCTCCGATTATTCATGACGGAGCGCGGCCAGCGGGTCCACTCGCGCCGCCTTGCGCGCGGGCAGCCAGCAGGCCCCAAACGCCACGGCGATGAGCAGCGACGCGATGGCGACGAATGTCAGAGGGTCTGTCCCGCTGACGCCGTATAGCTGCTCGGACATCTGTCGTTGCCAGGACCTCGGGCTGAAATAGTTAGTGGCCAGTAACCGCTTCAGGCCGTATCCGCAGGCGGCGCCGACCACCAGCCCCAGCAATACAAGCCGCATCCCCTGCCAGACCACCAGTCGCAGCACGTCGGCGGGTTGCGCGCCGAGCGCCATGCGAATGCCGATCTCGTTAGTGCGCTGCGCTACGGAATATGACAGCACGCCAGACAATCCGATGGCTGCGAGGATGAGCGCCAGAGCGCCGAAAAAGCTCAGCAGCCGGGCGTACAAACGTTCCTGCCCCAGAGTCCGCTGCGAACGCGCCTCCTGCGATCCGGCCTCCGTGACAGGCAGATTGCCGTCTATCTCGCGGACGGCCTGGCGCGCCGACGCCGTAAGCGTTGTAGGTTCGCCCGTGGCGCGCAAGGCAAAGGTCATTCCCGCAATCGCATCGATTTCCTGTCGCCAGGGTTTGTAAAGCAGCGGCTCGGTCTCACTGCGCTGGCTGTCGTACTTGGTGTCGGCGACGACGCCGACTATTTCGATTTCGGGCCCCTTGTCGCCGCCATCCCTGATGCGCTTGCCTAGCGCGTCATCGTTTGGGAAGAACCTGCGCGAGAATGTCTGGTTGACGATGCCGACTTTGGACGAGCTCTGGTTGTCCTGTTCGGTGAAGACGCGCCCGCGCAACAGTTGGATCTCCATCGTCGCGAAATAATTTTCGCGAATCGTCTGCCGGTTGGCGGAGCGCTGGGTAGCGGTTCTCTCAGTCTCGCCTGTCAGAAGGATGCCGGTGTTCCATATGTTATGGGCGATCAGCGGGACGCTGCTGAATGTGGCCGATCGTATGCCGGGCAGTTGGTCCAAACGCTCAAAGAGCCGCTGGTAGAACTGGGCCAGCCGTTCATCTCTGTATCCGCCCTGACCCGGATTCAAACCGAAGAGCAAAATGTTCTCCTGGTTGAATCCCAGGTTGACCCGCTGCAGGTTGTAGAGCGTGCGGATGAACAGCCCCGCGCCGACCAGGAGAAGCAGCGACAACGCTACCTGCAGAACGACCAGTCCCTTGCTCAGGCGCGACACGGCGCCCGTAGTGCGCCGGCCCTGATTGATCGCGGTAGCCAAATCCACACTGGTCACACGCAAGGCTGGCGCGAGGCCGAACACTATTCCGGTCAGCATGGAGACGGCGACGGTGAAAGCCAGCACTCGCCAATTTATTCTGAGATCGATGTCTGAGGGTAAAAAGCTGGTGTCCCGGTCGGCCAGCGCCACCAGCGCGCGTTTGCCCCAGAAGGCGAAGACGACGCCCAGCGCCCCGCCCAGAGAGGCGAGCAGAACGCTCTCGGTCAGCAGTTGCCGGATCAAACGCAATCGCCCGGCGCCGACCGCCAGCCGCACGCCGATCTCAGGCCCTCGCAGCGCCGCCCGCGCCAGCAAAAGGTTCGCCACGTTGGCGCAGGCGATCAACAGGACCAGCCCGACGACGCCGAACAGCCCGTAGATCGTCGCCGAATAGCGCTGGCGACTCTCCATCAGTCCCTGGTTGCCCTTTAATGCGACCAGCCGCGGGTAATCTTTCGGATCGAGTTTCGCCGGTTCATTTTCGCGGCGCGGTGGCGGCATTATTTCCAGAGCCATTGCCTGAAACGCGCCGTTCAGACTGTCGCGCGCCTGCTCTAACGTCGCGCCAGATTTCAGCCGGCCCATCAGATTTATCCACCAGTAGCCCGGCCTGGCTTCGCTCCCCGGCCTGGCGGCCCTGGCCATTCCGGTGCGGTCGCCGAGCAACACCGGCTCGAAGGCCAGCGGAACCGTGACGGCGGGGCGGTCGCTCACCTGCAGCGTCCCGGTGAATGCTGGCGGCGCCACGCCTATGATCGTGAACATCGTTTGATTGAGTTTGAGTTGCTGGCCGACGACGTCCAGTTTCGCGCCGAACCGCTCCTGCCAGTATTGATGGCTGAGCACGACGACGGGCGGCGCCGCGGCGTTGTCGTCCGCGTCCGTGATCCCGCGCCCCAAGATCGGCTGCACTCCAAGGCCGGGGTAATAACCGCCCGAAACGGCCTGTCCCCTGACGACTTCCGACTGGTCGTTCGTCACCGCGGTCAATCCATAGACTGGGGCGAAGGCGAAGAAATCGCTGAGCGGGTCATTGGTCGCTGCGGCGCGCGCCTGGCGCATCTTTTCGATGACGTCGTAGCGAAAAATCGAAGCCCCACGCGTGCCCGGCGGCCTCGGATTGAAATTCCCTCGCATACCGTTGGTCCTGAACGCTTGCCCGGACTCCCATTCGAACAATACAAGCCGCGACGGTTCCTTGACCGGCAAGGTCCTCAGCAGCACGGCGTCCACGACGCTGAAAAGCGCCGTGTTCGCGCCGATCCCCAGCGCCAGCGAGAGCGCGGCGACGAGGGTGAATCCTTTATGCTTGAGCAGCATTCGCATGCCGTAGCGCAAGTCTTGGAACATTTCGTCCTCCTCATACAATCATCCACAAAGCCATACGAAGAAGCGCGAAGGTTTTTCCATTTCTTCGTGACCCTTCGTGTGGCTTCGTGGAGGGGAATTATTCGCAACGTAGCGCGACCATCGGATCAACTTTCGTCGCCCGGCGCGCAGGCAGCCAACAGGCCAGCAGCGCAGCGAACGAAAGCAATAAAACGACAACGGCGAAGGTCGCCGGGTCAGTCGCCGTCACTCCATATAACAGACTCGACAGCGTGCGGCCAAGAGCCAGCGACGCGATCAGCCCGGCGGCGGAACCGATGACCACGGGTTTCAAACCTTGCGCCAGTACCATTCTCAACACGTCACGGCCTTGCGCCCCGAGCGCGATCCGCACGCCGATCTCCGGCGTGCGCTCGGCGACCGTATAGGAGACCACGCCATAAACTCCCATCATTGCTAGCATTAAGGCCAGCGCGCTGAATCCCCCGAGCAGCAGCATAGTGAAGCGCCGAGCGGAAACCGAATCCGCGAGCAACTCATCCATCGGAGTGATGAGCTGGATTGGTTGATTTCTATCTACCGCCGCGACCGCCTGACGGATGCTACGGGCGATGTCGGCTTTCGACAGGGACGAGCGCACGAACAGTATGGTTTGTGGAAACGGCTCCTGTTCGACCGGAATATAAACTTCAGGCTCAGGCGCTCGATCGAGCCCAAGGTGATGCGTGCTTTTGACGACTCCGACGATTTGCCGCCACACGCCCAGGCCGTAACTCAGGCCGAGGCGCTTGTCGATGGGGTCTTCGCCATTCCAGAAGCGTTGCGCCGCCGTTTCGTTGATTACCGCCACTGGGGTCGCGGCGGCTGTGTCGTCTGCGCTAAGAAGCCGGCCTCGCAGCAAGGGTACGCCGAAAGCGCGCAGATAATCCGCGCTGACGACATGCGCTCTGGTAAACATCGACAGGTCATCAGGCGCGGTTTGTGGCCGGCCTTCAATCCTGAGGTGAAGATCGACGTTTCCATGCTCCGTCAACGGCAGCCCGTTGCTCGATCCGGCGGCTTCGACGCCCGGCGTCGCTTCCAGACGTTCAATCACCTGGCGAAGGGCTGCAGCGCCGGCTGGAATGATCGCCATCGTCACGCCGTTTGTGCGCAGGCCCGGATCGACCTTCATCAGGCGCGCAAAGCTATTGAGCAGCAAGCCGGCGCCGAGAGTCAGCAAAAGAGCGAGAGCAATTTCAACAGTCACGAGCAGATTGCCGGGGGCGGCGGCGCTGCGGCGCCACGAGCTGGCGCGGCCCGCCGTCTGTTTTAAAGTTTCATTCAAATCGACGCGCGCAGAAAGCCACGCCGGCGCCGCGCCGAAGAGCAGTCCGGCGATCACCGTCACCGCCAGAGTAAACAAGAGCGTCCCGGCGTCTATCCGCGATTCGCTCAGTCGTGGAATATAGTGTGGGCTTAGCTTCAAAAACAGCCTTAGCGACCAGACCGCGAGCAAGGCTCCGGCAGCCCCTCCCGCCAAAGCCAGCAACAAGCTTTCAGTCAACGCCTGCCGCACGAGTCTGAGGCGGGTCGCGCCCAGCGATTGTCGAATCGCCATCTCTTTGCGCCTGCCATCGGCGCGCGCCAGCAGCAGGTTGGCGATGTTGGCGCAGACCATCAAGACAACCAGGCCGACGGCGCCGAGCAAAATCGTCAGGGCCGTGGCTGCCCCGCCGACGGTTTGATCTTTCAGCGAAACCATCCTGACGCCGATCATGGTATTGTTGCGCCATTGCGGATTATCTCGAACGCTTTGCGCAAAGAGCGTTTCCAATTCCGCCTGAGCCTGCTCCGCACCGATGCCGGGTTTGAGTCGCAGAATCGCGTTGTAATGATGATCGTCGCGACTCTCTCTGCTCAGGTCGTCGTCCGACAGCGTCCAGAAGCCCAACTGTGATGGGAACCGAATCACTTCTCTTGGCTTTCTGAGCGGGAAATTGAAGCCGGGCGGCATCACTCCCACAACGACGTAAGCGCGATCAATCGAGTGAATTGTTTGTCCGATGATCCTGGGATCGGCTCCGAAGCGGCTTCGCCACAGATCGTCGCTCAAAATGATCAAGCGTTCGCCGCCTGCCTTGCCTTCATCCGGCAGGAAATATCGCCCGAGCGCGGGTTGTACGCCGAGCATGGGGAATAGATCTTGTGTGACGCTGGCCCCACGAATGAACTCCGGCGTCCCCTCTCCGGGGAGAATGAGGTTGTCATACCAGTAACCTCCGACGCGCTCGAAACTGTGGCTGCGCGTCCGCCAATCAACCAGGTCACGCCGGGCGATCCAACTGAGATGATCTCCCTCCGGAATGCCCGCTTGTTGCAGGTAACGCGCTTGCATCAAGCGATCAGGCTGCGCAAAGGGCAAAGGCCGAATCAGAACCGATTTGACGATGCTGAAGATCGCCGTGTTCGCCCCAATGCCCAAAGCCAACGTGATAAGGGCGATCAGTGTGAAGCCGGGATTTTTCGCCAGCATTCGCGCGCCATAACGCAAATCTTGAAACATTTCCTCCTCCAATCTTTTTGGTTGTAAGTGCAGCGCATCACGGAACGCGCCCATGCTACGCCACAGCAGATCAAATTTAGTTTTCCAATTTAGATTGTCCCACTCGGCCAGTAGCCTTTCACGATATCGTAACTCGGCTTCCCACTCCTGCCGCCAATCGGCGCGCGATCGGCGCGGCACGACCAGGCCGATGAATTTGATCAGCCAGAAATACGGTTTCTTGTGGCCCTCGAACATATTTGATCTAACTTGTGTCCCTTACCTGCGCGTTCTTCCTCCGCCGTGATGTGGGGGAAGACACGATTCATTGGGGCCTGCAAGCGCGATCCATGTCGCTCGCAGAAATTTGGGCCATGGCAAACCGCGCTTACTCGTACCGCAGCGCCACCATCGGGTCTACGCGAGTCGCCCTGCGCGCCGGCAGATAGCCCGCCATCATCGCCACCGCGATCATCAACAGCGCCGCCAGTAGCAATGAAACCGGATCGGTCGGCGTCAGCCCGAAGAGCAGCGTCGAGGCCAGACGTGTCACGGCCCAGATCATCGGCAGCCCCACGGCCAGGCCGATGATGACCATCAACAACGCCTCGCGCAGAACGAGCCAGAGCACGTCGCGCCGTCGCGCGCCGAGCGCCATTCGAATCCCGATCTCGCTTGTCCGGCTGGACACGTTGTAAGAGAGGATGCCGTACAGTCCAATACAGGCGAGCAGCAGCGCCAACAGGCCGAAGAAGCCGGAGAGCGTGGCCAACAGGCGTTCGCGCAGGACGGACTCTTCGATCATGGTTTTGAATCCCTGGAAGCTGACGCCGATGGCAGGATTGGTCTCGGCGAGAACGCGCCTCACCGCCGCAACGATCTCGGCTTGTGGCAGGCTCGACCGGATCAAGAACTGTCCGCCGGCCCCCTGGCGCGGGGTTTGCGCTGTAGGCAAGTAGATGATGGGGACGAACTCTTCGCGCAACTCGCCGTACTTGGTATCTTTGACCCACCCGACGATCTCGTAGCGGGTTTCAGGGTCGGATGGCGTCTTTTCAATCCAGAAGCTGCGTCCGACGGGATTCGCGCCGTTCAAGAGCATCCTGGCGAAAGCTTCGTTCACTATGGCCACGTTCGGCGCGCTCGTTGTGTCACGCTCATCGAATTCCCGTCCCGCGAGGAGTCGCGTGCCCATCGTCTTGAAGTAATCAGGACCTACCCAACTGCGGCTGGTATTCCTTCTTTGCTGCGAGTCCGCGCCATCCAGCCAGACGGCGTTCCCCGACGTGCTGCCGCTGAGCGGAACTAGATTTGTGTCGGTGGCCGCTTCCACTCCCGGAATGGCCTTGATCCGGTCGAGCAACTCATTCCTGAAAGACAGGCGGCGTTCGGTCGGAACATTCAGCCGCCTGAAGCCGACCTGCGCAATCAGGACGCCTTCCTGCCGGAAGCCAGTGGGCGCCGTCAGCAGTTTGTTCAAACTGCGCGAAAAGAGCAGTGCGCCAGCCACCAGCACTAGCGAGAGCGCGACCTGCGCGACCACGAGCGCGCGCCGCAAGCTGAATCCATGAAGGCGGCCGCGTCCAGCCGTCAAACCTCGTCCGCCGGCCTTCATCACGGCGCCCGGTTCGATCCGCGTCGCGCGCAGAGCCGGGGCCAATCCGGACAAGACACAGGTCAATACGGCCAGCGCGGCGGCGAAACCGAGTACTCGCCAATCCGGAGCCAGGTCGAGGAAGACCGTTTCATTGCTTGAGCTCAGGAATGAGACGAGCAAGTGGCTCAGCGTTTGCGCCAGCGCGGCGCCCAATCCCGCGCCCACGACCGCCAGCAGCAGGCTTTCGACCAGCAACTGCCGGACAAGTCGCCCGCGCCGCGCGCCCAGCGCCTGTCTGACGGCGATCTCGCGCTCACGCGCGCTCGCCCGCGCTAGCAGCAGGTTGGCCAGATTGGCGCATGCGACGAGCAGCACAAGTCCGGCAATCGCCAGCAGCAGCCAGAGCGACAGCTCGTAATCTCTACGCAGCATTGAGACGCCAGTTCCCGCCGTGACGGCCGAGAGCTTGAAACCCAGATAATTGTTCACGCTGACGGGCGGATAATTCGCGGGCAGCGTCGTCTCGAACAGGCTGGGCGAGATCGTCTGCAAATGGGCCGTAGCCTGTTCCAACGACCAGCCCAGTTTCAATCGGCCCATCACTGTCAGCCACCAATTGGTTCCGGAGTCGAGGCGATTGTTGTCGCCTCGGAGAACCGCTTCGGCGCAGATCGGCAACGCCACGTCGAAAGACCGCCCGACCTCCAATCCGAAGAAACTTGCGGGCGCGACTCCGATGATTTCGAGAGACCGGTCGTCCAACGTGAGCTTGCGGCCAATGACCTTGGCGTCTCCGCCGTATTCGCGCTCCCAGAAGCGATGGCTGATCACCACGCCCGGCGCTCCGCATCCCCGCTGATCGTCCGCCGCTGTGAAGAAGCGGCCCAGATCGGGTCGGACGCCCAACACGTTGAAAAAGTCCCCGCTCACCCACAGCGCCCGCGCCGGACGTACCTCGCCGCCCTGAGAAAGATTGAAACCGTCCGCGCCCCAGGCAAAGACGCCTGAAAACGCCTGTTGCCGATCTCTGATCTGCTCCCAGATCGGATTGGTTACCGTCGGATGCGGACTGTTGAAATTTCCCCGCGCGCCGGTCATATCCGCGATGCGTATCTCGGCCAACTCCTGCGGGGCTTTGACCGGCAGCGTGCGCAGTCGCACCGCGTCGAGCAGTTGAAAGATCGCCGTGTTCGCCCCGATGCCGAGCGCCAACGAAAGAACGGCTACGGCGGTGAAGCTTTTGTTCTTGAGCAACATTCGCGCGCCGAAGCGCAGGTCTTGAAACATCTCGTCCTCCAATATTTTAATTGCGGATTGAGGATTGCAATGCTTAGCCACAGAGACACAGAGACACAGAGCAGAAAGAGAAAAGTAGCTTTCTCGGCAATATCTTTTCCTCTCCTTCTCTGTGTCTCTGTGTCTCTGTGGCTACCCGCAATCCGCAATCGGATTAGTCTTGCCGTAGAGCGACCACCGGGTCCACTTTCGTTGCGCGGCGCGCCGGAATGAAGCAAGCCGCAGCGGCGACCACGACGAGCAGAATCGCCACGCCTAGGAACGAGACGGGGTCAACGGCCCTCGCCTGGAACAATTCCAACTGGTTCCCCAGTAGGCGCGTCACGCCCAGGCTGGCGAGAATCCCGACGATCAGACCGGCGCCGACCAGCCTGCCGCCCGCGCGGAAGACCAGGAAAAGAATGTCGCGCGGTCGCGCGCCCATGGCCATGCGCACGCCGATCTCGCGCGTCCGCATCGAGACGAGATAGGACAGAACGCTGAAGATGCCGGCCATCGCCAGGGCTAGACCGAGAGCCGCGAAAAGACTGAAGAGCGCCATAATGAAGCGTGGCTGCGCCGCCCGAAACCCGAGCATCTCGTTGAAGGTGGTCGGGCCATTGACCGGTTGATCTTTGTCCATCTCGCGAACCTGCGCCCGCAATGCGTTGATGATCCCGTTCGAATCGCCCTGGACGCGGACGGCCAGCGCGCGTTGCGACGGCGCCAGCAGGGTGTAAGGGACAAAAGCCGCAGGCATCGGGTCGTTGCGGATGTCGTCGTTTCGCGTATTGCCGATCACGCCGACAACCGTGACGTAAGGCGAAGCGTTCGGCCGCGTCAACACATTCGGCGAGCCGGGCCGTTCGAGCGTATCGAGCTTGAGGCGCCTGCCGATTGGATCTTCTCCGGCAGGCCAGAGTTTGGCGGCCGCCTCATTAATGACGGCCACCGATTCCGCGGCGTCAATCTCGCGCTCAGTCAGCATTCGTCCCTGTCGCAGCGGAATGCTCAGAGCGCTCAGGTAATCGGCGCTGACCAGGTTCATGGTGATGCGGCGCGTCTCGGCGTCGGCCCGGCCGTCAAGCGAGAATGTGGACTGTGGGCCGCCGAATGGCAGCCCGCCATTGCCGATCGTCGCGGACTGGACGCCGGGCAGGTTCTTCACGCGCTCCAGCAGATCCCGCGCGAAGCGATTGCGCTGCTCCCATGTCGCGTAGCGTTTGGGAGGCAGCGGCAAGCCAACGGACATCACCCGCTCGGGCCGGAACCCCAGATCAACCTGTTGTATCCTGGCGAAACTGCGGATGGTCAAGCTGGCGCCCACCAGTAACACCACCGACAACGCCACTTCGACGACCACCAGCAGCGCGCGCGTCCGCCCGCCCGTTGAAGCGCCCGAGCTGCGCGCGTCGTCCTTCAGCGCCGTAACCAGGTCGGGGCGCGACGAATGAAGCGCCGGCGCCAGACCGAAAAGGATTCCGGTCAGCGCCGCGACCGCCACGCAAAAGAACAGGACGTAACGATTCACCTCGATCCGCGCCTCGTTGGGCACGTAAAAACTCGGCATCAACGCCACCATCATCTGTGTGATCCAGTAGGCGAACAGCAGGCCGAGCAAACCGCCGAGCAGCGAAACCATGACGTTTTCCGTCAGCAATTGCCGCACAATCTGGACGCGCCGCGCGCCCATCGAAAGCCGTATGGCTATTTCGCGCGTTCGCGCCGTCGCTCTGGAGAGTTGCAGATTGGCGACGTTGGCGCAGGCGATCAGCAGCAGGAATCCCACGGCCACGAAAAGCAATTGCAGGCTCTGTTGCATCGTTCCGCTGGCCACGGTGATATCCAGGTAGTTGGTCAATTGGCTGGTGAACGCATCCTTCGGAAAGCCTGACGGATTCGACTTGGCCAACTCCAGTTGGAGAACATGAAGTTGCTGTTCAGCGGCGACGGGCGACACTCCCGGCTTCAAGCGCGTGATCGGAAAGACGACCTGCGCGTCGCGGGAGTCTGTTCCCAGCGGCAGCCAGACCCCGCTGTCAGTCCACCATCCGAATCGCGGGGGCATGACGCCGATGATGGTGTACTGCTGATCATTCAAGCGCAGCGTCTTGCCGATCGCATTGGGATCACCACTGAAGAGCCGTTGCCAACGCCCGTAACTCAGCACTGCGACTGGCTCCGGATCGCCATTGGGACGAATGTCCGAGGGCTGAATCGTGCGGCCCAGCACTGGAGGCACGCCGAGAAAATTAAACGCATTGCCAGACAGCCGATGGGCCTGAATGGTTTCCGGCGCGTATTCGCCAGTCAGCAGCGCCTGCCCCGGCGCCGTCGCCATTACGTCGGCGAAGACGGGCAGCCTTGCCATTTCCAGATATTCGCTCAACTGGTAAGGGCGCATCTGCTGGTTCGTCTGGGCGTTGCGCAATCCGGGCGCCCAGATCCTCTCAGGCTTCGCATAAGGATAAGGGCTGATCAGCACGCCGTAGATCACGCTGAAGAGCGCCGTCGTCGCTCCGATGCCGAGCGCCAGCGTGAGCGCGGCAACCAGTGTGAACCCGGGCCTTTTCAGCAACATTCGCACGCCGAATCGCAAGTCTTGAAACATTTCGTTCTCCAATCTTCGTGGTTGTAACAACAGCGCAAAAGTCTTCCTGCCGTTGCGGCGGCAGGAACGTCTTCGGCGATATCTCTTCTTGGCGGTCCCTACTCGCTCCGAAGCGCGATCAGCGGATCAACCTTTGTTGCGCGGCGCGCCGGGAGGTAGCAGGCGATGAGAGAGACTAAAATCGACAGCAGTGAAACCGTCGCGAAAATCAGCGGATCGGTCGCGCTCACGCCGTAAAGAAGGTTCCGCAACAGGCGCGTCAACGCGAGTGACGTGAGCAGGCCCGCCCCTACGCCGAGCATCGCCAGTTTCATCCCTTGGCCGATAACCAGCCGTAGCGCATCCGCGCCGGTCGCGCCGAGCGCGAACCGGATGCCGAGTTCGCGTGTCCGCTGCGTGACCGTGTAAGTCAGTACACCGTAAATGCCCGCCGCCGCAAGGATGAGCGCCAGCGTCGCAAACAGCGCGAGCAACAGCATGTTGAAACGCCGCTGCGCCACGGCGTCGGAGATAAAATCTGTCAGCGGTCTGACGTAGAAGACCACCTGATTCGGATCAACGGCTTGCAATTCGCGCCGCACGCTTCCGGCTAGCGCGACGGCGTCGCCCTTCGCGCGGACGACGAAATTCATAATCGGGAAGTGAGGCAGGATGTCCGGCAGTTTGGCGGTTTGCAGGTAGCAGACATAGACCGCCGGAATCGCTTCTGTTTCGACGCTGCGGTGTTTGACGTCGCCGACGACGCCGATGATTTCGCCCGGCGATTTGCCTTCATATCCAAGCCTGATTCTCCGGCCCACCGGCTCGCCGTCCGGGAAGTAGGCGCGCGCGAAAGCTTCGTTGACAACGTAGACGAGCGGAGTCTGTGTCGTGTCGCTCTCGGTGAAGGCGCGGCCACGTTTAATTGGGATGCTCAGCGTTTCGAAGAACCTCGGAGTCACGACGCGGTAGTCAGCAAGCTCCCCGGTCAGGGTTGAGATCGGCGCGTGTCCTTCGACTCGCACCTCCAATTGCATCGTCCGCCCGCCGAACGGCAGATGCGAAATGGCCGCCGCCGCTTCGACGCCGGGCAGGTTCGCCACTCGCTCCAACGCCTGCTGATAAAATTGCGTGCTGCGCCGCGGAGGATCGGGGTATTCGTTTTTATTGAGCGAGACGCCGGCTGCCAGGACGTTTTCAGTTTGAAAGCCGAGATTCGTCTGTTGCAGTTTCCAGAAACTTTTCAGCAACAATCCCGCCCCAGTCAGCAGCATCAGGGCCAGCGCAACCTGCGACACGACCATCGCGTTGCGAAACCACTGGCGCGACGGCGCGACAGTTCGCGAATTGCCAGCGTCTTTGAGTGTTTCGTTCAGATTCAGCCTCGACGATTGCAATGCCGGTACAATTCCGCACAAGACGCCAGTCAGCGCGACGAGCGCCGCCGTGAACCATAGCGTCGGCGCGTTGATGGTCGCGTCTTTCAATCGCGGCACGGAATCCGGCCCCAGTACGCGCAAACCCCAGACTCCCCACCACGCCAGCAACATTCCGCATGCGCCTCCCAGACTCGCGAGGCTCAAATTTTCCGTTAACAGTTGTCTGACTATGCGCCAGGCCGAAGCGCCTAGCGCCAGCCGCACAGCGATCTCTGAGGCGCGCCCGGCGCCGCGCGCCAGTTGGAGGTTGGCGACGTTGGCGCAGGCGATCAGCAGCACGAATCCAACTACGCCCAACAACAACGGCAACGCCGTCTCCGCGCCGCCGAAAAGATATTGACGGAATGGCGTCACCACCACGTCCCAACCTTTGTTGGTATCGGGAAACTGATCCGCAATCCGCCGGGCAATGGCGCTCAACTCCGCTTGCGCCTGCGCGACGGTCACGCCCGGCTTCAATCGCGCAATGACGCGGTCGTTGTGCGAGCCGCCGCGCCAATGCTCCCCTTCGTAGCTGTACGTATAGAACAGCTCGATGCGCGCCGGAAACTGACTGTCAGGCGGCAGCACGCCGATGATCGTGACGGGGCCCTGCAATCTCCAGGCCAGCGTGATCTTTCGCCCGATCACATCGGAGGCGCCGCCGAACTGCCTTTGCCACAAGCTGTGGCTGATGATCACGCTGAACGCGTCTTCGCGGTCGTCCTCACGAACAAAGTCGCGTCCGAGCATCGGCTTCACGCCGAGCATCTGGAAGAAATTGGGCGTGACACAAACGCCCTCGATTCGTTCCGGCTTGCTTCCGCTCAACAAATTGAACGGATAAGTTCCCCACGAAGCGATCTGTTCGACGCTCTGCGCCTGTTCGCGAATATCGAGAATATCGGCCGGGTTCATAAAGGTTTGGCCCACGCCGAGCGAAGGGTTAGTGTTGGTCAGCCAGACCAGGCGTTCAGGCTCGTGATACAGTAAAGGCCTGACCAGCACGGACAGCACAACGCTGAAGATCGCCGTGTTCGCGCCGATGCCGAGCGCGAGCGTCATGACGCCAATCAACGTGAAGCCGGGCTTCTTTAGCAGCATTCGCGCGCCGAACCGCAGGTCTTGAAACATTTCGTCCTCCAATCTTTTGATTGCGGATTGCGAATTGCGAATTGCGAATTGTCAGTCCATTAAACCCTTGCTCATATCGCGATCAACTAAATCCGCAATCCGCAATCCGCAATTCGCAATCGAATCACTCGTGGCGTAACGCGACCAGTGGATCAACGCGGGCGGCTCGGCGCGCCGGCAGCCAGCCGGCCAGCGCCGCCACGGCAAACAACAACAGCGCCGCCAGCGCGATCGTCAACGGGTCGGTCGCCGCCAATCCGAACAGCAAGTCGGAGAGCAGGCTCTCGACCAGCTTTGTCGTAGCGAGCGCCGCCGCAAGTCCGATCGCCAGCCCCGAAAGGACCAGCAGCATCGTTTCGCGCAACACCATTCGCAGCACGTCGCCGCCTTGCGCCCCGAGCGCCATGCGGACGCCGATCTCGCGCGTGCGGCGTGTGACGGTGTAAGACATCACGCCGTATAAGCCGATGCATGCGAGCAGCAGCGCGAACAGGCTGAAGAAGCCGGCGAGTTGGGCGACGAAGCGTTCCTGCGCCAACGATTCGTTCACCACGTCGTTCATCGTCCGCAGGTCGAGCGTTTGAACCTTGGGATCAATCTCCTGCACCATGCGCCGAATCGCGGCGGCGAGGCCGGCCGGATCGCTAACGGCGCGCAGTTGGAACGTGCTCCCGAAATCGTTGGGCATTTGTAGGAATGGGAAGTAGGTGATGCGCGGCGCCTTTTCCCGTAAGGTTAGAAATTTTGCGTCTTTGACCACGCCGACGATTTCAAAAGGCTCTGAGTTTTTATCGGGGTAGCCAGGGAAGCGAATTCGTTTGCCGATGGGGTTTTCGTCGCCGAAAAACTGGCGCGCCATCGTTTGATTGATCACGGTCACGAGCGGCCTCTTTGCGACCGACGCCGCTGGCCCGCTTGCGGGTAGTTCGTCCTGCGGCCCGAAATCGCGTCCGCGCAGCAGCGGAATGCCCATCGTCGCAAAGTACTGCGGCGTCACCCAGAGCTGTTTACAGAACATGTCATCATCAGGCGGCGGCGTGTAGCCTTCAACCGAAACCTTCATGCTCTGACTGGTACCGCTCAGCAGGCTGTAGCTCGAGAAGCTGGCCGCGCGCGCGCCGGGCAACCCCTCCAAACGCTCCAGCAGTTGTTTGTAGAGCGTGACGCGCCGCGGCGTTGGATAATCCGACCCCAGATCGAGCTCAAACAGCGTCACATTCTCGCGGTCAAAGCCCGCGTCCAGATTCTTCAAGTTCTGGAGGCTACGCGTGAACAGTCCCCCGCCTACGAGCAGGAAGAGCGAGAGCGCGACTTGCGCGACGACCAGAATTTTATTCAGTGGCAGCCGCGTCCGGCCTCCTTTCGAATCACTGGCCTGTTCTTTCAGCGACGAGGCAAGGTCCAGCCGCGTCGCCCGCAGCGCTGGCGCAATCCCGGCCAGCAAGCCGGTCAACAGCGAGACCGCCAACGTGAAGCCGAGCACGCGTGTGTTCAACGCGAGATCGATCCGGATGGGGCCGTTGTATTGCGGTAGAAAGCTGAGCAACAGATGCGCGCTCCACTGGGCGAAGAGCAGGCCCAGCGCGGCGCCTGAAAAAGTAAGCAGCATGCTCTCAGTGAGCAGTTGGCGCATGAGACGGAATCGTCCCGCGCCGATGGCCAGCCGCACGGCAATCTCTTTACGCCGCGCCACGGCGCGCGCCAGCAGCAGGTTGGCGACATTGGCGCAGGCGATCAACTGCGCCAATCCGACTAATGTCATCAGGATGAACAGCGGCTTTTTGAACATATCGCGTAACGGCGTCCACCCTGCGCCGCCAGGCTGCAGCTCGATGTGGCGGTTAAGGAAATCGCGCCGCTCAACTTCCGTCCATTTCGGGCCTGATCGGGTCTCGTATCCCTCGGCCACTTGTGCGAGTTCCTGCTGAAAGATCACATCCATCTCCGCCCGCGCCTGCGTCGCGTTCGCTTCGGGCCGCAATCGCCCCATTACCTGCATCCAAGATCCGTAGCGGTTGCTCAGCGCCTGATCGCCGGCCATTCGCAGGGAGAACCACAGGTCGGCATTGCCGCCGACCTCAAATCCGAAGAACTTCGGCGGCGCGACTCCGATGATCGTGAACGGCGTGTCATCAAGCGTAATTCGTTTGCCTACCGCCGCCGGATCGCCGCCGAAACGCCGCTGCCAGAAGCCATAACTGATGACGGCGACCGCCTGCTGATTGCCCGCGCGATCGTCATCCTCGATAAGCGTTCGGCCAAGCGCGGCAGGCGCCCCCAGCACGGAGAAGAAATTGCCCGACACCATCTGGCCGCGCGCCGACTCAACCCGGGCGCCGACTTTAGATTCGCTCATTGTCATCCTCATCCGACGCGCCCCGGTAGCCGCTATGACGCCGGAGAACGTACGGTTCCGATCGCGGAATTGCTGATAGAGCGGATACCAGAAGCTGTCTTCACTGCGTTGCCCGGCGATGGTGAAGAGCGCAAGTCGCTGCGGTTCGGCGACCGGCAGCATCTTGAGCAACAGCGCGTCAATCAGGCTGAAGATGGCAGTGTTCGCGCCGATACCCAGGGCGAGCGATAGCACGGCCA
The DNA here is from genome assembly GCA_035714085.1 of Blastocatellia bacterium. Lineage (GTDB taxonomy): Bacteria > Acidobacteriota > Blastocatellia > RBC074 > RBC074 > JAJVID01. The sequence goes on from DASTMP010000326.1 coordinate 21,750, forward strand.
CAATCGTGAGGATTTTGTGCTTGAGCATCATCCGCACGCCAAAACGCATGTCTTGAAACATTTCGTCCTCCAATCTTCGTGGCTGCAGCAGCATCGCGTCCCGGAACGCGCCCAGGCTGCGTCGCAGCAGAATGAGTTTGTTACGCCGGTTGAGCCGGTCCCACACGGCCAGCAGCTCCTCCCGATGGAGCAGCTCGGCTTCCCACTCCTGCCGCCAATCGGCGCGCAAGCGTCGCGGAACGATCACGCCGGTCACGCGGATCAACCAGATATGCGGCTTCAATTTCGAATCGTTTGTCATCAGTTGAGGCGCGATTGCCGACGCCGCGATCAGGAATTGTAATGTCGTCAACTCGTCCGTTGTGAAAACAGCCAGGATAACAATTCGGGCTCGCGAAAGACCTGTTCCCATATCGCGTGGCCGGCGTCTTGGTATTCCGTGTATTTGGGCGCGCCGCCGGCCTTGCGAATCGCGTCAATCATCCGGCGCGAACGCTCGACCGGCACGGCCTGATCTTTTTCGCCGTGAAACGCCCAGATCGGTGTGGCGCGCAGTTTTGACGCTTGCGATTCGTCGCCGCCACCGCAGACCGGAACCGCTCCGGCGAACTGAGAGGACCGACGCGTAACCGCGGCCCAGGTTCCAAAGCCGCCCAGGGATTGCCCTGTGACGTAAAGTCGCCGCGCATCGATGCTAAAAGCTCCGCGTATCTCCTCCAATACCTCCAAAGCGAGCTGCAATTGCGCTGTTGGTTTCGCATCCGCCACAGTCGCCCACTCCTGCGAGTCAGGGCATTGCGGCGCAAATACGAAACACGGATTTCTGGTTTGGTTCTCCGGCAAAGTCCAAACGTGTGAGCCGATGGCATTGCCGCCTGAAATTTGCTTCAAGTTGTCATTCCCACGTCCTGCCCCGCCATGCAACCAAAGCATGAGCGGATACTGGCGCCTGCTGTCGTATTCTTTCGGTATGAACAATTGATACGGCATTCGCTGTCCGAGTGTGTTTTTATAGGATTTGGCGGCAAACCCGCCTTCATCGCCGGTTCTACCGTCGTAACTCAAAAAGAACGGCGTTGCGCCCAGAACCGAACAAAATTCTCTTCGATTCATCATTCTCTTTTCCTCGGGAAACTTACCCTGGGCGCCGAACCCATTCACCAATCATTCGCGACGAAGCGCGGTCATCGGATCGACCTTCGTCGCGCGTCGCGCCGGCAGATAGCAGGCCACAAACGACACGCCGATCAGGAACAGCGGAACCGCCACGAATGTCGCCGGGTCGGTCGCGCCAACGCCGTAAAGCAGATTCGCCATCAACCGCGTCGCCGCGATGGCCAGCGCCAGCCCGGCGCCCACACCAGCGAGCGCGAGCGTCATTCCATGGCGCAGCGCTAGCTTCAACACGTCGAAGCTGTTCGCGCCGAGCGCAATGCGGATGCCGATTTCGTGCGTCCGATGCGCGACGAGGTAGGAAGTCACGCCGTAAATCCCGATGCCCGCAAGCGCAAGCGCCGTCAGAGCGAACACGCCCACGAGCAGCATCGCGAACCGCCGGCTGGCGACCGCCGCCGCCGCGACAGTTTCCAGAGTCCTTACCTCCGAAATCGGCATCTCTCTGTCGAGCGCGCGGACCTCACGGCGCACCGCTTCCACAAGACTCAGCGTGTCTTTGTCGGCGCGAATGGCCAGCGACATCTCCGGGTATGGTTCCTGTGTGACGGGCAAATAAAACGCGGGTTGGGAGTTGGCCGAATTGGGATAGTCTTTTACATCTCCGATGACGCCGACGACCTGCATCCAGTCTTCGTCTTTCCTCGTGCTGTCGCCGAAGGCGATTCGCTTTCCGACGGCGTCTTCGCCCGGCCAGTTTTTGCGGGCCATGGCCTGATTGATCAGGATGACGGGTTGCGCGCCGCGCCTGTCGCGCGCGTCGAACCAACGTCCCGACAGAAGCGGCGCTCCGATCGTGCGCATGTAGTCGGCGCTGATGAAATGATATTGCGCATGCGGCTCCTGATCTGTCGGGAAGGTTTTGCCCTCCACCCTAAGGCCGGCTTCGTTTTGATAGCCGGTCCAGGGCAGGTCTGAAGTCACGCCCGCCGAACGGACGCCTGGCAATGCTGAGACGCGCTCAACCAGTCGCTGTAAAAAAGAGATTTGCGGTTCCACGCCAACATATCTGGCGCCGGGTAGAACGACGCTCATCGTCAGCACGCCCGAGGGGTTGAACCCCGGATCGGTCTGTTGCAATTTCAGGAAGCTGCGCATCAACAAGCCCGCGCCGAGGAGCAGCGCCAGCGCCAACGCTACTTCCGCGACCACCAATGCCCCGCGCGTCCGGCGCTGCCGTCTGCCGCTAGTCGCCGCGCGACCGCCTTCCTTCAGCGATTCGTTGAGGTTGAGTTTCAGACTCTGAAGCGCTGGGGCCATTCCGAACAGGAGTCCGGTTAGAAGGCTAATGAGCAGCGTGAATGCGAGGATGCGCATGTCAAGATTGATCATATGCAGCCGCGGAAGCTGCTCGGGCCCGAGTTTGATGAGCGCGTTGATCGCCAGCTTCGCCAGCAACAAGCCCAGCAGCCCGCCGATCACGGCGAGTGTCAGGCTTTCGATCAGCAATTGCCGGAGTATGCGCGCGCGGCCCGCGCCCAATGCGAGGCGCACGGCGATCTCACGCTCACGCGCGGCGGCGCGCGCCAGCGTCAAGTTTGCGACGTTCACGCAGGCGATCAGCAGCACAAAGAAGACCGCCGCGAGCAGCAGGAGCAGCGCCCTCTGCGAGCCTTCGACAATCTCCTCCCGCAGCGGTTGGGTTATAGTCTTCGCCTTCCGATAGGGGCCGGGATATTGCTCGGCCAACCGCGCGGCGATCAGATCGAATTCCGCTTCGGCCTGCTGGCGTGTGACGCCGGGTTTGAGTCTGCCGATGACGTTCACGATGAGCGCGCCGCGCGGCCTGTTCGGCCCAAGTCTCATCGGCCACCAGATGTCAACGCTCTCGCCATGTGGCAGCGGACGATAGCCGCCGCCGACGTGCTGTAATCCAGCGGGCGCCACGCCGACGACCGTGAACGATTTGCCCGACAGCCTTATCGTCTTTCCGACGATCTTCGGATCGCCATCGAAACGGCGCTGCCACAGACCGTGACTCAGTATAACGACCGCGCTTTCATCCGGAATCTCTTCTTCGTGGGTGAATTCGCGGCCTAGCATTGGCTCAAGACCGAGCGTTTGGAAATAGCCTGATGACGCGCGCATTCCCATCAACCGCTCCGCTTTCTCTTCCTGAGCGAGTTCCAGATCCTGGCGGAAGTATCCCGCAAGGGATTCAAACGTGGTGTTCTGCTCGCGGTAATCGCGGAAATCGGCGGGCGACATCGGGGCCTTCGGGAAATTCATGATGTTCTGAAAGACTCGGACTAAACGTTCCGGTTCGGGATAGGGCAGCGGTTTGAGCAGCACACCGTTGACGACGCTGAAGATCGCCGTGTTCGCGCCGATGCCCAGCGCCAGCGTGAAAACAGCAACCGACGTGAAGCCTGGATTCTTCCGCAGCATTCGCAAACCGAAACGCAGATCTTGAAACATCTCGTCCTCCAATCTTCGCGGTTGCAGCAGCAGCGCATCCCAAAACGCGCCCAGGCTGCGCCACAGCAAGTCGAGTTTGTTACGCCAATCGAGCCTGTCCCACTCGGCCAATTGCGACTCGCGGTAGCGCAACTCGGCCTCCCATTCCTGCCGCCAATCGGCTCGCAAGCGTCGCGGAACGATCACGCCGGTCACGCGGATCAACCAGAGAGGCAGTTTCATCAAACCGTCTTTGCGACGCTTAAACATAGAATTCTTCCTGCCGCTCCGCGGCGGAGATGTGTCAGGCGACGCCACTTAGACTGAGCCAAACAATGTTATGCGGTTGCGCGCTTCGGCATTGATCAACTCCGGCGTCTATTCGCAGCGCAAAGCCGCCATCGGATCAACCTTAGCCGCACGGCGCGCGGGCAGCCAACTCGCGACCGTCGCGACCGTGAGCATCAACAATGAGCCGCCGATGAGCGTCAACGGATCGGTCGCCGTGACGCCGTAGAGCAAGCTTGCGACAAGGCGCGCCGCCGCCATCGCCGCGATCAGTCCCATCGCCAGGCCAATCAGCGTGAGCTTCAATCCTTCACCGACCACCAGGCTGAGCACATCGCGCCTTTGCGCGCCGAGCGCGACGCGCACGCCGATTTCTCGCGTCCGCTGAACGACGGAGAACGACAACACGCCGTAAAGCCCAAGGCACGCCAGCGAGAGCGCGAAGAGGCTGAAGAAGCCGCCGAGTTGGGCCAGCACTCTCTCCTGATGCACTGACGCGTTCACCACATCGTTCATTGTTTGAATGTCGCGCGCTCGTAATGCCGTGTCGGTCTCGCGGACGGCGGCGTGAATGCTCGCCATCAGGGCGCCTGGATCGCCAGTTGTTCGCAGCGCGAAGCTCAACTCCATTTCCGTCGGCTCCCGAAAGACCGACAGATAATAGGTTGGTGGCGCCGGCTTGCGCAGCGAATCGGATTTCATATCGGAGGCCACGCCTACGATCTCGTATTTCTCCTGGGGCCTGTGCAGAAAATAAATGTAGTGGCCCACCGGGTCGGCGTCGCCGAAGTAGCGCCGGGCCATCGTCTGATTGATCATCGCCACACGATGCGCATCAGCGCCGGGCGCGGATTCATCCTGCGTTCCAAAATCGCGGCCTCGCAGTATCGGAGTTGAGAGCGTCTCGAAGAAGCGCGGGCTGACCATCATTCCCTGGCAACTGAGGTCTTCGCCCTGTCGCGCCGCGTAATCGTCGGCGCCCATCTGTTCGCTCCATCCGCCTCCGCTGAGCAGAAAGAATGTGGACAGGCTGGCCGCTCGAACGCCGGGCGCCGCGCTCAATCGCGCCAGCAGTTCCTTGTTGATCGTCGCTCGGCGCGCCGCGTCCATCTTCGTTGTGGAATCGAGATCGAAGATGACGACGTTCTCCGGGTTGAAGCCCGCGTCCTGCCCTTTCAGTTTTTCCAGCGTGCGAATGAACAATCCCGCGCCGAGGAGCAGGGCCAGCGAAAGCGCGACCTGTGCGACGACCAGCGATTGATTGAGCCTTTGACGGCCTGCGACGCCGCTCGAAGTCCCTTTCAAATCCGTGGCCAGATCAATTCGGCTGCTTCGAAGCGCGGGCGCGAGTCCGAAGAGAATCCCCGTCAACAGCGCCGCCGCCGTCGTGAACATCAGCACGCGCGCATCGGGAGCGACGTTGAAAGAGACGTAATCGCTTTTGAGTTTCATGAAGGCCAGCAGCGCCTGCGTCCCCCATTGAGCGATGAGCAGCCCAATCGCGGCGCCGAGCGAGGCCAGCAACAGGCTTTCGGTCAACAACTGTCGCACAAGCCGCAGCCGTCCCGCGCCCAGCGCGCTGCGCACCGAGAATTCGCGCCGCCGCGCCGCCGAGCGCGCCAGCAGCAGGCTTGCAACGTTGGCGCACGCGATCAACAGGACCAATCCAGTCACTACCATCAGGATCGTCAACGGCTGAGTGAATTGATAGCGCAACCTCGACCATCCGACATTGCCAGGCGCCAGCTCCAGATTGCGTTCCATGACCCATCGGCGAATGTCATCGCTCCAATTCGCCTCTCTCGCGGCAATGAACTCGGCCAGGTCTCGCTGAAAGACCACTTCGAGTTCGGCCTGCGCCTGCGCGCGGCTTCGGCCGGGCGCCACGCGCCCCATCACGCGCATCCACCAACTGTCCGGCTCCTTCAACCGCCTATTCCACGGCGCTGATTCCACATGTGGGATCAATTGCATGGGCCACCATAGATCGGGGTTGGCGCCGACCTCTATTCCAAAAAATCCGGGCGACGCGACGCCGACGATGGTGAGCGGAACATCTTCAAGCGCGATCGTTTTTCCTACTACCGCCGGGTCTGCGCCGAAGCGCCGCCGCCAGAAGTTATGGCTGATAACGGCGACCTGCTGCGGATTACCGGCCTGATCGTCCGCCTGTGTCAGCGTCCGCCCAATCGCAGCCGGAACGCCGAGCGTTGAAAAGAAATTGCCCGTGACTTCCTGCGCGTGAATGAATTCGGTCTCCGCGCCACCCATTCCCGTAGCCATCATCCGGCGCTTCGACACGCCGCCAACGCCGCAGAGTCCGGCCAGACTATGGTTTTCATCGCGCAGTTTTTCGAAGAGCGGATAAGAAAATGTGTAGCTGCGCCCCGGCGGGCCGAACACCGCGTGCCCGGCGCGCTGGTTCACGCTGAGCAGGACCAACTCGCCGGGATTCGATACCGGCAGCGAGCGCAGCAGCATAGTATTGATGACGCTGAAGACCGCCGTGTTCGCGCCGATGCCGAGCGCCAGCGTGAGCGCGGCCACCGCAGTGAATCCTTTGCTCTTGAGCATCATTCGCAAACCGAAGCGCAAGTCTTGAAACATTTCGTCCTCCAATCTTTTCGGCTGTAAGAGCATCGCATCCCGAAACGCGCCGACGCTCCGTCGCAGCAGATCGAATCTGTTTCGCCAATCGAGCCTGTCCCACTCGGCCAGCAGCGTTTCGCGCGAGCGCAACTCGGCCTCCCACTCCTGCCGCCAATCGGCTCGCAACCGCCGTGGCACGAGCACGCCGATGACGTGGATCAACCACAGATGCGGCTTGAAAAAGCGATTCATGCCTCGACTCACTCCTCGCGCAACGCCGCCATCGGATCGACCCGCGTCGCTCTGCGCGCGGGCAGGTAGCCCGCCAAAGCCGCCACCGCGAGCAGCAGCAGCGTCGCCGCCGCGATTGTCGGCGGATCGTTAGGCTTCAACCCGAAGAGCAAGGTCGAGGCCATCTGCGTGACCGCGAGCGACGCCGGCAGTCCAATGGCGACGCCGGCAACCACCAGCGCCAACGCCTCGCGCAACACCAGCCAGAGGACGTCTCGGCGCTGCGCTCCGAGCGCCATTCGAATGCCGATCTCGTTCGTGCGCCGCGCGACCGCGTAGGACAGGACGCCGTACAACCCCACGCACGCGAGCGACAACGCGAGCAATCCGAAGAAGGCCGCAAGCCGCGCCACCAATTTCTGCTGGGCGAGCGACCTGCCTAAGTGTTCGGAGAGGCTCACGACCCCATCAATCGGCAGATTGGGGGCGCCTTGCCTGATCGCTTGCCGCACCTGCGCGACGACGGCCTCGGGCGCGCCGGAGTGACGCACGACAAGATTGCTCATGGGTTCGCTACCTTGGGAATATGGGTAATAGGCGATCGGTCGCCACTCTTCTGTCAGGCTCATGTCCTTGGCGTCCTTCACGACGCCTATGATTTCGAACTGTTCGCTGTTTTCGGCGCGTCTGCCGAAGCGCCTGCCGAGCGGAGAGCTGTTCAGAAAGAATCGTCGCGCCATCGTTTCACTGATCACCGCGACCTGCTGGGACTTGTCCGTGTCCTGCGGGCCGAACACGCGACCCTGTAAAAGCGGGATTCCCATCGTTGTGAAATAGTCCTGGCCGACGAATTTGTTGCTTACAATCCGGCTTTGTCCTTCCGGCGGATTTTGATCGCGTGTGAACACACCGGATGTCCATGCGCCCTGGTTGAAGAAGTAAGCTGAAAACGAAGCCGCCTGCACGCCCGGCGTCGCCTTCACCTTCTCTTCCACTTCGCGCAGCAAGGCGGCGAGTTGAGCTCCTTTGTGATCGGTTGTAGTGCTGTCAACATAAAAGAGCATGACGTTCTGTTGATCGAAGCCGGAGGGAAGGTTTTGCAGGTTGATCAGCGTGCGCACGAACAAACCGGCTCCGACCAGCAACAAGAGCGAGAGCGCGACCTGCGCGACCACCAGTCCCTTGCCAAACCGGCTCCGCGACGCAGCCTGCGCCGCGCCTTTACCGCCTTTGAGCGAAGAGTTCGGTTCGATCCTGGCCGCGCGCAACGCCGGAGCCGTTCCAAAGGCTAGAGCCGAAAGCAGGGAAGCGAGCAGCGTGAAGCTCAGGATGCGGGCGTTAGGAGTCACGTCCAAAGGCAGCGGCTCCGAACCGGTGGAAGCCATCAGGACGAGCAAATGGCTAAGGCGCCAGGCCAGAAAGATTCCAGCGGCGGCGCCCAGACCGGCGAGCAACACGCTTTCAGTAAACGACTGGCGAATCAGGCGTGTACGGCCCGCGCCCAAAGCCATGCGCACGGCGAACTCCCTCTGCCTGGCGGCCGCGCGCGCCAGCAAGAGATTCGCCACATTGGCGCAGGCGATCAGCAGCACGACTCCGACCACTGCCATCAGGATTTGCAGCGAGAATGAGAACTCCCCCCGGAGCCCCGATTTGCCCCGGCCAGCGGGCGTCAGTTCGATGTATGCGCGCTGGATGTCCTGCGACCTTTCGGTCGAGGCTTGCGCGCCGGCCCTCTCTTGCAGCGACTGTTTGAAGAGCAGGTTCATCGCCGCGCTCGCCTGCTCGGCGCTCACGCCGTTTTTCAGACGAGCGATCAGATGAAGCGACTGCCACTCCGGATCCTCTCTATGATTCCAGTGTCCGGGTGGCAACTGCGCCTCCATCGCCAGCGGTATCCAGAGGTCTGGAGCCTGGCCGACAGTCGTGCCGAAGAACTCTTTTGGAGCGACGCCGATAATGGCGTAACCGACCTTGTCAATCGTGACGGTCTTGCCTACCGCCGTTGGATCGCCGCCAAGTTGGCTCTCCCACCAAGCATGGCTTACGACGGCGACCGGATGCGCGCCGGCGATCTGATCATCGGCGTCAGCGATGACGCGTCCGAGACCGGCGTTCACTCCCAGCGTGGAGAAATAGGAGCCGGAGACCGGTTGAACGTTAATCCGCAGCATTTCGCCGCTCGCCCCGTTTGTGTTGACAACGCCGTGTACGGTCCAATGCATACTCAGAATCGCCCCCATATCGGAAAAGACTTCATTGCGCCGCCGCATCTCTCGATAAAAAGGATAGGAGAAGAGATCCCAACTCCTGTCAGGGAAGTGATCGGTCGCTCCTGCTCCTTCGCCTTTGCCGAAGAAAACCAACTTTCCCGGCTCTCGCACGGGAAGCGATTTGAGCAGCACGGCGTCAATCAGGCTGAAGATGGCGGTGTTCGCTCCGATACCCAGCGCGAGCGAGAGCGCCGCCGCCAGAGTGAAGCCGGGAGTCTTCAGCAACATTCGCAGGCCATAACGCATATCTTGAAACATCTCATCCTCCAGTCTTCTCGGTTGTAAGAGCAGCGCATCCCAAAACGCGCCTACGCTTCGTCGCAGCAGATCGAATTTGTTTCGCCAATCGAGCATGTCCCATTCGGCAAGCGACATTTCGCGCGAGCGCAATTCGGCCTCCCACTCCTGCCGCCAATCGGCGCGCAAACGGCGTGGCGCCGATCACGCCGACCAAAGCGATCAGCCAGAGCCAGAAGCGAAAGCGGGTTGTGAGGGTAGAATCGCCCATCACGTTTACTCGGACCGTAACGCAACCATCGGATCAACCTTCGTCGCTCGTCGCGCGGGCAGGTAGCAGGCCGCGAGCGCTACGCCCGTCAACAAGAGCGCGATAGTCGCAAAAGTCAGCGGGTCTGTAGCCAGCACGCCGAATAACAGGTCCTTGATCAGCCGCGTCAAGGCAAAGGCCGCCACCAGACCAATAGCCACGCCGGCGAGCGCCAACTTCATTCCTTGCATGATGACCAGCCTGACCACATCGCCGGCGCTAGCGCCGAGGGCTATGCGGACGCCCAGTTCATGAACGCGCTGCGAGACAGCATAGGACATCACGCCGTAGATGCCAGCAATTGCTAGCAGCAACGCCGCGCCCGAAAACAGGCCCAGCAGCAGAGTGCGGAAGCGCGGCTGGGCGACCGACTCCGAGACCCATCGCTCCATCGTCTTGATATTGGCGACGGGCTGATTCGGATCGATAGCCGCGACTTCTCGGCGTATGGCGGCGGCCAGGCTCACAGGGTCCTTCAGAGTTGGCGTCGTGCGGATCACCAGATTTGAGAAGCCGAGTTGCAAAGACGGGGCATAGATCGTCTGTCTCAGTACACTGTCCAGCCCGCGATGCCGGACGTCGCCGACAACGCCGATGATTTCTTCGTAAGGCGCCTTGCCGAACGCCCCACGGAGGATACGTTGGCCCACCGGGTTTTCGCCGGCGAAGTAGAGCCGCGCGAGTTCTTCACTGATCAAGACGACTTTCGCATTGTCATGCGCCTCCGCCTCGGTGAAGTAGCGGCCTTTGAGAAGCGGGATGCGCATGGCGCGGAAATAATCGTGGTTGACGGCGCGTATATCAGCGTCGGGACTTTGCCCGGGTAGCGGCTCCGGGCGGCCCTCTATCCTGAACGTAAAGTTAGCGGACTGATTGGCCAGAGGAAGCTCCGTGACCAGGCCGACCGCTTCGACGCCTGGCAACGCCGCCACGCGTTCTTGCAACTGCTCGAAAAACTGCTGCTTTTTCTCTGGCTGGGCATAAGGGTTCGATATATCGATCCGCGCCGTCAGCAAATTCTTTTCGTCGAAGCCGGGGCTGACCTGTTGCAGACGGACGAAACTGTTGATGAACAGTCCCGCGCCAATCAGCAACACCATGGCCAACGCCACTTCGCCAACGACCAACAGATTCAGCATCTGATGACGGCGCGCGCCGCTGCCTGCGCTTCTGCCGCCTTCCTTGAGCGCCTCCGTCAAATCAAGCCGCGCCGATTGCAACGCGGGCGCAAGCCCGAAGAGCACCCCCGTGAGCAGCGCCACAGCAAGCGTAAACCCGAAGACCGTCGAGTTGATGCGGACTTCATCAACTCGCGGAAGGTAGTCGGCGCTGAGCGCCACGAGCAACTTCACGCCCCATTTCGCCAGGAGCATTCCGCCTGAGGCCCCGAGCAGCGCGAGCGCTAGACTCTCCGTGAGCAGTTGCCGCACAACACGCCCGCGACTGGCCCCTAGCGCCGAGCGCACGGCGATCTCCCGGCCACGAGCCGATGCGCGCGCCAGCAGCAGGTTCGCCACGTTCGCGCATGCGATCAGCAACACGCAGCCCACCGCGCCGAGCAGCGTGAACAGCGTCAGCCGAATGCTTCCGACCAGCCGCTCCTGCAGCAGCCACAGATATAGACTCTGATTGGCGTTGGTCTTGGGATAGAGCGCTTGAAGCCTTCGCGCGATGGTCTCGACTTCGGCTTGCGCCTGCGCTCTGCTCACGCCCGGTTTTAGCCTGGCCACCGGACGCAGGAAGTGAAATTGGCGGCTCCGAAACGCGCTTTGCGGCGATGCGGGAAATCTGAAGGGTAGCCAGAGCTCCACTCCTGGAGGGTACTGGAATTGTGGCGGCATCACGCCGATGACGGTGACATTGCGGTTGTCGAGCGTGATCGTCTGATTGATGATGGCCGGATCGCCGCCGAAGCGCCTCTGCCACAGCGCATGGCTCAACACGACGACTCGATCGCCTCCTTCCATATTAACTCCTTCCAGCCCTTCTTCGGCGGCGAACGTTCGCCCGAGCGTCGGTTTCACTCCGAACACGTCCAGGTAATTGGCCGTCACATACCCGCCCTTGAGTCGTTCAGGTTCGCCGCCGCCCGAAAGGTTCATCGCTAGCCCGTCGGAGACTGAAGCGGCGATTTGCTCGAAGCTTTGGCACTGCTCGCGATAGTCCAGAAAATCAGCCGGTGTGACGCCTTGCGCTTTGTCTTTACCCGCCCATCCCCCGAACCACACCAACCGCTCCGGCTCTGCGAAAGGCAAGGGCCGCAGCAACACGGCGTTGACTATGCTGAATATCGCCGTGTTCGCGCCGACGCCCAGGCTCAGTGTGAGAATCGCAATCGTCGTGAAGCCTTTGTGTTTGAGCATCATTCGCAAACCGAACCGCAAATCTTGAAACATTTCGTCCTCCAGTCTTTTCGGTTGTAAGAGCAGCGCATCTCGGAACGCGCCGACGCTTCGTCGCAGCAGATCGAATTTGTTTCGCCAGTCGAGCCTGTCCCATTCGGCCAACAGCGTTTCGCGGCAGCGCAACTCAGCCTCCCATTCCTGCCGCCAATCGGCGCGTAAACGCCGTGGCACGATCACGCCGATCAAAGCGATCAGCCAGAGCCAGAAGCGAAAGCGGGTTGTGAGGGTAGAATCGCCCATCACGTTTACTCGGACCGTAACGCAACCAGCGGATCAACCTTCGTCGCGCGCCGCGCCGGCAGGTAACAGGCCAGCAGCGCTATCGACCCGATCAGCAACGCAATGACGCAGAAGGTCAGCGGGTCCGAGGGGCTGACGCCGAACAATAAATTCGCCATCAATCGCGTCAAAGCGAAAGACGCCGCCAACCCGGCGCCCATGCCCGCCAGCGCCAGCGACATGCCTTGTCTGACCACGAGCTTGAGCACGTCTGCGCGCCGGGCGCCGAGCGCCATCCTGACGCCGATCTCGCGCGTGCGCTGCGCGACGGTATAAGAGATCACGCCGTAGATGCCGACGCCGGTGAGCAGCATCGCCAGCGTCGCAAAGATTCCGAGCAGCAGCATATTGAAGCGGCGCGGGGCGATCGAATCGGCGATCACTTCTTCCATCGGTTGGATTCCTGAAAGCGGCTGTTCACGATCTACCGACCGGACCTGACTCTTCACCGCCGCGACGATGTTCATAGGATCGCCTTCGGCGCGAATGACCAGAGCGTTAAAGACGCCGGGAAATTGCGGGTACGGCCAATAGATCATCGGGCGTGTGGAGGAATCCAGCCCGTCAGCCTTCACGTCGCCCACCACGCCGACGATCTCGCCGGTCAGAGGCGGCCCCCAATCCTTCATCGTCACGCGACGGCCAATTGGATTCTCGTTCGGCCAATGACGCCGCGTCATCTCCTCGTTGATGATCATCACGCGCGGGGCTTCCGCGCCATCGCTCTCGGCAAAAAATCGCCCGGCGCGCAGCGGGATAGCGAGCGTGCGAAAATAGTTGGCGTCAACAACGCGAATGTCCGCGATAGGCTCCTGCCCGGCTTCAGCCGGCGGCCGGCCTTCGATTTCGAAGTCCGTCGCGGGGCCGCCGGTGAACGGCAGCGTCAAAGTCAACCCGGCGGAGCGCACACCCGGCGCCGCAGAGACGCGCTCCAGGAATTGTCGCAACACCGCCGTCTGTTGTTGGCCGTTGGGGTATTTCGATGACGACAGGTTGAGGTTGATCGTCAAAACGTTGGTCGGATCGAGGCCGCGATTGACCTGCGTCAGCCGCAGGAAGCTGGCGCCGAGCAATCCCGCGCCGACTAACAAGACGAGCGCCAGCGCGACTTCAAAGACGACCAGCGCCTGCCGCAACCGGCCCCGCCTGACGCCCGCCGCGCAGCGCCCGCCTTCTTTAAGAGTCTCGTAGAGTCCCTGCTTCGGCAGTTGCAGCGCGGGCGCAAGGCCGAACAGCGCGCCAGTCAGTAAGGACACGATGAGCGCAAAAACGAGCGCGCGCCCATCAATATTGACTTCGTTGATGCGCGGGAAGTTCGCCGGATCGAGCGACGCGATCAGCTTCACGCCCCACACCGCGATCAGCAAACCCGCCGCGCCGCCAATCAGAGCCAGCAGCGAGCTTTCGGTCAACAACTGCCGCGCCAGCCGCAGGCGGCTCGCGCCGAGCGCCGCGCGGATCGCCATCTCTCGCTCTCTCGCGGCCGAACGCGCCAGCATCAGATTGGCGACGTTGGCGCAGGCGATCAGCAGCAACAGTCCAACCGCGCAGAGAAATACGATCAACGCCAGTCGCATTGGCGCGACCATCCGATCCTGCAACCTGATGACGCTCGCATTCAGCTCAGGATCATCAGCTCCAGGGTTTTGCTCTTCGATCCGGCGCGCGGCGGCGCTGAGTTCGGCTTGCGCCTGCTCAACCGATGAGCCTGATCTCAATCGCGCGATCACGCCGAGCACATGCGAACGGCGGTTGTCACGCAGATTGCCAGTGGCCGCCAGCGGCCTCCACAAATCATATTGCCCATTGAAGGGATGACCGGAGCGGAAGCCGCGCGGCATCACGCCGACGACGGTCACGCTCGCGCCTTCGACTTTGATCGTCTTCCCGACCAGGTTCGGGTCGGCGCCGTAACGCCGCTGCCAGAGGCCGTGGCTGAGAATCACGACATTATTCCGACCCGGCGCGTCTTCATCCGGTAGAAAAGAGCGTCCGAGCGCGGGGGCCACGCCTAGCGTCAAGAAGTATTCCGCCGACACCAGCAGGCTGTTGACCCGCTCCGGCTCGGCGCCGTCGGTGAGATTGGCGGTTCCGAACCGCGACGCGGCTATGTGTTCGAGCGCGGCGGTCTGTCGCCCCAGATCGAGGAAGCTGGCGTAAGTGAAATTCGAAGTGTGCGCCGATTGCCCATGTCGTTCCTCGATTCTGATGACGCGGTCGGCGTCGCGGAAGGGCAGCGGACGCAGCAACACCGCGTTCACTATGCTGAAGATCAAGGTTGTCGCGCCGATGCCCAAAGCCAAAGCAAGTGCGGCGGCGAGTGTGAACCCAGGTTGTGCGCCAAGCGCGCGCAGCCCGATCCGTAAATCCTGAACCATTTCATCCTCCAATCTTCGCGGTTGTAACAGCAGCGCGTCCCGGAACGCGCCCAGGCTGCGCCGCATCAGATCAACTTTGTTCCGCCAATCGAGCCTGTCCCACTCGGCCAGCAGCGTTTCGCGCGAGCGCAACTCGGCCTCCCATTCCTGTCGCCAGTCGACGCGCAATCGTCGCGGCACAATCACGCCGATGACGCGAATCAGCCACAGGTGCAGACGCCATAGGCTATTTCTGTTTTGATTTGGTACCGTCATTTCTGATGCGCTATATGGCGCCCAGCCTGCGGAGCAGGCGCCAGAATAGAGCCTGGGGTGGAGCCGAAGGCGGAACCCCAGGAATATTGCGTAATCGCACATCGAGCCCGCGAAGCGGGCGGCAGCTTTTTGTTATTCGCCATTTCATCATCATTAAGCCAATGGCTGTCGCCCGCATCCGCGGGCTTGCGCGATAAATCCTGATCGTACCTGGGGTTCCGCTGCGCTCCACCCCAGGCTATATTCTGCCGCCCGCATCCGCGGGCTAAGAACTCGTCAAAATGTGGGTAATGACAAGGCTTTATACTGCCGCCCGCGTTCGCGGGCTTGGGTACAACAAACGCGCTTTGTGCAAAAGTTTGGGTAATGACAAGG
>DASTMP010000327.1:0-13306 GCA_035714085.1 Blastocatellia bacterium
AGAGGATTCAGGCGTGTGGCTGGACGTTCCCTTCGTAAAGCAGGAGAAGGATGGATGCGGGGCGGCAAGCATTGCGATGGTGATGCAATATTGGTTGAAGCGGCAAGGCCGCGCGGACAGCGAGAGTATTGATGCGGCTGAGATCCATCGCGCCCTGTATGAACCCGGCGCTCGCGGCGTTTACGCATCGGCGATGGAGCGATATTTCAAGCAGCGCGGCTTCAGCGCCTTCGCATTTCGCGGAGAGTGGGACGATCTGTTAAATCATCTGCGGAAAGGGCGGCCTCTGATCGCCGCCCTCAAGCCTTCGGGGGCCGGCGCCGAACCCGGCGCCCCTCTACATTATGTAGTCGTGGCCGGGCTGGACACGGGAGCGGGGCTCGTCTTGTTGAACGATCCGGCGCAGCGCAAGCTGCTTAAGCAGGATCGGGCCGATTTTGAAAAACAATGGAGCGGCGCCAACAAATGGACACTCCTTGCTTTGCCTCAACCCGACGCCAAGTAAAAATAGACCGGATTGTTCAGGATTTTTTTGAATTGATCTCAATCATGAACAATCGTGTAAATGCTGTCTATTTTCTGAGGAGGGCGCCAGTAGTAACTATACTCCTTATCCTCGCTTTTTCATCACTTCCCCTCCGGGCGCAGCCTTCTCTCTCCGATCGCGCTACCGAAATCAAACAACTCTTCGCGGAAGAACGTTGGGAGGAGATCGTTCGGGTTGCGGAGGTCGAAGCCGAACGCTCCGCCGATCTCAACTATTATTATGGAACGGCGCTGGCCCGTCTGGGGCGATGGGATGAAGCCAGGAGGGCCTTTGAGATCGGGCTTAGCCAACAACCGGGCGAAAAACGATTTACTCTTGAACTGGCCGGCGTCTGCTTCAGGCAGAAGAACTATCCGGCGGCGGCGGGCTATCTGCGACGGGCGCTGCGACTCGATCCGGCGGACACTTACGCGAACGATTTCCTGGCCAGCGTCTATTTCCTTCAAGGCAACATCGACGCGGCGCTGAAATACTGGAATCGAATTTCCAAGCCGGAGATCGAAGAGGTGCGGATCGATCCGGCGCTACGCGTCGCGCCGGCGCTGTTGGATCACGCCTTCACCATCGCCCCCGCCTCGGCGCTCGACCTTCGAGAGTTGCAAACAACGAAAGCGCGGGTGAGCGGGCTGAACGCATTCTCCAATTATCGGTTCGATCTCGAAGCGCGTCCGGATGGGAAGTTCGATATGGTCTTTCGCGCCCGTGAGCGAAACGGCGGCTCCAAGTGGGGATGGCTGCTTGCGCTCCTTCGCGGCCTCCCGTATCAGACCATCCATCCGGAGTTCTTCAATATCCGCCGTCGAGCCATCAACTCAGAATCGCTCATTCGGTGGGACTCCGAGAAGCGACGCCTCTGGACCAATCTCGCTGGCCCTCTCTTCGGAGACCCGAAGATGCGATTCCATCTCGATCTGGACTTGCGCAACGAGAACTGGGACGTGCGCCGATCCTTCGCCGATCCGGCGCCGGCGCTGGGGAGCCTGAATCTGCGCAAGCAGGCGTTCGTCGCGTCGGCGACCTCGATTGTGAATGGTCGTTGGGATTGGTCAACCGGGTTCGAGTTCTCCCACCGTGACTTCCGTAACGTCGACGCCGGCAGCGTTTTGACGCCGGGCCTGCTGGCGCAGGGTTTCCAACTCAAACACCTGGGACAACTCAATTACAAACTGCTGGATGCGCCGGAGCGCAGGTTCACCGTGGCGGGGAGCGCCTCTACCCAACTCGGCCGCATCTGGTCGCAACAATCGCGCGTCTTCGCCAAGCTCCAGGGTTCGATGGAGGCGCGATGGTTCCCGCAAAGCGCGGACGACGATTACGAGATGCGCGGAAAGATCAGCGCCGGCCAAACGCTGGGAGAGACTCCATTCGACGAACTCTTCATCCTTGGCGTCGAGCGCGACAACGACCTCTGGATGAGGGCGCACATCGGAACCCGCGACGGGCGCAAAGGCAGCGCCCCGCTCGGACGCGACTATTTCCTCTCCAATTGGGAACTAGACAAGAACGTCTACCGCAACGGGTTGATGGGCTTCAAACTAGGCCCTTTCCTGGACAGCGGTAAGATCACCGACTCCACTGCAGGGCTGGGGTCGCAGACCTGGCTCTGGGATTTGGGGGCGCAGGCAAAAATCCAAGCGCTCGGAGTCGGAATCATCTTCTCTTACGGAAAGGACCTGCGCTCGGGCAATAACGCGTTCTACCTTCGCTTCACACGATTCTTGGAATAGCTGGCGCCAAATAAGACGACTGATGAAAAATAAACCGGCGCTCGGAGCCAAACACTTGTGTTTATTTTGAACCAGTGATCAGTTGTCAGTAGCCAGTCGTCAGTTGTATCGCCGTCCTCAACACACAATGGGAGTTTGCCAGCAGCATCCCCTTTCATAGAACTCCAAAGGCTCCGCCGATTTATGCGCAGTCTTCAAAAGCAGAAAAGAAAGCCCGTTGACTGCCAACGGGCTTTCTCAGAGGGAGCCTGCATCCTGGTTCAATAGCGGTGGAAGTTCCCCGACCTGTCATAGTAACCACCTTGGCGATACTGGTCGTTTCGATAAACGTCACGAGGGCCATACAAGTCGTTGTTGCGATACCCGTAGTTATTGGAGGATTGTCGATATGCCTGGGCGTACCCTCTCTGGAACCCCTGGCGATAGTCAACGCCGCCGCGCTGGTAGCGAGCCGAGCCGGCAGGATAGAAGCTGAAATGCGCCAGGGCGTCCCGCCGACCTGCGATCCGTCCGTCATCGTAACCTCTTCGCTCTTCGACCATCTCCCAACGGCTGTCTACACGGCCGTCGCCGTCACGGTCCTGCAATTGCCATCCCTGGGCGAAGGCGTTTGAGCTGCCCGCCGCCACTAAGAACGCCGCGGCCAGAGCGATTGAAAGTCCGGTCATTTTAAAAACTTTGATATTCATGGTTTCCTCCTTCGTTCTCCTAAACCTGAGTTCAAGAATGCCACTCAAACAACTGCGTCTCAGTGTTCCGCTTGATGGCATTGCATCTGGCGGGCCACAGACCGCGTTAGCTGTAACTGATTGATTTATCGAAGACCTTGCAGTCACTTGAAAGCAAAGTAACTTTGACAAGGACGGATCTCGGCGCACGAAAACGTTAATGCCCGAACTGAAAAGGGATTCTCGCGCCGGCAGCAAAGGCGCCTTGTCGGGGCGCCTCCCATTGTCTGTATCTCCCTTGTTCCATTTACGGTCCGTCATCACGCGCGTACTTTATCGAAATCCCTGCCGGACGATTACGAAACCAGTCACACCAATGATGTGACAACAGTCACATCATTGGCATGATGTGACAACGGTCACACCATGGGTGTGATACGCAATGAAGGTGTGGGTAGCCCGGTGGCGCCAATCGCGGAACAGCTTCTGCAAAGTCTGGCCGACGCCTGAAGGTTGTGGATTGTGATGTTGTGGTTGGAGTCGATGAAGAGGTAGTCGCGCTCCTTGCCACGACTGCGCGCTCCCAACCGATGCGTACCCAGGTTAGCTCCAATTACACTGTTGATTGCAAAGGATTTTTATTTGCCTGGGCTTCAGTTATTTTACGTGGATTTTAACGCCGGTTAACGCAAGGTTAAGATCGAAGGTTTATAATCCTGACCATATTTAAGCCTAGTCCTGTGTCTCACTGGCGCTTCCGTTCAGAAAAACGAAAGCGCCTATTTCTATTTTACAAGCCCCAAAGGTAATAAAGCCTTTGCTCATGCATCCTTAGACAGCGGGGCGGGTAAAGATTCAACCATAGTAGCGGTTCTTTGGGATGCCCCATAGTCTAAGGATATATGAGTCAAAAAGTCTGTCTGTAGTGGATCCAGTTTATGGGAGCCGCTACAAGTTTTATACTTTCGCTTTACCAGAGAGAAAACTCGGCTCAAAACCGCCTGGCATTGATAGCCAACGGACTCATCAACCGCCGAATAACAGGCCAGCAATCAATCAAACTGTCCACAGTAATGAGAGGAAACCCTATGACGTTTCGTAACCAACTCCGATTCAATTTTCTGGCGATGATGATCGCTTCGGTGGTCGCTCTCGCCTTCGCCGCTCCCGTCTTCGGTCAGCAGGCGGCGACCGCGACCATCGAAGGCATAGTCACCGACCCGAACAAAGCTGCGGTTCCTGGCGCCAAAGTCACTGTCAAAAACCTCGACATCGGCCTGACCCGCGAAATCACCACGGACGATAACGGCATATACCGCATCGCCGCTCTGCCGCCGGGCGCCTATCAGATCAGCGCCGGCGGAAAGGGATTCGCTGAAAACAAATATGGCGCGGTCACATTGACTGTCGGCCAGAAGCTCAACCTCGATCTGACGTTGCGCGTGAACGTCAGCGAAGCCGTCACCGTTACTGACGTCGCCCCCATCGTCGAAACCACGCGCTCCCAGGTGAGCGCCTCAGTCGGCGAGCGCGCGGTCAAGGGACTGCCGGTCAACGGGCGCAATTTCCTGGACTTTGTCACGCTCACTCCCGGCGTGGTGCGCGATCCCCGCGGAGGTGATCTTTCATTCGGCGGGCAGAAAGGCACGCTCAACAGCATCCAGATTGACGGCGTGGATAACAACAACCTCTTCTTCGGCCAGGCCCTGGGCCGCACGGGATCGGGCCGCGCGCCATATCAGTTCAGCCAGGACGCGGTGCAGGAGTTCCAGGTCAACACCAACAGCTTCTCGGCTGAATTCGGGCGCGCCGCCGGCGGCGCGATCAACGTGATCACCAAGTCGGGCTCCAACGAATTTCATGGCGAGGGGTTCGAATTCTTCCGCGATCGCTCGCTCAACGCCAACAGCCTGCGTTACGACTCGGGACTGGAGACATTCACCGGCGGCAAGCCGGCGCTCATTCCCAACGGCTTCGCGTTCACCCCGGCGAGTCAGAGTGTGGTCGGCAGCCCTAACAAGCCTCCATACCACTTCAATCAATTCGGCGGCGTCATCGGCGGCCCGATCAAGAAAGATCGCCTCTTCTTCTTCTTCAATTATGACGGGCAGCGCAACACGCAGCCGAACCTGGTCAATCCGCTTCCGGCGGCGACGGCGACAGACCCGGCATCCGTGGCCGGCCGCAACTTACTTCTGCCGCTGGCCGTCAACTATACGCGCGGCTTCGACCAGGACGTCTATCTGGGAAAGGTCGACTGGCAGGTCAACTCCGGCAATCGGCTCAGTTTTCGTTACAACCGCCAGAATTTCACCGGGACCAACCTGGAGAACGGCGGCGCGACCAACGCGCAAGAGCACAGCGGCGACAGCCTGGTGACGACCGACTCTTTCACAACCACGCTCAACACCGCCTTCTCGCCGCGGCTTCTCAACGAGTTCCGCTTCCAGTTCGCGCGTGACGCCGAACCGGGCCTGTCCAACAGCGACGCCCCGGAAGCTGTCATCAGCAGCCTCCCAGTCGGCGGCCAAACCGCCCTCACCATCGGACGCAACAATTTCAGCCCGCGCAATACCACCGAGAACAAGTATCAGTTCATTGACAACATCTCTTATATCGCCGGCAAACACAGTCTGAAGGGCGGAGCGGATTTCAACATCGAGAGGATCGAGAACTTCTTCCCAGGATTCTTCGGCGGCGGTTACACCTTCACGAGCTATGCTAATTTCGCTAACAACGCCATCAATAAAGTTATCAATTCGAACAACCGCACCGTCGCCAGCTACACGCAGGCCTTCGCCGGCGATGGCACGTCGGGCGCAACCACTCACCCGGACTTCAATGAGTATGGATTCTTCTTCCAGGACGACTGGCGCGCGGCGCGCGGCCTGACGCTAAATCTCGGAGCGCGGTACGACGTTCAGAATATGAAGCAGGGGCCGGCGCGCAATCCAAGCGCGTCATTGGCGGCGGCCGGTATTGACACTTCGCGCATCAACAACGACTACAACAACATCGCGCCGCGTTTCGGTTTCGCCTGGAATCCGACGGCGGCAGACAAGCTGGTCGTGCGCGGCGGCTTCGGCCTGTTTTACGGCATCACCCCTGCAATCGCCATCGGCACGGCGCACTCCAACAACGGTCTCAATTCGATCAGCGTCACGCTGACCAATCCTACCGACCCCAACTTGGTCTACCCGTTCCGCTACAACAGCCTTGCCAATATTAAGGCGCAGGGCGGCCAGCCGGCGGCGGCCAACCTGTTCGTCTTTGAGCGCGATTATCAGCAGCCCTACACAATGCAGGGCAACTTCGGCGTTGAGTACGGTATAACCAACGATATTTCAGTCGGCGTTTCGTATTTGACGGTTCAGGGCCGCCACTTACAGCGGACGCGCGACATCAACCTGCTGCCGCTCGTGGCGACGACGCTTACTGGCGGCATCGTTCCGACCTTTTTGCGGTATCCCGGCGTGTCCAGCCCGATCAGGCCCATCGGTGTCCCTGGCGATTTGTTCGGCCGCATCAGCGAGTTCGAGAGCAACTCAAACTCCGGCTATAACGCGCTCGTCCTGCAGGTCAACAAGCGATTCGCAAAGCATTATCAACTCCTCTTCTCTTACACCTACTCGAAAGTGATTGACGACGCGCCGGACGCGACCTCGGTGGTGACCGCCAACGCGGGCGACGACGCCAAACAGGCGCAGCAGAGCTTGCTGCTCAGCGACGAGCGAGGTCCTGGCAACGCCAACGTCCCGCATCGAGTGGTAGCTAGCGGTCTATGGAACCTGGATTATTTCAAGGACCTGCATGGCCCTGCCCGCGTAATCCTCGGCGGCTGGGAGGTGAGCGGAATCTTCCAGGCGAGCAGCAATCAACCTTTCTCGGCGAGGCTGGCCGGCGCCAATGTCGACCTCAATAACGACGGCAACCGCAACTCGGATCGCGCGCCGGGATTCGGACGCGATTCGTTTTACATCGGTCATTTCGTCAGCTTCGACTTCCGCGGGACGAAGACCTTCTATTTCACCGAGAGGTACCGGATGCAGTTCATTGCCGAGTTCTTCAACCTCTTCAACCGTCTGAACATCTCCAGCTTCAACGGCCAGTTGTACAACGTCATTTCGGCGAGCCAATCCGGCGCCAGTCTCACGCGGCGCGCCGATTTCGGCAACCCGCGCGGAGCATTAGATCCGCGCATCGGACAGTTGGCTCTCAAACTGATCTTTTAGATCGAGTCGCATTCACATGGACAGCCGGTGGCGGTAGCCGCCACCGGCAGCAAATATCCTCCATCATCTTCGCTACCTGCCGCCCGCCAAATTTCTTCAATTTTCGGAGCCTAACGCCACGTTCGCCGCGCCCAGCCACGAATATTTTCTTCTTTGCCCTTCTTTTTTTGATCGCCCTGATTGATTATTTGGTCGCCCCAATGGGTCAAAGCGGTACCAAATCACACAAGACTTAGGAGAAAAGGAATGAAGGGAATGAAAGCAATCATCATCGTTGCCTTCTTTGTGGGGGTAACGACGCTGGTAGGAACGCCGACTGCAGGCAATCCTCCTGGCAATCCGGTCGCAATCCGGGGAGGAAGCCCCCGGTTCGATCAAGACTCCGTGGAGCGTGGACATCAAATGTTTGTCGCGCAATGCGGCTTTTGCCACGGCGGCAACGCGACCGGCGGCCAGTCCGGCCCGGACCTGATCCGGTCGGTCCTGGTGATGAACGACGAGGCTGGCAAGCAACTTGGAGAATTCCTGAAAGTCGGCCGACCTGATAAAGGCATGCCCAAGTTCGATTTGAGCGAGGAACAGACCAAGGATATTGCGGCGTTTTTGCATCAGCGGATCGCGGCGGTGGTTGATCGGGACAGCTACAAAGTCCTCAACATTTTGGTCGGCGACGCAAAGGCTGGCGAAGCCTATTTCAATGGCGCCGGCAAGTGTAACACC
Source organism: Blastocatellia bacterium (assembly GCA_035714085.1). Taxonomy (GTDB): domain Bacteria; phylum Acidobacteriota; class Blastocatellia; order RBC074; family RBC074; genus JAJVID01. Next base: position 7,895 of record DASTMP010000327.1, read on the forward strand.
TGCCACTCTATCACAGAGGATTTGAAGGGTGTCGGCGCCAAATACGATCCGGTCGCGCTGCAAGGCAGGATCGTAATGCCGCGCGGTCGCGGCGGCTTCGGCGGTGGCCCCAGACGCAGCGCTGGAGGAGGCCGCGCATTAAGTTCGTTTCCTACCGTGACAGTCACACTTCCTTCGGGACAATCCTTTTCCGGACTGCCGCTGCGGGTCACCGATTTTGATGTCGTGTTGCGCGACGATTCCGGGACGATTCGCTCCTTCACGCGCGACGGCGACACGCCCAAGGTGGAAGTGAAAGACCCGCTGCAGGCGCACGTCGACATGCTGGCTATATGGAAAGATTCCGACCTTCACAATATGACCGCTTACCTGGTGACACTCAAATGAAAATCAAAAATTACTTTCTGGCATCCAGCTTCGCTCTACTGCTTGCGCCATTTACTATTTTTGCGCAAGGACCGCTCGATCCATCGCTGCTGCTCAAACCCGCGACCGACGCATGGCCGACTTACCACGGCGATTATTCGGGCCGGCATTACAGCGCGCTCAAAGAGATAAACGCCTCCAACGTCAAGGGGCTGACCCTTGCCTGGATTCATCGAGTCAATGTCAGGCCTGACGGCGCGATCATCGGTGGAGAGGGCCCGGACTCCGCATTCAAAAGCGGTATAGGTATGGAATTCGGCGGCCCTACCATCAAGGCTATGCCGCTGATGGTCAACGGTGTGCTGTATTTTGCGCTGCCCGACCACGCCTACGCTGTTGATGCCCGGACGGGCCGTCAGATCTGGCATTACGCCTGGAAGACGCGGGGCGGCATTCACATCGGCAACCGCGGCATGGGGATGTACGGCAACTATCTGTTTTTCGAAACGCCGGACAACTACATCGTTTCGCTCGACGCCAGGACGGGCAAGGAACGTTGGCACAAGCTGATCGCAGACGTGAAACAGGAATATTTCTCCACGCCAGCTCCGCTCGTCATCGGCAACCATGTGATCATCGGCATGGGCGGCGACTCGCTGGACGTCCCCGGTTGGCTGGAATCTCGCGATCCGGAGACAGGAGAGATCCAGTGGAAGTGGTACACGACGCCACGGAAAGGTGAGCCTGGCTTTGAGACCTGGCCGGATGAGTATTCGGCTGCGCATGGTGGCGGAATGCCCTGGCAACCGCCGACATACGATCCCGAGTTGAAGCTGCTCTATGTGCCCACCGGCAACCCGAATCCGGTGATGGCCGGCCAGAGCCGTAAAGGCGACAACTTATGGACGGCTTCCATCGTGGCGCTCAATCCCGATACCGGAAAGATGGCCTGGTATTTCCAGTGTTCGCCGCATGACACGCACGATTGGGACGCCACGCAAGTGCCTGTGCTTATCGATGGCCAGATCGATGGGCAGCCGCGCAAGCTGCTGGCGCAGGCCAGCCGAAACGGCTTCTTCTTCCTGCTTGATCGGACCAACGGCAAGAACATCCTTTCGAAGCCGTTCGTCGAATCGTTGAACTGGCATAAAGGGATCGATGAGAGGGGACAGCCCATACGCGATCCGGAGAAGGATCCACAAATTGCGGGAGTGTTGGTTTCACCGAATTCAGACGGCGCCACGAACTGGCCGGCTCCCAGTTTCAATCCCGACACCGGCCTCTTCTACGTGGGCACGTCTCAAGCGTACTCCTTATATTACCTGACCGATACTGACGCGCGCCCTCAAGGCTGGGGCGCCGCTGAGCGTTTCGTTGGAAACGTGGGGAATTGCTTGCGGGCCATCGACTATAAAACCGGCAAGATCGTATGGAAGCATCCGACGCTGAACGGCCCGCAAGGCCTGTTGAGCACGGCGGGCGGATTGTTGTTCGGCAGCGACGGCGCTGGCAATTTCATAGCTTACGACCCTCTGACCGGAAAGCCGTTGTGGCATGCCGGCCTGACCGACAACCCCAGCAACGCGCCTGAGACATATATGCTGGACGGCCGCCAGTACGTCGTGGTCGGCGCGGGCGACAGCCTCTTCGCGTTTATGCTTCAGCGGTAGATGAGAAAGAAAGGGTATGCGCAAACTTTTCAGACACCGTCGAGCCGTTCAGCTCTTTGTCGTTTGTTCGACGTGTCTGATGACCATAACCTGCACGGCCCACCCGCTCGGTTTTCCGAGCGGGTGGATTAACAACTCGGCGACGCTTTCCTGCGCCTTGCCTCGCCCACAAGAGCTTGCCAGAGAGTTGGTTGCCGGAACAAAAATCGAGCGAACGCTGGCGCCACCCGACCAGCATGTCTACACCGCTCAACTCAAAAATGGCGCTGCCATCATTGCTGAGGCGGATCAGGAGGGGATCGATCTGTTGATCGAAGTCTACGGTCCTGACGGGCGCCAGGTAACTCGACTGGACAGCCCGAACGGCGCACAGGGGCCAGAGCCAATCAACTTCACGGCGCTTCGGTCCGGAATTTACAAGTTTGTTGTCCATGCGGCAGATAACAACGCGAAGCCGGGCAAGTACGTGATGAAAGTCAATCAGATCCTGGAACCGGCCGAGAATTCCAAACGATTGGCTAAGGATCTGTATCCGACCAAAGCCCTGTACGATTTGTGGGAGACATCCCTGACTGATCCAAAGGCTGTCGACAGGTTCATCACCAATTACAAGCGGAGTGGGCCAATTGTCGAGGTGATTCCTGGAAACGCGTCGGAGATGCAAGTCACGTACTTCTGCTTGGGCGACCAAGACACTGAGAGCGTTGAGTTGGTCGGCGGGCCTGATTTTATGGGATTGGACATGAGCCGGCTGGGTCAGACAAACTTGTTCTTTGCCATGCAGGTTGTGCCAAACGACGCGCGCTTTGTATATGCGTTCAATCTTTACAAGACGCATCGTGCGGGACCGAAGGGAGAGGTTGAGATCAAAGAGTCTGTCCATAGCGATGACTCGCTCCTGGAGATGCCGAACGCGCCGGCGCAGCCGTACATCGCTGCGAAGGAGGGCGCGCCAAAGGGCAAGGCAGTTCAAACAACGATCAAGAGCGCCTTCCTCAAAGAGGAGCGGAAGATAACGGTTTACACACCTGCAGGCTACGACGGCAAAACAGGATGCAACCTGCTGATTGTTTTCGATGGCGTGAGCTATGGGGGTCTTCCCGATCAAGCTCAGGCAGAGGCGCCATCGCCGACAATCTTGGATAATCTAATCGCGGAGAAGAAGATCGGTCCAACTGTCGCTATTCTGATCTGGTCAATGGGAAACGAAACCGAGACCTGCCAGGCAGCAGATAGCTTCCGCTAAAGAGCCATACTTGCGTAAATAGCCCGCGCCTAACATCTATCTGTTGCGCCGGAGCGCGGCCAACGAGGGTTCTGATTGTCTCCAACACTACAGGCAGCGCTCGGTGAACGAGGAGGAAAACTAAACCCTATGAACCGAAGAGACTTTGTTAAAACCACTGCGCTCGGCGCCGCATCCTATGCAATGCCGGGCACAATGCCGCAGCCTAAGCCAGCCGACGATCCCGAACTGCAACCGATATGGGCGCAGATCGAAAAACGACATGATGAGGCCGTGCAGCGCCTGCAACAGTGGATCCGGCAGCCTTCGATCGCCGCCGAAAATCGCGGCATGACGGAAGGCTGTGATTTGACCATGCAAATGCTGCGCGAGGCAGGGTTCGCCCAGGTGACTAAAATACCTACCGATGGACAGCCCGGCATATTTGCCGTGCTGGACGCAGGCGCTCCGCGCACGCTGGGTCTTTACTTTATGTATGACGTGAAGCAGGTCGACCCAGCCGAGTGGTCGTCTCCGCCCTTTGATGCGGCGCTGGTGGATAAGGCGGGGCTCGGAAAGATCCTCGTTGGCCGAGGCGCCGTCAATCAAAAAGGCCCGGAGGCTACATTCCTGGCCGCGCTCCACGCCATCCGCGGCGCGGGCAAGAAGCCGCCGGTCAATCTGGTGTTTGTGGCTGAAGGCGAGGAAGAGATCGGATCGCCGCATTTTCCGCAGGTGATCAGGCGTCCTGAAGTTCTTTCAGCCTTGAAGCGCTGCAGCGGCGTGTTCATGCCTTTTCCGTCACAGGATCCGGGCGGCGAAGTCACGATCAATCTGGGCGCGAAGGGCGTGATTGAACTCGAGCTGGTGGCGAGCGGCGAGCGCTGGGGGCGCGGCCCGAAGCGCGACACTCATTCCAGCAACAAGGCGCGGGTTGATAGCCCGGCCTGGCATCTGGTGCAGGCGCTCAACACGCTCGTCTCGGCCGACGGAAACACTCCCGCGATCGAGCATTACGCCGACAAGGCGCGCCCTCTATCGGACGCCGAGAAAAAGATGATCGCCGTGGCCGCTGACCGGATCAATGAAGCGGCGACGAAACAGCAACTCGGCGTGGATCATTGGATTCGAGATGTGAGCTGGCGCGAATCGCTCGAAATGTTGGTCTCGCAGCCGACGGTCAATATTGAAGGCCTGGTCGGCGGCTATACCGGGCCGGGAGGCAAGACCATCCTGCCTCACAAAGCGGTGGCGAAGCTGGATCTGCGGCTGGTGCCGGATATGACGGCGGCCGAAGCGCTCTCCGCGCTCAAAGCGCACCTGGCGAAACATGGCTTCGGCGACATCGAAGTGAATATGACTGGCGGATACGACCCGACCAGCACGCCGGCGGACTCCGCGCTGGTGCAATCGCAGGTAGCGGTATATAAACAGTCGGGAATCGATCCGATCATCATGCCGCGGCTGGCCGGCTCTTGGCCCGGCTATGTCTTCACCGGCGACCCGCTGCGGCTGCCCGCGGGACATTTCGGCCTCGGCCACGGCGGAGGAGCGCATGCGCCGGACGAATACTACGTGATTGAATCTACCAACCCCAAAGTGCAAGGCATCGACGGCGCGACGCGCTCGTACGTCGAATATCTATATGAACTCGGCCGCCAGGCCTGAATCGGAACAGCTTATGTATTGCCCAAAATGCGCAGCGCCTGTCTCGGACGATCAGAAGTATTGCCGGTCCTGTGGGCTCGACCTGCAGATTATCTCTCAGGTATTCACCATCGAGTCCAGGGAAGCCGAGTCCGCTGAGACCAAACCGCCTCGGGGGCGGAAAGAGAGACTACGCATCCTGGGGACGATCACATTGATGTCCAGCTTGATGGTCGGATGCCTGATTCCAATCTGTCTGGGACTGTTTCACGATTGGGCGGGTCTCACCCCGTTGATCCTGGTATTGAGCGGACTGGCCGGATTGCCTCTTTTTACCGGGATCATACTGCTGGTTTATGCGGACAGCCTGCGGATAATCAATAAGTCATATAGACCGGCGCCGTTACCGCAAGGAGTAACGACAAATCAATTGTCGCCGGTCGTTCAATCCGGATCAGTTCTGGACGTTACTGAACACACAACTGATTTACTGAATGCGCCTCT
>DASTMP010000328.1:0-4789 GCA_035714085.1 Blastocatellia bacterium
GTCCTTCCTTCACTTCCTCAAACTTCAAGCCCGACGCTTCGCATCAGCTCCAGGGCGTTGCTGCGCCGCACGACGCCGGGTCGCATCTTGTAATCGAAGACCATCCGTCCATTTTCCAGGTGATCTTCGAAATGGACGTTCGCGGCGCGCCCGTTCAACGTCTCGACGATCCGCGTCAGCGCCAGATCGTGCGTGGTGACGATGCCGATGGCGCCGCGTTCGACCAGGCCTCTGACGACCGCCTCGGCGCCGATCAGCCGGTCGTGCGAATTGGTTCCGCTCAGAATTTCATCGAGCAGAAAGAGCAGCGGCAGGTCGCCTTTGGTCAATTCGACGATCTGGCGGAGCCGTGTGATCTCGGCGTAAAAACGCGACGCGCCCGTTTGCAGCGAATCCAGGATGTGAATCGAAGCGCCGATGGCGAGCGGCGAAAGGCGCAGGCGCGTCGCCCTCACTGGCGCGCCCGCCAGCGCCAGAACCACATTAGTCCCGACGGTTCTCATCAACGTGCTCTTGCCAGACATATTCGAGCCGCTGACGATCAGCGCGCGCGGCTCGCCGCCTAACCGCACGTCGTTCCGCACTGAGCGCGACTCCGAGATCAGCGGATGCGTAAGCGATTCGCCCTCGAAAAGGACTTCGCTCTCGACCAATTCCGGAAACGGGTCGCGGGGATGTTCGTAAGCGTAGCCGGCGAGCGAAGAGAGCGCCTCGATCTCGGCGACGGCGTCGAGCCAGCGCGGAATCTTCGCCCCCGCATGCCGCCGCCATCCTTCGATAGCCAGCGCGAGCTGCGCGGGAATGAGCAGCACAAAGGCTATCGGCGCGAAGAATTGATTCTTCAGTGAATCGAGGATCTGAATCAGGCGACTGAGCCGCGCGATCTGCCGCGACGGCGGCTTTCCATCCGCGTCGAGTTCGCTGCGAAGCCTGACCAACATCGGCGCCGCGAATCGCTCCTGCTCCAACCGCCCCAGAATTTCGGCCAGCAGCGACAACTCGCGCCCGGGTCGCTCGACCTCCGCGACCACGCGCCCGATCTGCGCGCGGTATAGAAAAAGAAAGGTCGCCTCTATCATCAGCGCGACCATCGCCGTCTTCCGGTATCCGTACCCGATCCACATGACGACCGCGGCGGCTGAAAAGAGGCCGATCAGCATCGCCGCCGGTTGTAGCCATTGCGCCTGCCGCGCGGTGAAGACCGGCTCCCGGGCGGCCCACGTCGCAAGCTCTTCGGGATGAGCGCCCGCGTTGACCTCATCGCCGAGCAACGCCACGTCTTCGCGCAAATCCAGGCGCGGTCGAAGCTCCTCGACGCTCTGCTGGCGCGCGAGAATTTCAGGGATCGGCGCTGGCGACAGAAGCCATGACGCCAGCCTCTCCTCGCCTGCTTTCGTCCGCGCCGTCGAAAGCAACTCGAACATCGAGCCTTCGCCGAACAGGTCGAGGTCTTCGGAGTAAGGATGCGACCTGTCAGCGAACCTCTCGCCCTTCTCGCCGCCGCCGATCCAGTCGTCTTCGAGCCGCGCAATACCTCGCTCGTAAAATTTTACCGCGCGCTCCAACCGCGCGACCGCCGCGTGAACGCGCTGATGAAAAGCCATCAAACCGATAAAGACGGCCACCGGCGCGGCGACCAGGGGCCACGCGACGACCCCGTCAATAGCCAGGATGATCATCAGCGCAATGATCGCAAAAATGACGCGCCGCCAGAACCATATCTTGCGGCTGCGCTGTTGTTCAGTGTTGAGCGCCGCTCGGCGCGTTGCGAGACGGCTTGTATACTCCTCGCGCGGATCGGTTAATGCCAAAATTTTATCTTTCAAGGTTTCAAATTCTAAATTCCGGTACGGTATCGTCAGTAAATCACGAAATAAGGCAGCGCAGCCCTGGGAGCGCAGGCATCCCTGCCTGCGAGTAGCGCCGTAAGGCGCGATAGGACGCAGGCAGGGATGCCTGCGCTCCCAGGAACGCCCTATTTGCTCCGGGCCTTTTCCGCCGGCAGCGCGAAAGCCAGATAGCTGCCGCCCGAGGGATCTTTTGATTTGCCACCGCCCGCCGCAATCACCACAAACTGCCTTCCGTGCGCCTCATACATCGCGGGCGTAGCGTTGCCGGCCGCGGGCAGCGTCGTCTCCCACAACAGCTTGCCCGTCAATTTGTCGAAGACGCGGAACTTTTTGTCGTAATTGGTCGCGCCGATGAAGAGCAATCCATTTCTGGTGACAATCGGCCCGCCGTAATTTTCGCTCCCAGTGTCGCGGATTCCCTTCGCAGCCAGTTCAGGGTATTCGCCGAAGGGAATCTGCCAGACGATCTTGCCCTGATTCAAATCAATCGCATTAAGCGTCCCCCACGGCGGCGCGATCGCCGGATAGCCGTCGGGGTCGAGGAACTTGTTGTAACCGTCCATCGTGTACTTCAAATCCATAGGATTCGGGGGCGAAGGTTTCGATTCCGTCGTTAATGCCGCGGTGTCTTTGCCCGTCATAACGTAATCGGCGATTGCGCGAATCGCGTCGCCGCCGATCCTGGAGAATGCCGGCATACGTCCGAGACCTTGTCGAATGACCGTGCGGACTTCCGAATCGGTGTATTTTTTGTCCAGGCTGATGAGCGCGGGGAATTCCGGCGGAGAGCCTCGCAAATCGCCGCCGTGGCAACTGGCGCAGTTAGACTCGTACAAACTCTTGCCGCTCAGTTGCGATGGCTTCGGCGTGGGCTTTTCGACCAACCGCAGAATCCAGGCCATCTCGTTCGAGTTGACATAGAGCAAGCCGGTTTCAGGATCGAACGCCGCGCCGCCCCATTCGGCGGCGCCGTCATAGCCCGGAAAGATCACCGTGCCTTCCAGGCTCGGCGGCTCGAATTGGCCGTTGCTATGAATTTTTCGGAATCGTTCGAGCGCGGCTTGATGCGCTTCAGGCGTGCGCAGAGTCAACATCTCTTCGGTCAGAAACTGGCGCGCGAAAGGCGGAGGCAGCAACGGGAACGGCTGCGTCCCGGCAAGCTCCTCTCCGTCAACGCCAGCGGTCGGAACCTTGCGATATTCAACCGGGAAGAGCGATTTACCCGTCGCGCGTTCGAAGACGAAGACGTGCCCCGATTTCGTAGTCTGCGCTACCGCGTCAATCAATCGCCCGTTTCGTTTAACCGTGATGAGCGCGGGCGCAGACGGAAAATCGCGATCCCACAGGTCGTGTTTGATCGCCTGGAAATGCCACACGCGTTTGCCGGTGTTCGCGTCCAGACACAGCAGCGTGTTGGCGAACAGATTGTCGCCATGCCTGTTCGCCCCGTAAAAATCGAAAGCCGCCGAGCCGGTCGGCGCGAAGACCAGCCCGCGCCGCTGATCGACAACCAGCCCCGCCCAATTATTCGCGCCGCCTGTGTATCGCCAGGCGTCTTTCGGCCACGTCTCGTAACCGAATTCGCCCGGATGCGGGATCGTGTGAAACGCCCATCGTTGTTTGCCGGTGTGCGCGTCGAACGCGCGGATGTCGCCGGGCGCGGCGGGCAGCGCTTCGCTGGTCAATGCGCCTATAATCAGCATGTCTTTGTAAAAGGCGCCGGGCGTGGTGTTGCTGATCGTGATGTCACGAGGGTCGCGCCCGACAAACCCCTCGCGTAAATCGATGCGACCTTCGGCGCCGAAGCTCTTCACGGGCTGTCCAGTCTTCGCGTCGAGCGAATAGAGCCAATGCCGAAACCCGAAGAAGATTCGCTTCTCCGCGCCGCCTTCCCAATACATCACGCCGCGATTGCGCATCTTGCCGAGCGGACGCCTGCCCTCGTTCGGATCGAAGCTCCAGATCAATTTTCCGCTCCCGGCGTCGAGCGCGATCACGCGAAGCTTAGGCGTGGTGGCATACATCACCTCATCAACGATGATCGGATTGCATTGCATCTCGGAGCCGGGAAATTCATCTCCCGAATCGAAATGCCAGGCGACTTCGAGTTGATCGACGTTGTCTCTGGTGATCTGATCGAGCCTCGAATAGTGAATGTTCTCCGGCCCGCCGCCGAACATCCGCCATTCGCGGTACTGCCGATCGGATGGCTTGACGGATTTCTTATTGCCCTGCGCCGCCGCGCTATAAACGAACAGGCCGGCGGAGACCGCGAGCACGATTGCGATTCCGAGTTTCAATCGTTTCATATTTCTATCCGGGATTGGTGTTGAGTGAAGGCGGGCAACTGTAATGGCGCGAGGCTGAGATTTCAAGCCGGCTGCCGCAAGGCAACGGTCGACTTGCATCGATAAAAAATTGCCCCTCAGAAAATGACCACGTAGTAACGACTAATCAGTCCGTAAATTATGTTTTTTGACATTTTGAGCCTGCGGAGCCGCCCGACAGCATAAAGCCTGGGGCGTGAGCTCCAGGGAAGCGATAGTAAAGGATACAAAGCCCACGAAGTGGGCGACAGTTGATGATCTGTCGCCCGTTTCACGGGCTTGACGGCGCTCCAAACCTAACCTGGGGTTTCGCCTTCGGCTTCACCCCAGGCTTTATGCTGTCGCCCGCTCCGCGGGCTAGAGTAATATAAAAACACTTAGTTTACAGGATAATAAGTCGTTACTATGTGGGGGACCTTTTCATTCGTTCAGGGCGTCGCATCGCGTCCTGAAGGCCCCTCTGAAAACATGAAAAAAAGAACCTCGCGCCGTGGGAGTGCGCGAGGTTCTTACAGGCTTAGAAGTAAAACTTAGCCGCGACCTGCATCACGCGTGGAAAGTTCCTCTGAATCTTAGGCAACTGTCCGAACGTGCTGTTATCGATGTTCGTAT
>DASTMP010000329.1:0-15297 GCA_035714085.1 Blastocatellia bacterium
GATGAAAACCCGCTCGGCAAACGCATCACGATCGGCATGGGGCGGGAATCCAAGCTTTACGGAAAAGCGGTCTCGCGTGAAATCATTGGAATTGTCGGCAATGTCAAACACGAACAGTTGAAAGACGATTTCCAGGCGGAAATTTACGTCCCCGTATGGCATTTGCCCGCGCTCAATATGTATCTCATTGTCCGAGGCAAGGCGCCGGCGGAGAGCCTGATCAAGAGCATTCGCCGCGCCGTGCAATCAGTAGACCCTGATCAGCCGATCCGCCGCGCGCAGTTGCTGGAAACGGCGATCGCCACGACAGTCGCGCCGCAGCGTCTGGTGGCGGTCCTGTTGTCGCTCTTTTCGGGACTGGCGCTGGCGCTGGCGATGATCGGGATCTACGGCGTGATGTCTTACAACGTCGCTCAGCGCACACAGGAGATCGGCGTCCGAATGGCGCTCGGCGCCGAGAGCCGTGACGTGCTGAAACTGATCCTGCGGCAGGGGATGACGCTGGCGCTCGTCGGCGTCGGCGTGGGGCTGCCGGTCTCCGTCGCTTTGACGCGGCTGATGAAGGGACTGCTCTACAGCGTCAGCCCGACTGATCCGCTGACATTCGTAGGGATAGCATTGTTGCTGACAGTCGTCGCGCTGATCGCGTGTTACGTTCCGGCGCGTAGGGCGACGAAGGTTGATCCGATGGTCGCGCTGAGGTGTGAATGATTTTGCGTCAGTCGTTCTCGTAGCCCGTGTCCGTTTCTTCCTCTTGTTTTTCGAGAGGCGGAAACTCGACGCGCTCGTAGACTTCTGACATCGATAGATGGCAATCAATCGAAGGCACGCGAATCGAGCTTTCTAGTCCAAGGGCATCAGTCATCAACCATCCGTCCGAATGCCGCGAGTAGACCTGAATTAGCGGTAGCGTCTGTAAAACCAGCACGTAGTCCTGCAAGGTCGGAATGTGCGTTCTATATCGGATGAATTTTTCGCCCCGATCGAATCCTTCGGTTGATTCAGAAAGGATTTCGATGATGACGATCGGGTTGATGAGAACATCCTGGAACTTGTCGTGAAATTGAGGCTCGCCGCAGACTACAGAGACGTCGGCGTAAGAAAACATTCCTTTGTTCGTCTTTTGCTCCTTGAAGAACGGCCCGCTGCGGATTTTCATATTTGGAGAGAACGCGCGGCAAGATTTGCCACGGAGTTGCGCGACGAGGGTCGCGATCAGGTTGGCGTTAATAGTACTGTGTTCAGTGCTTTCCCCCGCCATATTATAGACATATCCGTCAACGTATTCGTGCCGCTCTTCGGATGCGCGTTCCATTTCGAGATATTGTTCAACCGTGTAGAGAAGTCTTTCTTTCGGTAACGCCATAAAGTTTTCCCTCATGTAGCATCAAATGACGCTACATGATAAGCCAATCTTCGAGGCTTTTGCATGTATGCTTAACTGGTTTGCAGAGTTTTTGCGTGACGTTCGGTTCGGTGTCCGCCATCTGGCGAAGAGTCCCGGCTTCACTTCGATCGCAGTCCTTTCTCTCGCACTCGGGATTATGGCGACGACTGCTATCTACAGCGTGATTCATGCCGTCGTGCTCGATCCATTCCCTTACAAAGACGTAGACAATCTGATGAGCGTCAAGGTTTGGGATCCGGGACAGCGCGGCTACCGGCTTGGCTACTCGACAGATCAGTTTCTGGAGATCGCCGAGCGGAACACCATCTTTGAGGGAGTGATTGCTTCCACTATCAGCGACGTCTTGTGGACTGACGGCGGCGAGCCGCAGCGGCTTCGCGGGAATTACGGCACGTTCAATACATTTCAGGTGATGGGCGTGCCGCCGCTGATCGGAAGGACGACCATGCCGGATGACGCCAGACCCGAGGCGGATCCGGTGGCCGTGCTCGGTTATCGCTTCTGGCAGCGGCAGTTCGGCGGCGATCCGAACGTTGTGGGGCGGCAGCTTCGTTTGAACGACAAGGTCCGCACTGTGATCGGGGTCATGCCGAAGCGGTTTATGTGGCGCGGCGCCGACGTCTATCTTCCGATCACCTTCGAGCGCGGGCGCGTCATTGAAGGCGTTCGCGGCGTGCATCTGCTCGGACGGTTGAAAGCGGGCGTCACCGAAGCGCATGCCGAATCTGATCTGCGGCCGATCATCGAAGACTTGAAAAAAATAGAGCCCGCGCAATTTCCCGACCACTGGCGCGTCGGGCTGCTCTCTTTCAAGGAGACCTTCCCCAGCAGTATTCGTGAAAACCTCTGGATATTGTTTGGCGCGGTCGGGCTGTTGTTGTTGATCGCCTGCGCGAACGTCTCGAACCTGCTGTTGTCCAAGGCCAGCGCGCGGCAGAAAGAGATGGCGGTGCGAGCCGCTTTGGGGGCGAGCCGGTCGCGTCTGATTCGCCAACTGTTGACCGAGAGTCTGATGATCGCGGTGGCCGGAGGCGCGCTGGGCGTGGCGCTGGCGTTCGGATGCCTGCAAGCGATCCTGGCCATCGTCCCTCCCGACACGATCCCTGACGAGTCGGAGATCGCGCTCAACACCTCGGTTCTGCTCTTCACAGTGCTCGTGTCGGCGATGACGAGCATTCTCTTCGGGCTCGCTCCGGCGTTGCACACGAGCGCCAGAGATCTGGCCAATCCGCTGCGAGAGGCGGGGCGCGGTCTGCAGGGAGGTTCGAGACAGGCGTTGCTGCGCAAAGCCCTGGTGGTCGCCGAGGTCGCTTTGTCGCTGATGCTGCTGGTGGGCGCCGGTCTGATGATGCGGACGTTTATGGCGGTGCAGGACGTCGAGCTCGGATTCCGAACCGACCGGTTGTTGACGATGCGCGTACCGCTGCCGGAGCAACGCTATCCGGATCGTGAGCGCCGCATCGCGTTCTTCGAGGAATTGCTCCGCCGCGTGAGCGCGGTTCCCGGCGTGCAGGCCGTCGGATTAAACACCGGCATGCACCCGTTCGGAAACTTCAACACGCCGGTGGAGGTCGTGGGCGTCGAGCAGCAGGACACGCGACCTGTCGTCATCCATCAAATCAACGCTGATTACACTAGGGCTCTCGGAATCGCGCTCCTAGAGGGACGGCTCTTCGAGGAGAACGAAGTGAGCGGCAAGCGGCAATTGGCTATCGTCAATCAAAGCTTCGTGCGCGGGCGGCTCGACGGGCGCGACGCGCTTGGGCGGGTGGTTCGCATTCCGCGATTGAAGCAGCCTCCGTTCGGAGCGACGGACGACTCCTTCCAGGTCGTAGGCGTGGTGAAGGACACGCTCAACCGCGGACTCACCGATCAAGTGACGCCTGAAGTCTATCTGCCGTTCACATTGACGGGACGCGCGGATCGTCTGGTGGCGCTCACCCAGGCCGACCCCGCCGGAATTACAAAATCCGTGTTGAATCAAGTTTACTCAATTGACAATAACCAACCGGTCACCGATGTCAGGACGATTGATCGGGTTCTTCAGGAAGGAGTCTACGCCGGCCCGCGTTTCAACCTGGCGCTCTTCGCGGTCTTCGCCACGCTGGGGTTGACGCTCGCGGTCATCGGGGTCTACGGCGTGATGTCCAGTTCGGTGGCCCAACAGACGCACGAGATTGGCGTGCGCATAGCTCTCGGCGCCAGCCCAGCCAATATCTCCGCGATGGTCGTGAAGCGCGGCGCGTGGCTCCTGTTGATCGGCGTCTCGGTGGGATTGGCGGGCAGCTTTCTGTCGGCGCGACTGCTCTCCCGCCAGATCTGGAACGTCTCTCCATTCGACCCCATCACCTTCATCGCCGTCTCGCTGATCCTGCTCATCGCCGGTCTTCAGGCTTGTTTCTGGCCAGCTCGACGCGCCGCGCGAATAGATCCGATTGAGGCTTTACGGCAGGAATGATGTTCGAGAGGTTATGCAAACGCTTCTACAGTGAGGAAAAAATATGCAAACACTCTGGCAAGACCTGCGCTACGGCGCGCGAATGTTGTGGAAGCAGCCGGGCTTCACGTTGATCGTCGCGCTCACGCTCAGCCTTGGCATCGGAGCCAATGGAGTCATATTCAGTCTGGTCAACGCGCTGCTGTTGCGTCCGCTGCCTGTGGAAAAGCCGTCGGAACTTGCGGCGATTTATACCAGCGATTTCAGCGGCGGCGGTTTGGGAGTGTCGTCTTATCCCGACTACGTTGATTTCCGCGACCGCAATCGGGTTTTTGCGGGATTGGTGGCTTATCAATTCCCGCAACCGCTCAGCCTGAATATTGACGGGACGAACGAACGCATGTTCGGCGAGATCGTCAGCGGGAACTACTTTTCCGCGCTCGGTCTCAAACCGTCGCTCGGGCGCGGCTTTTTGCCTGAGGAGGATCGGACGCCGGGCGAGAGCGCGGTCGCCGTCATCAGCCACAAGCTCTGGCAAACGCGCTTCGGCGGCGATCCGGCTACCGTGGGTCGCAGCGTCAAAATCAACGGCCATCCATTCATCATTGTCGGCGTCGCGCCGGAAAAATACACGGGGTTGTTGCGAGGTTTCGCGGCGGATTGGTGGATTCCGGCGATGATGATCGGGCAGGCGGTTCCCGGTACCGAGCATCTGACCAAGCGCGATAACCGCGGATTTCTGGTGATGGGGCGTTTGAAACCAGGCGTCACGCTCCAACAGGCGCAGGCGGATTTCAACTCCATCGCGGCCCAGCTTTACAAAGAATGGCCACAGGATTGGGAGAACATCCGCCGCCAGTCGCGCAGCGTTTCGGTGACTCCGGAAAGCGAAGCGCGCCTGCTGCCGGAAATGCGAATGCCGATAGTGATCTTTATGGCGCTGCTGATGTCGGTGGCCGGCCTGGTGTTGTTGATCGCATGCGCGAACATCGCCAATTTGCTGCTCGCGCGCGCGACCGCGCGGCGCAAGGAGATCGCCATACGTCTCGCCCTTGGGGCCGGTCGATGGCGGTTGATCCGGCAATTGCTGACCGAAAGCGTATTGCTGTCGATGCTCGGCGGCATGGCCGGATTGCTGCTCGCCGGATGGGGCGCGGATTTGCTGATGGCCTTCAGACCGCCCTTTCAGATTCCCGTTGAACTCGATTTGCAGGCCGACTGGCGCGTGTTCGTATTTATGTTCGGATTGTCGCTGCTGACCGGCATCGTCTTCGGCCTGACGCCTGCGCTCGCGGCTTCGCGTCCCGATGTAATCGCCTCGCTCAAGGACGAGACCGGCGCGGCAACTACTGGGGGCCGGACCTGGCGATTGCGCGGCGCGCTGGTCGTCGCTCAAGTTGCGCTGTCGTTGCTGCTGCTGATTTGCGCCGGACTCTTTTTGCGCAGCCTGCGCAACGCCAGCTCGATCGATCCGGGCTTTGACGCCGATAACCTGCTGGCTCTGTCAATGGATTTGCGGTTGCAGGGTTACGATGAAACAAGGGAGCGGAATTTTACCGATCAGTTACTGGAACGCGTGCGCGCTTTACCGGGCGTCGTCTCGGCGAGTCTGACCGACCGGCTTCCGCTCGACCTTGATGGCGCGTGGCGCGGCGTAACCATCGAAGGTTACACCCCGCAACCTGGCGAAAGCACGGGGATCAATTCCAGCTTCGTCGCGCCGGGATATTTTGAAACGCTGCGCATACCGTTGCTGCGGGGCCGCACATTCCAACGGCAGGATGGCGCAAACGCGCCAGGCGTGGCGCTGGTCAATGAATCCTTCGCGCGCCGCTACTGGCCGGGACAATCGCCGCTGGGCAAACGCATTCAAATGGGCGCCGTCCGCAGCGGCGTCAACGACGCGCCCTATTTGACAGTCATCGGCATCGTGAAAGACGGCAAGTACGTCTCACTGGGCGAAGAAGCGGCTCCGTTTATCTATTTCAATATGGCGCAAAATGTCGGCCTGTCGCCGACGCTGGTTGTTCGTACGCAAGGCGATCCGCTCAATTCGCTTGCGGCGGTGCGCGGAGAAGTGGCGGCGCTGGATAAGAACCTGCCGTTATACGATGTGAAGACGATGCGCCAGCATCTGGGTCTGGCCTTGTTGCCTGCGCGACTGGCGGGCAGCGTGCTGGGCGTCTTCGGGATGATGGCGCTGGCGCTGGCGGCGGCGGGAATTTATGGCGTGATGGCGTATTCAGTCGCGCAGCGCACGCGCGAAATCGGCATTCGCATGGCGCTCGGCGCGAACGCCCGCGACGTCCTGCGGCTGGTCACGCGGCAGGGGATGACGCTGGTGGCGATCGGCATGGCCATCGGCCTTACTTCGGCGCTGGCGCTGACGCAATTGCTGAAGAGTCTGCTCTTGGGCGTGAGCTCTACCGACCCGCTGACTTTTGCCGTGATTGCGTTACTGCTGATTGCGGTCGCGCTGCTGGCCTGTTGGATTCCGGCGCGGCGCGCGACGAAGGTTGATCCGATGATAGCTCTCCGATGCGAATAGGTTTCAGGTTTCAGGTTTCAGGTGTCAGGTGTCAGTAAAACAACGACGCCTCAGATTCCAACCTGAAACCTGAAACCTGAAACCTGAAACCTGAAACCTGAAACCTGAAACCTGAAACCTGAAACCTGAAACCTATTCAATCCGCAATCATACGGTGATTACCTCGACCTTCGGCGCAAGCGCCGATTTTGGAATTAGCGCGGGCCAGTAAGCCACGACCTCTTCGACCTTTGGACGCCCTCCGCCGAAACCGGTGACAGTCGGCGGGCCGCTGAGCGCAAGAGGCGCGATCTCTTTCGTGAACCGCTCGACCGCCGCCTTGTCCTTCGACCGCACGCCGACGCGCAGCATCACTTCGGCGATGTCGGGCGAAGGCTCGCCGCCCAGCCCTTCGTGCGTGGCGTTGACTCCGAGGAACTGCGAAAGAATTTCGTCGAACTTCAACCCCAACGCGTCGAGCCGCCTTCTCAACATCGCGTCGGCGGCCTTGGCCTTTGCGTAAGCGTCTGGCCAGGCGTAGACCAATCCTCCCGAGGCCTTGAACCCGTCGGCGAAACTGATCGAGACTTTGTATTGATCGGTGGCCGGGCGGCCCCTGACGCCCGAAACGCGCACGCGGTCTTCGCCTGCCTGTTCCAACCTGATCGTAGTGAAATCAGCGACTCCATCCGGCGTGATGTAATTTTTCGGATCTCCCATCTCGTACATCAATTGCTCGGTGACGCCGGCGACGGTGATTCGCCCGCCGGTTCCAGGATGTTTGGTGACGACGAACGCGCCGTCTTCGCCGGTCTCGACAATCGGGTAGCCGATGTCCCAGAAGTCGGGGATCGTTTGCCAATCGACCTGACAATTGCCGCCTGTTGTTTGCGCGCCGCATTCGATGATATGGCCGGCGATTGTCCCGGCGGCGATTTTGTCCCAATTGTCCAGCTTCCAATCGAATTCGTAAATCATCGGGCCGAGCGTCAACCCGGTGTCGGTGCATCGGCCAGTGACGACGATCTGCGCGCCTTGTTTCAGCGCCTCGGCGATCGGCGCCGCGCCGAAATAGACGTTCGCGCTAGCCACCCGATCACGAACCGTCGAGAGCGGCTCGCCCGTATCCATGTTTTTCAGCTCGACGCCCCGCCCGATCAGATCGTCGAGCCTGTCCATGATGTCGTCGCCCGCGACGACGCCGACTTTGACCTTGCCAGCGAGTCCCAGCTTTTTGACGACCTCGGCCAATCCCGCGACGCAGGCTTGCGGATTGACGCCGCCCGCGTTGGCCACGATCTTGATGTCGTTGGCCAGGCATTTCGGCAGGACGCGTCCGACGACGTACAGAAAATCACGCGCGTAACCGGCGTTCGGATCGCGCGACTTCTGCTTTTGCATAATCGACATCGTGATCTCGGCCAGGTAATCGAGCGTCAGATAATCGATTGGGCCACGCTCGACTAATTGAAACGGGGCGTCGAGCCAATCGCCCCAGAAGCCTTGTCCGTTTGCAATTCTGATGGTTTTCATAACTTTTCCTTCCACAAGGCGCCACGAAGGATCACCAGAGATTATTGTAAACTCTCCGCGCCATTTCGCGCTCCTTCGTGGACATCTTCACGCAGTCTTGATGCCCGCCACGTTCTCCAACCCCATCTCCTTGATCAACTGTTCGCGCAACTCGAACTTTTTCACCTTGCCGCTTGCCGTGAGCGGGAACGATTCGACGAAGCGGACGAACTTCGGGACCTTGTGGCGGCTGATTCCGGCCTTGCAATATTCACGAACTTCGTCTTCGGTCAATTCTGCGCCCTGTCTCGCTCGAATCAGCGCGCAGACCTCTTCGCCCATGAATTCATCGGGAATGCCCACGATCTGCGCCTCGGCGATCTTCGGGTGGCTCATCAGGAAAGCTTCGATCTCCGCCGGATAAACATTCTCGCCGCCGCGAATGACCATGTCTTTCACGCGCCCGACGATGTTGACGTAGCCATCGGGGCGCATCACCGCCAGGTCGCCCGAATGCAGCCAACCCTCTTCGTCAATCGTCTCGGCAGTCTTTTCGGGCATATTGTAATAACCCTTCATGTTCGAGAACGCTTTCGAGCACAACTCGCCTGACTCTCCCAATTTCACTGTTTCGCCGGTTCCGGGGTTGATGATCTTGATCGAGGTGTGTGGCTGCGGCAGGCCGACCGTCGTGGCTTTCAATTCAAAACTGTCCGTACCGAACGATTGCGTCACCGCGCCGGTGGTTTCGGTCATTCCGAAAACGATCGAACAATCCGCCCCGATCTCCTCTTTGATTCGCTCCATCAGCGGCGCCGGGACCGGCGTCGCCCCCGTGTAGATGTTGCGCAGCTCCGAAAGGTCGAATTCCGCGAAGCGCGGGTGATTGAGCATCGCGATCAACATCGTCGGCACGGCGAAAGTGAATGTGCCTTTCTCGCGCTCGAGCAGTTCCAGGTTTTTGAGCGGGTCGAAGGCGATCAGCGGAATCAGCGCGCAGCCCAGATACAGACAATGGATTACGCCGCCCAGGCTCCCGGCTATGTGAAAGAGCGGCATCGCCGTCACATGCCGTTCGGCTGCGAGTAAATCGCCGCGCGTGCAGGACACGCGCGATTGATTGATCAGGTTGTGATGCGTGAGCATGACGCCTTTTGGGAAGCCGGTCGTGCCGCTGGTGTATTGCATCATCGCCACGTCGCGCGGATTGACGCTCGACTGTCTGGCCTTCAACTCTTCGTCGGAGACCCGGTCGGCCAAGGTCATCACCTCAGAAAACAACGACAGGCCCTGGCGCGGTTCTTTCTCGATCAGCACGGCGCGCTTCAATCGCGGCAGCGACGCGACGCGCAAGGTTTCGTTGAGCGGATCGTTGATCGTTCTGATTTCCGGCGCGACGCTGTAGAGCGATTCCAGGTAGTTGTTTCCGCGATGCCCCTCGATCAGAAAGAGCGTCGAGATGTCGCCCTGGCGCAACGCGTACTCGATCTCAGCAGCGCGGTAATTGGTGTTGATCGTGACGATCACCCCGCCGATCTTGGCCAGCGCCAGTTGCAGGAATATCCATTCTGGGACGTTCGTGGCCCACACCGCTACGTGTTCGCCTCTCTCGACGCCGAACGCGATCAAACCCTTCGCCAGCCGATTCACGGTGTCGCGGTACTGCCCGTAAGTCAACCGCAGTTCGAGTCCGATTTCAGGATAGTCGTAGACCAGCGCCTCTTTGTCTGGCATCTCATCTGCGCGCTGATCGAGCAGATCGCCGAGCGTCAGCTCAATCAGATCAACACCGAAATCTTCGGCCTCCCAGTGCGCAAGATCATCCTTGATCGACATGGTTCCTCCAGGTGTCAGGTTTCAGGTGTCAGGTTCCAGGTGTCAGGTTTCAGGTGTCAGGTTCCAGGTGTCAGGTTTCAGGTGTCAGGTTATTGTTTGTTTTTTAAGCTCTTTGATAAACCGGCCAGCATTTTGCCGACCTCGGAGCATTGGGCAAGCAGCGGTTCGGAGTCATTTTCCGGGCGATATCCCAAACGTCCGATTAATAGCAAATGAGTCTCCAGTTCCATCAATGACCCGTTGGCGATAGATAGGTGGCGCAAATAATCTCCCATGTGATCGCGTCCGTGCCCTTCTGCGATGTTGGCTGGTATTGATATTGCAGCGCGCTGTGTTTGGCCTATCAGGCCATACGTTTCATTCTTGGGCAGATCGCTGACAAATCTATAACAATCAACCACTAGGTCCATCGCTTTCCGCCAAACCAGTAAATCGCGATAACTTTGTATCATCCTCAATCCTCCTGTATCTGATGTTACCGCTGTATAAGTCATAGAGCCTGACACCTGACACCTGACACCTGACACCTATCTGGCCAGCGCGTGATATTCGCGGTTCGGAATCATTCCCGTCGCAGACGCCATTCGATTGGTGAAGTTGTACATCGCCGCGATCTCGATCACGTCCCACACTTCATCCTGCGTCAATCCCAGGCTCTTCAGCTGTTCGATGTCTTGCCACGAACATTCGGTCGGAAGTTCGGTCAGCTTCACCGCGAAATCCAGAACGGCTTCCATTTTCGCGTCCAGCCCTGCGCGCCTGTAATCGAGCGTGATGCGGTCGGCTTTGATCGGATCACCAAGAGCCTCGCGCAGCGCAGCGCCGTGAGCGACCAGGCAATAGAGGCACTGGTTAGCCATTGAAACCGCGACGGCGATCATTTCGCGCTCGGCGGCGTTCAAATTCTCGGTCGGCTCGTGCAGCTGTTTGTAGTGCGCGAACCATGCGCTCAACCGTTCCGGGCGGAAGCTGTAAACGCGAAAGACGTTCGGCGTGAAGCCGATCTTCTCTTTGGCTTTGTTGAATAGTTTGCGCAGGTTGTCCGGCAATTGATCTTCGCTCGGAACCGGGAACCAGCTGATCCGCTCCTCGTCAGCGCTTGTTGGTTGAGTCATTGCTTTATCCCCCTTGGTTGTCGAATGATCCATGTCTCCCCACGCCGCGCGCAAATCGGGCCGCGCCCGCTTGCGCTCCCGCTTGCAGCGAGTTCAGACCGTGATTGAACTCGTTCCGAAGCGCGTTGGTCAAGCTCAAGTCGAATTGCTCGTAAGCCGACATTCGGTCCTCCCGCATGCAGATTTGCGGGAAGGCGGCGATCTCGCGGGCGAGCTTCTCGGCCTCTTCCCGCGCCGCGCCTTTCGCCACGACGCGGTTGACCAGGCCCATTTGCAACGCCTCTCGCGCCTCAACAGGTCTGCCGGTCAGAATCAGATCCAACGCTCGGCCCAGCCCGATCAATCGCGGCAATCGAACCGTGCCGCCATCAATCAGCGGCACGCCCCATCGGCGGCAGAAGACGCCCATCACCGCGTCGTCTTCCGCGACGCGCAGGTCACACCAGAGCGCGAGTTCCAACCCGCCCGCGACCGCGTAACCGGAGATCGCCGCGATCACCGGCTTGCTCAGAAGCATTCGCGAAGGGCCCATCGGCCCGTCGCCTTCGGGCTCGACTCGATTGCCACGTCCTTCCGCAATGGCTTTCAAATCGGCCCCGGCGCAAAACGTCGCGTTATCGCCGTAGAGCACGCCCACGAGGGCGGAATCGTCAGCTTCAAATTCGCGGAATGTGTCGGCCAAAGCCTGCGCCGCGCCGCGGTCAACGGCGTTGCGGACTTCAGGCCGACTCAGTATGACGGTCGTAACAGGCCCATTCTTTTCGACAGTGATTGGCATGACTCGGGCCTCCATCGTTTTTTTCGAGTTCTAGGGGGAATCCGCGGCGGACGCGGGAGGAAGCTATTTTTAACCGGCTGTTTTCGGCCAGCCCTCATCCCCGAAGGCCATGATCGTTAAAGCCGCGATCGCGGGCAAAGACGATCGCCTGGGCGCGCGTCCACACGCCGAGTTTGTCGAAGAGGTTGGACACGTGATTGCGGACTGTCTTTTCGCTGATGGAAAGGCGCTCCGCAATCTGCGCGTTGCCAAAGCCTTCCGTAATCAGCGCCAGTACCTCTCGCTCGCGCGGGGAGAGCAAGGCGAACGCGGGGTCTTCGCCTCGACTCTGGCCTTTAACCCCAAGGAACTCCAGCGCCTCATCGCGGAAGCGTTCCCAGGCCGGTTCGTGCTCGAGGAGGATGTGGTTCTTCGAGTCGAGTTCGATGAACTGGGCGCCCGGGATCCCGGCCGCGAGGATGCGCCCTTCTGCAATCGGGGCGACGACGTCGTCGCGCGCGTGCAGCACCAGGGTCGGCGTCCGCACCCTCCCGAGCAGCGCCGTGACGTCAAGCATAGTCCGCGATTCAAGGAGTCGGGCGGCAATCTCTGCCGTCAGAGTCTTCCGGCAGAGGTCGTTGAACCAGCCTATCTGTTCATCGGTCCCCTCGGGGATGAACCGCGAGGTGAAGACCTGGCGGAAGGTGGGGTTATCGCTGCCCCATTCCAGACGAACGAGATCAAGCATCGCGCGGTAGAAGCTCTCCCGGTCGGGGTCACCGCGGCGAAACCACCCCCGAGCGTAGGCGCCGTAGAGCAAGAGTTTTGAGACGCGCTCCGGATGTCTCACGGCATAGGCCACGCAGACCGGGCCCCCCTGAGAAATACCGAGCAGTGCGAACGGCTCCCGCAGATCGGCTGCCGCGACCACGTCCTCCAAATCCTCGACCCAGCGCTCGAGGGAAAGGTTGCCGACGTTCAGGTCGGTCATCCCACACCCGCGCTCGTCGTAGCGCACGAAGCGGAAGTGTTCGCTGAAGAAGCGAATCCAGTGCCGCCAAACCGGACTCTCCCAATCGTACTCGAGGTGCGTCAGCCAGTTCGCGGCCTTGATCAGCACGGGTCCCGCGCCTGCCTCGGCCCAGGCGAGTTGGACTCCGTCTCCAGTACGCACATAACGGATTCGCTGAGTGGCCTTCTTCATCATCAAACTCACTTTCCTCGCCCGAACGGGACGAATGTCCTGTAGGAATGGCCCGAAGTATACCCAAACCGGGACGAAACACCCATAGCGTGGCAGCGCCGAAAGCCCCATCCTACGCGACACGAGAGAGGATCTCGGTACAAAAAATCAGCAATAATGGAGGAAATGCCATGCCCAAACGAATCCTATTCTTTGCCTACGGGAGTCTCAGCTACCTGATCTTCCTGGGGACGTTTCTGTACGCCGTCTGTTTCGTCGGCGCCTTCGGCGTCCCGAGGACACTGGACGGAGCCGCGAGCGGACCGCTGGGGTTAAGCCTCACGATTGACGCGGGGCTGCTGGCGCTCTTCGCCGCGCAGCACAGTGTCATGGCCCGCAAATGGTTCAAAGATTGGTGGACCCGGATCGTTCCGAAACAAATTGAGCGATCCACCTACGTCCTGTTATCGAGCCTCGCGCTCATCCTGCTGTTCTGGCAGTGGCGGCCCTTGGGCGGCGCGGTCTGGTCCGTCGATGACCCGGTCGGGCGGCTCGCGCTGTGGGGGTTATTCGCTTTCGGCTGGGGATTGGTGCTGGTCTCTACATTCCTGATCAACCACTTCGACCTCTTCGGCCTGCGTCAGGTCTGGCTCTACCTGCTGGGCCGATCTGATAAGACCGTGCGGTTCACGACTCCTGGGCCATACCGCCTGATACGACACCCGCTCTACGCCGGTTGGCTTTTCGCATTCTGGATGACGCCAGTGATGACGCTCGCGCACCTGCTCTTCTCGGTCGCCACGACAGCTTACATCTTGTTGGCAATCCAGTTCGAGGAGCGAGACCTGGTCCGTGAGCATGGGGAGGACTACGAAGCGTACCGCCGATCCGTGCCTATGCTCGTCCCCTTCATCGGCAGGCGCGGCTCCGGCGCCGAAGAGATTCGGCCATCAGCAGGCCGATCCATTCAATGAGCGTCACGCGCCGACCCCAAAAAATCGAGCGGCGGCTATATCGTGAAAAGTTCGGCAACTACACTGGTGAGAGCAGCGGGAAACCGGCTCGCCAGGCGCCGCCGGAGTGGCCTACCCCAGCGGGCATGCGGAGCCGCTTCGGTTTCAATCATCACTGCTAAATCACTAACCTGACGGACACAAAGGAGTGTTTTATGTCAATGACAGGTCATGTTGACGAGGGGGCGCCGGCGCCGGACGCCATCACACTTGAGGTCGAAGAGTTGGAGGAAGTGATCGCCCCCAAACTCGCAGGGAACCACAACGAAACTCTCGTCGGGGACGAGGTGGAGTTGAACGCTGAAGAGGAAGCCGGAATCTCCGAGGAGGAGCCGGTCAGCAGATGATTTCAACCAAATTCTATATGGAGATAATAATGAAAACTATTCGCCTGTTTCTTATTCTAGTTGCAGTCTGTTCTCTGCTCATCGGCAGCGCGCCGATCACCACTTACAATGCTTCTGCATTAGCCATCGACGAGCATGACCACCATCACCACCTGCCGGCCGCCACTCATAAGGAGCTGGCGCGGGCGCGACGAGCGACCGCCAAGTATTTCAACGTCGCGCAGGCCGAAGCCGACGGCTACGTCAACATTAACCTGCATCTGCCAGGAGAAGGGATACATTACGTCAATTTCTCGCTGATTGATGGGAACTTCGATCCCGCGCGCCCGGAATCGCTGCTCTACTCTCCCACCCCTTGTGGGGACCGTTTGGAGTTGGTAGGGGTGGAGTACCTTGTTCCAGTGGCCCTCTCGCCAAACCCGCCGGCCGGTTTCACCGGCGACGCCGACCAGTGGAGGCAGGACACCGAAGGGTTCGGATTTTGGGAGTTGAACGCCTGGATCTGGCTGCACAACCCGGAAGGGATTTTCGGGCATGACAACCCTCGCGTGCCGTAGATTAGGGAAATGGAGTAAGAGGAGAAATCGCCATGAAAATACGCACAACAAAACTCTCCGTTCTTCTTATAATGGCCGTAGGATGCGCGCTGCTTGTGTTCAGCCCCAAAAGCGAAGCCGATTGCCGCATACCCTTGGATCAGCAACTGGATAATGCGCTCGCGCGGCAAGGCTTCACCGGCAGGGTCGCGTCTACGCTGGAACAGCGAATAGGCCATCGCATCGATAACCGGCTGGCTGACCTCGGAAGACTTCTCTTTTTTGACACGGTCACCGGGCTGAATAATGACAATAATTGCTCGGGCTGTCACTCTCCGACGAATGGCTTCGGCGATACGCAATCGATCGCCATCGGGGTTGACAACAATGGCGTCGTGGGGGCCGGCCGCGCAGGCCCGCGCAATCAACGCCGCACGCCGATGGTCGCCAATACCGCCTTCTTCCCGAACCTGATGTGGAACTCCCGCTTCGCCTCGCTCTCGAATGACCCATTCGACAACAGCGATGGCTTCCAGTTCCCGCCGCCGGAAGGACTCAGCCTCTCTTACTTGCCGCACCTGCTTGTCGCCCAGGCGTTCATTCCGCCGACGGAACGAGTCGAGGTG
>DASTMP010000330.1:0-36785 GCA_035714085.1 Blastocatellia bacterium
CCTGACAAATCGCCGCGCGGAGTTGGAACGGATCGCCGATGCGCTGATCACGATAGAGACACTCACTCGCGAAGAACTCAATGAGTTGCTGGCGCAATAATTACAGTCCCAGGCTGCTGCCGTTTAATGGTTTCTTCAGGGTAAAAATGGCCGCGAACCTGACTCTATCGCCTCACTATCCAGAAGAAGGTGAGAACATCCGATCCCAAGATGGCGATGGCACAGTAAATGCGAATGCAAAAACGCTAAATTTGAAAAACAACTATGACGAATCTGACGAAATGGCTATATCGCGGTGGGCGACCCAATTGGGTCGCTAACGTACTCAACCGGCTCTGGGCCGCAGTTCACGCGCTCGGAGTTGCTCCGAACTATCTGGTCACTCTTGAGGTACTGGGCCGGCGATCCGGGCGCAGGATCAGTCTGCCGTTAGTCATGGTCGTCATCGAAGGCAAGCGCTACCTTGTGTCCATGCTCGGGGCAGAGGCGAACTGGGTGCAGAATGTGAAGGCGGCAGGTGGCGATGTCACTCTACGCCACGGAGGTCGCGAGGATGTCCACCTTAAAGAGGTTGCCGCGGACCTGCGGGCGCCCGTGCTGAAGGCCTACTTGAAGCGGGCGCCCGGCGCGAGACCGCATCTGCCCGTTGACAAGAATGCGCCGCTTTCCGAGTTTGAGAAGGTATCCGCGCAGTTTCCAGTGTTCCGGGTCGTATCGAGGAGCGAGCCATATGAGTAAGGCGCCAAAACAAGTCGCCGAGTTTCTTAGCAAGAGGTGTATTGCTGTCGCCGGCGTCTCTCGGAATTTTCAGCAACCGGCCAATGCAATATACCGGAAGCTGAATGGCGCGGGTTACCAGGTCTATGCGATCAATCCGAACGCCGAGCGAGTAGAGGGAGACCCTTGCTATCCCGATCTTCATTCAACTCCTGAACCGATCGAAGCCGTGATGATTGTGACTCACCCGGACACAGCCGCGAAGGTAGTCCGGGAATGCGCAGACCTTGGAATCCGACACGTATGGCTGCACCGCTCCTTCGGGCAGGGGAGCGTATCCGAGGAGGCCGTGGCGGAGTGCGAGCGGAATAATATCAACTGCCTTGTCGGATGCTGCCCGATGATGTATTGCGAGCCAGTGGATTTTGGGCATCGCTGTATGAGGTGGATCCTTAAATTGCAAAGCCGCCTTCCAGGATGAAGGCGCAAAACGAAAGTGATCAACCGCTCAACCGCTGGTGCTTGATCACCTTCGCTTCTTTCATGTAAACGACCTGTTCACAGATGTCGGTGACATAATCGCCGATCCGTTCCAGATGCTTGGCGACGAGCAAGAGGCGCGCGGCGTTGCTCGTCACGCCCGGGTCGCGAGACATCCGGTCGAGCAAACCCTGGAAGATGCGGTCGTAGAGCCGATCCACATCATCGTCGCGTTCGATCACTGCGCGGGCCGCCGTCGCGTCCGAGGCCGCGAACGAATCGAGCGCCGCACGCAGCATCTCGCGGGCGATCCGGGCCATCTTCGACAGATCCGGAGCGGGTTCGAGTCGCGGTTTGGCGCCGATGGCGCGGGCCGCGTGCGCGATGTTGCAGGCGTGATCCGCGATCCGCTCGAGGATCGGGATCAACCTGTTAATAGTCATCACCAGGCGCAAGTCGCGCGCTTCCGGCGACCTGAGCGCGAGTATGCGGATACAACTCCGTTCTATCTCCAACTCCAGCGCGTCAATCCGGTCGTCGCCAGCGATGACCTTTTCGGAGAGGTCAGGATCGTGCTCGGCGAGCGAGCGCGCCGCCTGCTCGATGGCCTCTACGACCCGGTCGCCCATGAACAGGAGCCGTTCGCGCAATTGATTCAATTCGGTTTCGAGCGCTCTCGGCATGTCGCCCTCAATTATCTCATCCGAATCTTCCGGTGATGTAATCCTCCGTCCGCTCATCTCCAGGTGAAGTGAAGATCTTATCGGTCTCGCTGAATTCGATCAGCCGGCCCAGCAGAAAGAACGCCGTATAATCCGCCACGCGCGCCGCTTGTTGTAGATTATGCGTCACGATGATGATCGTGTAACGCTCCCGCAGATCGTGGATCAACTCCTCGATCTTCTGCGTGGCGAGCGGGTCGAGCGCCGACGCCGGCTCATCCATCAACAAGACTTCAGGCCGGATCGCCAAAGCCCGCGCGATGCAGATTCGCTGCTGCTGCCCGCCGGAAAGACTCAGCGCCGAGGCATGCAGGCGATCCTTCACTTCGTCCAAGATCGCCGCGTCCTTGAGCGCCTCTTCGACCCGCTCATTCAGCTCCCCCTTCCTCCCGGCCATCCGGTTGACGCGCAGGCCGTAGGCGACGTTTTCATAGATCGACTTCGGGAACGGGTTCGACTTCTGAAAGACCATGCCGATTTTCCGCCGCAGCGCGACGACGTCGGTCTCTGGCGCGAGAATATTTTCGCCGTCAATCTCGACCACGCCTTCCGCCCGCACGCCGATGATCGTATCATTCATCCGGTTGAACGACCGCAACAGCGTGGATTTGCCGCAGCCCGACGGGCCGATGAACGCCGTCACTCTACGCGCGGGAATCCGCATGTCGACGCCAAATAACGCCTGTGTCCGGCCGTAGTAGAAGTCTAAATCCTTGACCTCGATCTTGATCTCGACAGAGCCGGCGGCGGGCGCTTGTGGCGCGCGCGGCTCTTCCTGTTTACTTCGTCGTGGTTCAGCCATGCGGTTCTTTGTTCGTCGCGGACCAATCGCCGACTCTAGCCTCGCAGTCTGGCGCGGACACGCGCGCGGATGATGATCGCCGTCAGGTTCAAAACGAAAGTCAGCGCCAGCAGCGCCAGCGCCGTCGCGTACAGATTCGGCAAAGCCGCGTTGACGTCGGACGATTGCGTGGCCAGCACGAAAACGTGATAGCCCAGGCTCATAAACTGATCTGTCGGATGCGCTGGCAAAAACGGTAGATAATACGCCACCCCTGTGAACAGGATCGGCGCCACTTCGCCCGCGCCGCGCGAGACCGCCAGGATCGTTCCGGTCAGTATGCCGGGCAACGCTTGCGGCAAGACCACGCGCGTGATGGTCTGCCACTTGGTCGCGCCGAGCGCGAGCGAGCCTTCGCGGTGATCTATGGGGATCGTCTTCAGCGCCTCTTCCGTCGACACGATCACGACCGGCAAGGTTAGCAGGGCGAGCGTCAAAGACGCCCAGACGATCGCCGGTTTGCCGTAAAAGAGCGCGCCGCCGTATAACGCGTCGTCGATCTCGCGGCCTACGGCTTCGATGAAGAAGCCGACGCCGAACAGGCCGAAGACGATTGACGGCACTCCGGCCAGGTTGGCCACGGCCGCGCGAATGAACCGCGTGACCGGCGCGCCCGGATGCGCGTATTCGCTCAAATAAATGGCGGTCGCAACTCCCACCGGCGCCGCCACCATCGTCATAACCAACACAAGCAACACCGTGCCGAAGATCGCGGGCCAGATCCCGCCTTCCACCCCTCCCTTGCGCGGCGCGGTCGAGAGGAACTCCCAGGAAATCCTTCCTTCGGCGCCGTGTACGATCTCAAGCAGGATCAAAAACAGCATGCCGAGAATGACGACGACGGCCAGGCCGGAAGCGATGGCGAGCGTCAGGTCAGTGGGGCCGCGGTCTCGACGCGCGCTCGACAAATTCCCTCTCGCGGCGATCACTCCTCGCCTCCCCTCAAACGCGCATTGAGACGGCCGATAATCCGATCGCCGATGAAGTTGATGACGAAAGTGACGACGAAGAGCAGCGCGCCAATGGCGAACAGCGTGTGGTAATGGGCCGAACCGTAGACGACTTCGGCCAATTCGGCCGCAATCGTCGCCGCCATCGTGCGGATCGAGTCGGCCAGATTCCCCGAGACGATCGCCGCGTTTCCGGAGGCCATCAAAACAATCATCGTTTCGCCAGCGGCCCGGCCGAAACCAAGAATGACGCCGGCGAAGACGCCGGGAAGCGCCGCCGGCAAGATCACCCGCAGCAGCGTCTGCGCCCGCGTCGCGCCAAGCGCCAATGAGGCTTCGCGCAAGGCGCGCGGCGCGGCGGCCAGCGTATCCTCGGCGACGGTGTAGACGACGGGAATGATCGCCAGCCCGAGCGCGCCGCCCGCGACTATCGCATTGAGCCGCGTCTCAAAGTGAAAGATTTTTTGGATCCACGAGGCCATGACCACCAGCGCGAAAAAACCGAGCACGACCGACGGAACGCCGGCCAGCAATTCAATTGCCGGCTTGATGTGCTCGCGCAACCGCCGCGGCGCGTACTCCGTCGTGTAAATCGCGCCGAGCAGCGCCAGTGGCACGGCGACGAGTATGGCGACCGCGGTGGCTTTGAATGTGCCGGCGATCAGCGGAATGAAACTGTATTTGGGCCGCTCGGAGATCGGCTGCCAGACGAACGCCGGCTTCCCGTCAGGCGATTGCCCGTTGCGCGTAAAGAACTCTTCGACGCTGGCCGTCTGCCGCACTCGCTCATTCGTCAACACCGGCAGCGCTTTGCGCCCGACGAAGAGGAAGATGAGGATGATCGAGATGATGGCGATCATCGCCGTCATCATGATGGTTTTCTCGGCGATCCATTCCGCCCATCGCCTCCGCCTATCTATCGAAGCCGTTGACCGAGCCATATAGCATTGATCCGTTGTGTTGATGGTCAGCGATCATCTCCAGGCATCGCCCCTAGCGCCCTGATTGGAAAATAGCCGACCTCTTTGACCAGCGCCTGCCCTTCTTCACTCGTCGCCCAATCGACCAGCCGTTTGACTTCGCCTCCGGGATCGTTCGGCAGATACCAGTAGAGAAAGCGGCTGATCGGGTAAGAGCCGTCTGCGACGCGCGCGAAATCGGGGGCGACGGCTGCGGAAGCCGCGTCTTTCTTGATCGCCAACGCTTTCACCCCTTTCGCGAAAGCGATGCCGCCGTAGCCGACGCCGTTGCGATCCTGACTCACTGCGTTGACCACGGCGGCGTTACCGGAAAGCGTCTGCGCGCGCGGCGCGAAGTCGGCGTTCCCCAGGACATGCTCTTTGAAGAACTCGTAGGTTCCGCTGTTGTTCTCGCGGCTGTAAAGAATGATACGGCCCTGCGCGCCTCCGACTTCACGCCAATCGGTTATCCTGCCCGTGTAAATGTCTCGCGCCTGCGGCAACGACAACTCCCGCGCCGGATTCGCCTCATTCACATAGAGGCCGATGGCGTCGAGCGCGACCTTTATCTCGACCACGTCTCTCTGATATTTCGTTCTGAAAGCGGCGCGCTCCTGTTCTTTGATCGGTCGTGACGATTGGCAGATATCGGTCGTCCCGTTGAGCAACGCGGCGATCCCCGTGCCCGATCCGCCGCCGTTCACTTGAATGATGAGATGCGGATGCGACTTCATATAATTCTCCGCCCACCACTGAGCGAGCAATACCATCGTGTCTGAACCTTTAATGACAATGGAATTACCGTAAGGGCCCCGCGAGTCTCCGGATTGCGGCGAACGATGAGCGCAACCATCGCTCGCCGCCAACAGGAGCGTGACCAGCGCGAATTGAAGAATCGATCTCACTTCTTATGTCCGCGATTAATTTACAGGCTTCCAGCCGACATGGCGTAACAACATCAGACCACTGCCGATCGGAGCGGCATAGTTCGATAACTTGTCTTCCTGGAAGAAACCGTAATGTATGCCGATCACGCGCCCGGACGGTCCGAAGACTGGCGCGCCGGAACTCCCTTCGCCACTCGCGGCGTCGTAGACGATCCGATCGTCGTACAAATCCATCACGTGCCCTTGCGACGTCAGCGGTTTGACGATATTGCGACGCGCCAATTGATTGAGCAGAGATGGGCCTTCTTCGCCATACTGTTCCAGCAGCCGCTTCGCCTCCCCCTCCGGCAATACCGACAATAGACGGTCCGCGCCCGCAGGAAATCCTATAGTCGTGACAGCTTGCCCGATCTTCGCCGGCTCTGCGCCCTGGTCGAGAGGGAGGGCCGGAAGCTCTTTCGATGCTTCCGCTCCGCTCAACTTGCAAACGGCGACATCGTCGCGCGACGAGGCCCGCTCGACCGCCAGTCGATAGGGCCGTCGATGGCCTGGGAAAAACGCCTCCAACTTAACCAGACGCGGCTGGACACTCATGAACTTGCCGAAGAGATACGACAAAGCGTCGTATTTCCACGGTTCCACGACGACGTGACGATTCGTCAAAAGATACCCGTCGCCGACGTGAAACCCGGTCCCCGTATAAAAGACCTCAGCGATTTCGCTGTCTCCTCCCGTCGTGAGCTGCGGTTGCGCGACCTCGCCGGATTCATCCTTAAGCTTTTTCATTCCCCGCAGAGGAAGGCCCGTGTTCGGATCGACGAAGATATAAGATCCGGAGATCAGGCAAACGCCGTTGTTGAAGTCATTCGACAATTTCGTGGGGAGCGAAAGACTGGCGAGCAAGTCATAATTGGACTGCGCAAGATCGCCGAGTTGCCGGCTGTTCCGTGATATTCGCTCCTCCAACTGCGCGAGACGCCGATCCTGTCCTTCGTTCAGACGGCGAGCCTGCTTAACCTCTCGATACGCGGCTAATCCCAGATAGGCGGCGGCGCTGATGAGCAGGACGATGGCGCCAAGAACAGTTATTTTGGCCAGCGGGCTACCCCCTCTATTCAACCCTTTCGCCTGGCCGCGTGAGTAAGCGATGACGCCGTAATGACTCGCGGCCTTGCCAGGAGCGCAGGTGGGCGCCTCTGAAACAGAGACGGTCTCAGGCGGCGCAAATGGCGTCTGAGCTAGGATCGCTACCCGGCGGGTATCTTCAGCGTGGTTATGTATTGCTCGATTCTTCACTCTGCCCTCCCTCCGAGTCGCACGACCTCGACCGAGCAATGCGCGCGAGCCGCCGTAGCGGCGGACACGCTGCCCAGCCTGAATCGTTCAAAGCGGCTTAGCCCTCTCGCTCCGACGAAGATGCAATCAGCCCCCCAGCTTGCGGCCTCGGCGGGAAGAACGCTTTTAGGGGCGCCCTTTCTGATCAGCGAGGAGACGGTTAGACCTGCGGTCCGCAACCTCGCGCCCGCGACCTCGAGCGTTTCGTGTATCCAGGCGCGCCCGCCTTCTATCTGATCGATAATCTCTGAAACCACATCATCGAGAGCGATGACCACGCGCGCCTTACTGTCAGCGGGCCAAACGCGCGTCGCCACCGCCGTAACCGCAGCTTCGGCGTCAGGCGAACCGTCCACCCCGATGAGTAAACGCGCCGGAGCCCAGGCATCTGAGTCTCCGCTCCGCGCGACGCGCGCCGAGCAATGCGCTTCAGTCACGACCTTCTGCGAGACGCTTCCAAGCATGAATCAGCCCAGCGCCGAGCGGCCGTGTGAACCGACGATGATCAAATCGGGGCGCCATTCGTCAGCCCTTGTGATGATCACGCTGGCGGGCGCCCCCGGGCGCGCTTCGGCCCCTACAGTCCAATCGGGAAAGTATGACTGAACACGCTCACAGGCCCCTTGAGCGAGCGACTCAATTTTTTCCAGCAAAATCGGTAAGGCCTCGACAAATGTCTCCTCCCCTGCCTCATCGTTTTCCAGCGCCGGCGACCACAGCTTGGCGACCGAAAGAACTATCGCCTCCGATTTGCGCGGCAAACCGGCCCGTCGCATATCTTCCAGCGCCAAATCAGCGTAACTCGAACCGTCGTAGGCAATCAGAATCTTCATCTTTGCATACTCCTTTGCGGGCGCCGGAGGCGCGACTCGTACTCACTCGAACCGTACTCCGGTTACTTCCATGTCGATCCCTTTGCGATGAGCCCTTCGCGGAAGGCCTTCAATCAAGATGCGAGCTTTCATCATCCCATTCGGTTCGAGAGACACCCGCTGTTCTGGGATCACGCTGACCGTCCGCTCGCCAACCGGTTCTCTCCTCTCATTGAAGACCACTCCGCGCATCTCGAGTTCGCTGATAGTTTGACCGGTAGAATTCCTCACGACGGCGGTCAATTCCGTCACTATGACGCCCGGCTCCCAAGAAGTCTGTGTAGCCTTCACCCCTTCGACGTTGATGAGCCGGCGGTATTGCTCGAAGCCCGGTAAGCCCACGCGCAGAAATTCCTTAGACGCGGGGCTCTCCGGCGCCACTGCGGTTCGGTCGCGTTGCGCGTAGAAGAATACGAGCAAAGCTATCAAGATGGCGGCGGCAAGCAACACACTTGCGAATGAAGCGCTGGATCTCGGGTTCGGTACATGTATCGAGCTTGAATTTTGATTGGGCATAAAACTCCCTTTCTTGAGAAGAATCGCAAATGAACGAGCAGTCAGAGAGAGAGCAACCAACGTGCCAGTTGCGACAGGGGCGCCGCGCTTGAGATTCGGCTGTTTTTATGGATTCTACTGGGCGATATTCCACATCCCGCGGGTAATCTCACGCAATTCGTCATCAGCGCCAGCGGCCAAATAATTCAATCCGTTCTGCAGAGACCCGAATTACTCGCCATGCTGTCCGGCACATGGCTTGCTCTCTCTTATAAGTGGAAAGAAAGGAAGGTCAGACAATGAAAGCTCAGACTGTACACATGACCGACAAGATGTTGCGTGACGCCGTGATCGCTCAACTCGATTTTGAGCCGGAAGTTAATCCTGCGGGAATCGGCGTGGCTGTGGAGGATAGTGTGGTGACGCTCTCTGGGTTCGTGGACGACTACACGCAGAAGGTCGCGGCCGAAAAGGCGGTGAAGCGGCTTTTCGGCGTCAAAGGCCTCGCCAATGAACTCCTGGTAAGAATGATGTGTGAACGCACGGACACTGATATAGCGAAGGACGCTATTTACCTTCTGGAATGCGATGTTCATTTTTTGGGCGGCAAAGTCATGGTGACTGTGGAGGACGGGTTGCTCACACTCGAAGGGACGGTGGAATGGAATTTTCAGAAAGTAGCCGCTGAAAATGCGTTGCAATGTATCAGAGGTGTAAAGGCAGTGGCCAACCTGATAGAAATGGCTCCCGCAGCTTCTCACGTCGATATTCAGGAGAAGACTGAAGAGGCGCTTCATCACAGCGCTGAGGTTGACACTTGGCAAATCAAAGTGGCGACGCGCGATCAAGTAGCGGTTCTCTCGGGCAATGCGCGTTCGTGGTCTGAAGTCGAGGAGGCCGAACGCGCCGCGTGGTCGGTGGCCGGCGCAGTGAGGGTGGGAGACCTGATCGTCGTTGAACGAGGTGTAACGGGGTAAGGCGGCGCAATCAAGATGGAAAGGGGGTTTTATGGCCGCGAGTATGAAGGCGCTCATTGCGTATGACGGCTCGGCTTGCGCCGACGCGGCGCTGGACGATTTGAAGCGCGCAGGCTTGCCGGGCGAGGCTGAAGCGCTGATCGTGACAGTCACGGAGTTGTGGCTGCCGCCCCCATCGGCCACGTTCGAGCCCGTTCTGACAGCGGTGACCGAGCCGTTGACCGCGCCGGTCGAGGCGGCGCGCAACCTGGCGATAGAGGCGAGCCAACGCTTGCAAACAATCTTTCCAGCATGGGATGTACGCGCCGAGGCGCTCGCCGGATCGCCCGCTTCGGCAATCCTTAACAAGGCCGACGAGTGGAAGCCCGATCTGATCGTCGTCGGATCACACGGCCGCTCAGCGCTCGGACGATTCTTTATGGGCAGCGTCTCGCAGAAGGTCGTGACGGAGGCGCATTGCTCGGTGCGCGTCGCGCGCGGTCGCAGAATAGACGCCCGAGCGCCCGCGCGCATACTGTTGGGCTTCGACAGCTCCCTCGACGCTCGCGCGGCGGTCCGCACGATCGCTTCGCGGGCGTGGCCTGAGAAGAGCGCAATACGAGTATTCGCCGTACTACCCCAAGCGATCTCAGATTCTCCGCTGCTCCCGTGGACTCCAGAACAGATCGCTCAGCGCGAAGCCAGCGCGCGCGAATGGATGCAAAAGCAAGTAGAAGCGGCGGCAGAGGAGTTGCGCTCCTCCGGCCTCGCGGTAACGCCGGTAATCAGCATGGGTGATCCGAAACAGTTGTTGTTGGGCGAAGCCGATGGTTGGGGCGCCGATTGCCTTTTCATCGGGGCGCGCGGACACAATCGCCTCGTGCGTTTTATGCTCGGGAGCGTGGCGACGGCCGTGGCGGCGCGCGCGCATTGCTCGGTCGAAGTCGTCCGCACGAAAAAGAGTGTGTGATGGAAAACAGTAGCTTCTGTCAGAGAGTGATCGAGGCGGCCAACGCGCGCCCCGGCAAAGTCGCAATGACATTGATCGGGCCGGGCGACGCCGAGACGACGACCTTCGGCGAAATGCTCTCGCAAATCCGCAGCGTCGCCTACAGGCTCACGCGGGAACAGATCGCTTTCGGCGACCGCGTCGCGCTGATCGGCGAGAATCATCCGCATTGGGCGATAGCCTACCTGGGCGTTCTCTATCGCGGCGCGGTCGCTGTACCGCTCGATCAGGCCGCGAACACCGAAGCGCTGGCACATTTCATTGAAGACTCCGAAGCGAAGCTGGCGTTCGTCTCCCCTTCTTCGCTCGACAAGTTCCGCGCGGTCTGCGAAAGGCTGGGCCGCCGAATTCCGGCCGTGATCTTGCGCGACGGGGCGCAGGCCAATGGCTTTGCGCGATTCGAAGACTGGGCGCGCACGCCGCGCCCTCCCGAATTCGACGCCGCTCCTCCGCCCGCGCGCCACGAAGACGTCGCCGTGTTGATGTACACATCGGGCACGACCGGAACTCCAAAAGCCGTGCCGCTCACGCACGGAAATATCTTCGCCGAGAGCGACGGCGTCCAGACGGCCCTGCGCGTCATCGATCACGAGGTCGTGCTGAGCCTGCTGCCGCTCTTTCATGCCTATTCGCAAGTGGTCAATCTGTGGGTCGCCACGGTCATCGGCGCGCGCGTCGTTTACATCAACGAATTGAGCAGCGCCGAGATCGAGCGCGGGTTGAAAGAGGGAGGCGCGACGGCGCTCGTCGGCGTGCCGCGCCTTTGGTATCTCTTCCACAAGAAGATCTTCGACGCCGTCGCCCAGCGGCCGTCGCCGGTCCAATGGCTGTTCCGCGCGATGTTGAGTTTCAACAGATGGCTGCGCGACTGGCTCGGCATCAACGCGGGCCGGTTCTTCTTCAAACGTGTTCACGATTCATTCGGAGGCCGGTTGCGGCTAGCCGTTTCAGCCGGGGCGTAC
Organism: Blastocatellia bacterium; assembly: GCA_035714085.1. GTDB lineage: Bacteria > Acidobacteriota > Blastocatellia > RBC074 > RBC074 > JAJVID01. The sequence continues at coordinate 11,186 of DASTMP010000330.1, forward strand.
TTCGACGCGCGCGTGGCAAGGGATTTCCACAGTCTCGGCTTCACCATCCTGCAGGGCTACGGCCTGAGTGAGACCGCCGGGGCCGCCACCCTAACCCGCTTCGAGGACAACAAAGTTGGATCGGTAGGCGCGCCGCTCGACGGCGTCGAAGTCGGGGTCGATCAGCCGGACGAAGAAAGCGTTGGTGAGGTCTTGATCCGCGGCGCTATTGTCATGCCGGGTTACTATCGCAACCAGGAAGCGAACCGTGAAGCATTCACTGCTGATAGATGGTTCCGCTCCGGCGACCTCGGACGCTTCGATCGGGCGGGACATCTTTACATCGTCGGTCGGAAGAAGGACGTGATCAAACTTCCAACCGGCAAGCAGATTTTTCCAGACGACGTCGAGGCGCATTACGGGCGCTCGCCGCTCGTGAGTGAAATCTGCGTGCTCGGCGTGCGCGACACGTCGAGCGGGTTCGAACGCGCCGAGAAGTTGCTCGCCGTCGTCGTCCCAGATTTCGATCACCTCAAAGCCCATCACATCGCGAACGCGCGCGAAGCGATCAGGTTCGATCTGGACAACCTCGGACACGAATTGCCCGAATACCAGCGCGTGCGCGACTATGTCATTCGCACCGAACCTCTACCGCGCACGACGACGCGCAAAGTCAAACGGTTCGAGTTGAAGAATCAGATCGAAGGCTCTGGCGAAATCGCAGGAGCGGCGCGCCAGTCGGATCGGTTCGTTTTCAGTTCCGCAGACCGCGAGTTGATGAACTCCCCCGCGGGCCGCGCCGTCGCCGCCGCGATCAAACAGCAAGCGCCCGAAGCTGCGATCATCCACCCGCAGATGAACCTCGAACTCGATCTGGGACTCGATTCGTTGGCGCGGGCCGAATGTATCGTGAGCGTCGAGCGCGCGCTCGGCGTCGAGTTCACGCCAGAAGCCGAGGCCGCGGCCTTAACTGTGGACGAATTAATCGCGCTGGCTCAATCAGTTTCGACCGAGGGGCGATTGGCGGAACAAAACACTTCTCAGCTCAACTGGCGCGAGATTCTCGCAAGCGGCCCATCAGACACTTCCGACTTGCAACCAGTACTCAAACGCAAACCCGTGACAGTCGTCGTGGCGCACGCGCTGCTGCGTCTGATCTATTTCGCCGCGCGAGTCTTGCTGGGACTGGAAGTAGAGGGGCGCGACGTTCTCGTGTGTCTGCGGCGACCGTTTTTGATCTGCCCTAATCACCAGAGCTACCTCGACGCGATCATCCTCTGCTCGACCTATCCGCGCAGCTTGCTGCCACACATCTTCCACGTTGGCGCGAGCGAGTATTTCGCCAGCCCGTTGATGATGTGGCTGGCGCGCACACTCAACATCGTGCCCGTCGATCCCGACACTCACTTGTTGCGAGCGATGCGAGCGAGCGCCGGGGGCTTGCACACGGGCAAGATTCTCAATCTCTATCCCGAAGGCCAGCGCTCGTTCGACGGGCGGCTGCAAGAGTTCAAAAACGGCGCGGCGATCCTGGCCACGGAACTCGATCTGCCTATCGTTCCGGTGGCAATTGACGGGACGTACCGCGTCTGGCCGCGCGACTCGTGGCGGATTCGTCCGGCCAAGGTCAGGATCAGTTTCGGCGAGCCATTCACGCCCCGTTCGGCGATTCCGGAGGGGGTGAGCGGAGAAGCCGCGTATGAGGCGGTGACGGATGAGCTGAAAAGACGGATTCAGCGCATGGTGGATGAAATGCTCCGTGGATAACGGCCAGTATCACTGGAATTATCCTCAGTACTTTGCGATATTACGTAATCTGATCTATCTCCAATCCAGCGCTGACAGAGCGCGCCTTAATAAGTGGTATAGACAAGATTATGAAATCGCGACTGAACCCCTCTCAGGCGCCGGGCAATGACAAGTCTCGGCTCGCGCGAGCGAGTAAAAAGATCAAAGCGGAGATTGAAGAACGGTTCGGTTTTTTTCCTCCGTTTTTCACTCCCGCGCTCGAAACTCCGGAGATCCTCGAGATCCTGTGGCGACAGACGCTCTCTGCGTATGTCAACAACCCCTTGCAGGTTCTGTTTAAGGAAAGGCTCTTCGCCTACCTCTCGCGTTATTGCGCAGTCCCTTACTGCATCATTTGTCACAGTTGCGCCCTTCGTCCCTTGGGGATGACAGCGGCGGAGGTGTTGGCGTTGCTCACAGAACCCGCGCCGGCAACCGAGATCGAGATCAGCAAACACCGTGATTTACTCGCGGCGCAATCTTCTCCGCTCGAAGAATGGCCGGCGCCAGGCTCCGCCCTCGACGAAAGTCTGATGGCTTGTTCCATCGTCTCGTTCCTCAATCCGAGACAAGCAGAAGACTGTCGCGCCCAGTTGCGCCGTTTGCTGGGGGAGGAGATGAGCGATTACCTGATGGTGTTTCTGGGATATGTCAAGACTTGCCATCTGTGGGTGGAGACACATCCGGAACTATCGTATGAGGCTGATAAGCGAGTGCAGGAGAACCTCGGATACTTGTTGGCTGAAGAGCCGCGTTTGGCCGAGTTTTTCCGCAATTACAATGAACTGATTGCGCGCGAGCGGCAAGGTTCGGAGGAACTTCTGAGGGCCGAGACGACGCGGCGCGAAGCGGAAGAGCGTTTCCGCAACATGGCCGACACGGCCCCGGCCATGCTCTGGGTCACCAAACCCGACGGACGTGGCGCGTTCATCTCGCGCGGCTGGTACGAGTTCACCGGCCAGACTGAGCATGATGCCCTGGGGAAGGACGGGTTTGGTTGGCTCGACGCGGTCCATCCCGACGACCGCGAGGAGGCCGGGCGCGTCTTCCAGGAAGCCAACAAGAAACGCGAGTCGTTCACGCTCGATTATCGCGTGCGCCGGGCGGATGGCGCGTACCGCTGGGCAATCGATGCTGGTATGCCGCGCTTTGATACGGCGGGCGCATTCCTCGGCTACATTGGATCGGTCATCGACATCACTGAGCGCAAAGAGAGCGAGCGGGCGTTGCGCGAGAGCGAAGCCCGCCTGGCCGGGATCATCAATTCGGCGATGGACGCCGTCATCTCGGTGGACGACCGGCAGCGTGTCATCCTCTTCAACGCGGCGGCCGAGAAGATGTTCGGCTATTCGGCGGCGGAGGTGATGGGGCGCGCGATTTCGATCCTCATCCCCGTGCGGTTCCGCGCCTCTCATGAGCGTCACATCCACAGATTCGGCATGACCGGCGAGACCGATCGTGCGATGGGAGCGCTGGGCGCAATCAGCGGGTTGCGCCGCAACGGAGAAGAGTTTCCCATAGAGGCTTCAATCTCGCAGATAGAGATCGGCCCCAAGAAACTCTTCACGGTCATTCTGCGCGACATCACCGAACGTGTCCGCGCCGACGTGGCGTTGCGCGAAAGCCGGGAGCAGTTGGCAAGCATTTTAGATACGACGATAGACGGCATCATCACTATTGATGACGCCCAGCGTATCATCCTTTTCAACGCGGCCGCCGAGAAAATATTCCGCTGCTCGGCGGCCGCGGCGATCGGGCAGCCAATCGACCGATTTATCCCGGAGCGCTTTCGCCTGACGCACCGCGATCAGGTCCGCGCATTCGGCCAGGGTGAGATAACACGGGGCACGATGGGGGTAAGGACGGTCTACGGGCTGCGCGCCGACGGCGAGGAGTTCCCGATGGAGGCTTCGATCTCAAAAGTCGAAGTGGGCGGTCGAATACTCTACACAGTCATTCATCGTGACGTCACCGAGAACGTACGGGCGAATGAGCGATTGGTTGAACAAGCCGCCCTGCTCGACCAGTCGCATGAGGGCATCGTCGTCCGTGATTTAGACAACCGCATTCGCTATTGGAGCCGTGGCGCCGAGCGCTTGTATGGTTGGACGGCTGAAGAAGTGATCGGCAGACCGGTCCAGGAGCTGATTTATCGAGAGGATTTGTCGCAGTTGGCGAGGGCGAATGAGATCGTTATCGAGAAGGGGGAGTGGAACGGTGAGTTGCGCCACATCACTAAGGATGGCCGGGAAGTCATCGTCGAAGGCCATTGGACATTAGTGCGTGACGAGGAGGGCAATCCTAAAACCATCCTGGCGATCAATACCGACATCACTGAGAAGAAGAGACTCGAAGCGCAGTTCCTGCGCGCCCAGCGGCTGGAAAGCATCGGGACGCTCGCCAGCGGCATCGCGCACGATTTGAACAACATTCTCTCGCCGATCACGATGGGCGCGCAAATTCTGCAAATGAGGCTGGAAGACGAACCGAGCCGTCGATTGCTCGAAGTTATGCGGACCAACGCCGAGCGCGGCGCGGAGATGATCAAGCAATTGCTCTCGTTCGCCAGAGGAACCGCCGGCGAACGCGTGCTGGTCCAGCCGAAACATCTGATCCGCGAGATTGTGGGGATCGCGCGGGAAACCTTCCCCCGCTCAATCCGGATCGAACAAGATCTACCAGAGGGTCTGTGGGTGATCAATGGCGACGCCACGCAACTGCATCAGGCGCTAATGAATCTCTGTGTGAACGCACGCGACGCAATGCCGAATGGGGGCGCGCTGACGATTGAGGCTGAGAACCAGCCCCTCGATGAAATATACGCGGGGATGCTCAAAGGAGCCAGCCCTGGCAAATACGTTGTCATTACCATCACCGACACGGGCGAAGGCATCCCCCCTGAAATCATTAACCGGATCTTCGACCCGTTCTTCACCACGAAAGAGCCGGGGAGAGGCACAGGACTCGGACTAGCTACGGTTCAAGGCATCATCACGGGCCACGGCGGATTCATCACTGTCGATAGCCAACCCGGGCTGGGAACAAAATTCAAAATCTATCTGCCTGCCAACGAAGCCGCGAGCCGGAATGAGTCGGAAGAGGGACAGTCTGAAATCCACCTTGGCAATGGCGAAATGATCCTGGTGGTAGATGACGAGGCCGCCATTCGGGAAATGACCCGGGCGACGCTCGAACGCTTCGGCTACCGGTCGCTGACCGCCGATAACGGAGCGACGGCGCTCGGTATTTTCGCCAGCCACAAAGGCGAGATCAGCGTCGTGATCACAGATATGATGATGCCCGTGATGGACGGTCCCATGACCATTCGCGCCCTGCAAAAATTGGATCCGCAGGTCCGCATTATCGCCAGCAGCGGTCTGACCGAATCGATAGACGCCGCCGATCTCGATCAACTCGGCGTCAAAACATTTCTGATTAAACCTTACGACGCAAAGACTTTGTTGAAAACAGTGGCGCAGGCGCTTAGCCAGGACACGCTCGCCGCATAATTCTCCTACGCATTACGAGCCGCGCCGCGTGAAATCACGCAGCGCGGCGCGTGACTTTCCCCAATTCTCCGCGCCATCAAGCCATAACTGCCTTTGCTCCGCTGATTCCAGTTCGGCATTCGGGTTGCAATGACAATCTCCACAGGACGGGAAGAGCTATGGAAGAAGAAGTGGAAGAAAAGACTGCGATCTCGCGCGAGGTAAGGATCTCGGCAGATTCCATTGCGCTTCCGGGCGAATTAAGCGTTCCCAGTCGAGCGGAAGGCCTCGTTCTTTTCGCGCACGGAAGCGGCAGTGGCCGTCACAGCCCTCGCAATCAATACGTGGCGCAAGTCATTCGTGAGGCGGGCGTCGGGACGTTGCTCTTCGACCTGCTGACGCGCGAAGAAGAGAGGATTGATCTGCAAACCCGCTACCTACGCTTTGATATCGATCTGCTGGCGCGACGGTTGGTTGGCGCGACGGAATGGGCCAAGAAACAAAAGGAGACCGCCCCTCTGCGCATCGGTTATTTCGGCGCAAGCGCTGGAGGGGGCGCGGCTCTGGTTGTGGCGGCGGAGATGGGCGATGAAATCGGAGCCGTCGTTTCACGCGGCGGGCGTCCCGACATGGCAGGCGAGGCGTTGTCACGAGTGGTTTCGCCAACGCTGCTCATCGTCGGCGAACTGGATGACGTGGTCATTCGATTGAACGAAGAAGCGCTTAGAGCGCTTCGGTGTGTGAAGGAACTGACGATCGTACCCGGCGCGACACACCTGTTCGAAGAGCCGGGAAAACTGGAGGAGGTCGCGCGGCTGGCCGCCGATTGGTTTCAGAGACACCTGCGAGCCGATCGATGACTTCCCGGATTTCGCGCAAGAGATCCGTGGGGAGGTAGTTATGAAACACTTGTCACTATTTATCGCGCTCTTATTTGTAGTCGCGATCGGGGCCGCCGGCTGTGGAATACGCGCGTCTGCGCGAACAAGACCTACCGCGCCGGCGCAGCGCGTCATCGTTGATGTAAGCATCTTTTACGACGAGCTCGCGCCTTACGGCCGCTGGTTTGCGCTCGATGACTACGGCTGGGTGTGGACGCCCTATGGCGTTTCCGCCGGCTGGCGGCCTTACACCTATGGCTACTGGGTCTACACGGATTATGGCTGGACGTGGGTTTCGAGATGGCGCTGGGGCTGGGCGCCGTTTCATTACGGCAGATGGTTTTTCCATAGACGCCACGGCTGGGTGTGGAAGCCCGGTAGAGAGTGGGCCCCCGCGTGGGTCGTGTGGAGACGTCGCCCAGGTTGGGTAGGTTGGGCGCCGATGCCGCCTCAGGTCGAATGGCATGGCAGCATAGGGCTGCGCGCGCGATGGGACGAGGTCGACACTGTTGTCGAGCCGCACTGGTACAGCTTCGTCGAGGAGCGCCATTTCCCGGCGCGCGATTTGGACCGACGCTTGGAGCTTCCCGCCCGCAATGTGACGCTATTGCGCGAAACTGAGAATGCGACCGATTACGCCGCAATTGAAAATCGTGTCATCAATCGCAGTGTCAGCGTCGAGCGCATCGAGCGGGCGTCAGGCCGCGCTGTACTGCGCCAGCGCGTTGTGGACAGCGGCTCGGCGGGCCGCGGCGTCGAAGTCAGAGGCGGCGATGTGATCTTCTATCGTCCCAAGATTGAAAGAGAGACGACAGACCGCGCGCCTCGACAGGTCGAAACGCCGAGGCGAACGCCCAATCCGACCACCGATCAAATTCGCCGCCGCGAAGAGACCGAACAACGCCAACTCGAAACACAGCAAGCGCGCGAACGCCAGGCGCTTGAGAACCGGCAGCGAATAGAGCGGGCGCAGCTTCCGCGCAAGGAGCCGCCTGAAAAGATAAACAGGCGGCACGAAAACGAGCGGCGCGAGTTCGAAGAACAGATGCGGCGCGAGCATCAAATACTCAAAAGCCGGCAGGAGGAGCGCCGCAAAGTCGAGCCTGCGCCGGCGCCCGCTCGAAAAGAGAGGGAACGAAGACCCGCGCCGGAACGAAAACCGGCGCCGGGGCGGAAACCATAGAAGTTTCGCCGCGAGAGCGCGTTCCCGGCGCCTGCTTGTGAATCGTAAGCCGAGTCAGAAAACTCAGAACGAGATCGAGCCCGCCCCGGCACGGCGCGTCTTGAAGTCAGATAGCGCAGAGATTGAAGGCTGTAGTATAGCGGGCTCCTCGTGTCGCCCGTCGGTTGTGTTGCAAAAACAGGTGTCTTTTATCAATGATGGCAGGCCGTCCCGATCCTGAATCTTCCTCGGAGGTCTGCCTGTGGCCAAAACCAATCTCTTCAAGTGGCGCCACTATGAGTCCGAGATCATCCATCTATGCGTGCGCTGGTATCTGCGCTATGCCCTCGGTTATCGCGATCTCGAAGAAATAATGCGGGAGCGCAACCTCACAGTCGATCATACGACGATCTACCGGTGGGTTCAGGCGTATGCTCCGGAGTTAGAGAAAAGAATTCGCCCTCACTTGAGACTGACGAACAACGGTTCTATTGCAAAAAATATTTTGACCACATTTAATAGTAGTGCTGAACGAGTGGTTGCTACAGCATCCTGTATGGTCAGTGAATTTTGCAACGTAACCGTTCAGGTGGGGCCAGAGGGATATTTAGAACTGATAGACATCTTCAATCAAGCGGCTAATCTCAGGCTGTGCTGACGCTCGCCCAAATCGGAATCTCTGACGCTGAGTGGTGAAGAGGGCTGAACGGCAGCAATTCTCAATTCGAAGCCTGGCGCTCGCCGGGTCGAGGAGATCTCTGGGACTACTTGTTGGCGCGAGCGCCAATGAACCATGGGGCGTCCTGATGGATACCTCGTTCAAGGACGGCAATTCATACACCGTGTTGGCGGTCGCTGACGGCAATGCCAGCATCTATCTAAGTAGCGGTGGTGGATTCCTTGGTGGCGTCGGGCACGAGAGCATACGTAAGGCGGCTAAGGCTATGGTGAGTACCGCCAAGACCTTCCAGCCGAAGATGGCGCTCACAACGTCGTATCCTCTGCCCAAGGGCGGACACACTACTTTCTATGTGCTCACAGACGCTGGGGTGTTCACGGCGACAGCATCCCAAGAAGCCCTGGGACGGAACCAGCATGAGTTGTCGCCTCTCTTCTACGCGGCGCAAGAATAGGTTATAGCGCGCCCATCGTTGCAACGCCCGGCTCATCAAGTTGTGCTGCTTCCCAGTCGGAGAACGATTTCAATGGAGTTCGGATTTGGGAAAGGTCGATCCCACAACTGAACACCGGCCGCCCGTCCAATCGAGATGCCTGAGGCAAGACTTCTTCTAAAATCTTTGCTTTCAACGCAGTCTGGGGAGATGACGGCTTCAGCCGATTCGGTTGTTGCGCGGCACGGGGATTGAGTTTTCACTTCTGATACCAGCAGGCGTCATCGATCGCCGCGTAATGTCGAGAGCGAACAATCCTGCTTCTGTTGTGCGGCACAGATCTACACCGTGAGGGAGGATTTATGGGAAGCTTATTGCAAGACCTGCGCTATGGCGTGCGAATGTTGTCGAAGAAACCCGGTTTCACGTTGATTGCCACGCTCACGCTTAGCCTGGGCATCGGCGCGAGCACGGTGGTCTTCAGTATCGTGGCAACGCTCGTCTATCCGCCCTTGCCCGCAAGTGACCCTGCGCGTGTCGTCGCCATTGACGGGGTCAACACGCGAACGGGCATGTCGTACCTCGGCGTTTCCTTGCCCGATCTCGACGATTGGAAAGCGCGCAGCCGAAGCGTAGAGCAGTTTGCCGCATTGGAATGGCCGGGGTCGATGGCGCTGGCGGGCGCCGACCGTCCGGAACTGGCGCGCGGAATGTACGTTTCGGCCAGCCTATTCGGTGTGCTTGGCGTGAGGCCGATGCAGGGCCGCGTGTTTTTCGTGGAGGAAGACAGACCGGAGAACGCGGGCGTAGTGGTCATCAGCCACGGCCTGTGGCGGCAGCGATTCGGAAACGCCGCCGACATTTTGGGCCGCGAGCTCAAAATCGAAGGCAGGTTTTACACCGTGATCGGCGTGATGCCGCCTGACTTCGACCTTTTTGGCGCGCAGCTTTTTCTGCCACTGTCGGCGCGGCCCGGGAACTGGGCGCAAAATCGCGAAGCGCGCGACCTTATGGTCTTCGCGCGATTGGGGCCGGGAGTCAGCTTCACGCAAGCGCAGGCGGAGTTGGAGACTATCACACGCGGGTTGGCCGAGAGCTATCCTGCGACGAACCGTGACATCGGCGTTAGGGTGATGCCGCTGCGCGAATGGTACGGGGGAGAGTACAAACCACTCGCAGCGCTGCTGTTCGTCGCGGTCGCGCTGGTGTTGCTCGTAGCGTGCGCCAATGTAGCCGGATTACTACTCTCGCGGGGCGTCGAGCGCCAAAAGGAGATCGCGGTGCGCCTGGCGCTCGGCGCGACGCGCTGTCGGATTGTGCGCCAATTGCTTACGGAGAGCGCGCTGTTGGCGCTTGCCGGCGGCGCGCTCGGCGCGCTGCTGGCGGTCTGGCTGGTGGATGCGATTAACCTAATTGTTCCGTTCGAATGGCGTTACCACTTCGACGTTGACGGCAAGGCCTTGCTTTTCGCGCTTGCGCTGTCGACGTTGACGGCGTTGCTTTGCGGACTATTGCCCGCGTTGCAGGCGTCGCGCCCCAACGTGCAGGAGGCGCTGAAAGTAGGCGCGTTGAAGGGCCGTCGCAGTCATCGCTGGCTCAATGGGCTGATCACATGCGACGTCGCGGTCTCGTTCCTGCTGCTTGTGTGTGCAGGGCTTCTTCTCCGCAGCTCCTGGAATTTCCAGCGCATTGACCTGGGCTTCGATCCGCGCAACACCGTGACGATGTGGATCAACATGCCGGAGTACAAGTACCGGCGCGCGCGCGAGGCCGAAGCGTTTGCCGCCGAGGTCTTGCAGCGATGGCAGCGGCTGCCCGCTGTGAGCCACGCGGCTGCGGCGCATTGGGTCGCCCTGCCTCAAGAGGCCGGCGCCGAGCCGGGTTTTACAGTCGAAGGCGCGCAGTCGCGGATCAGCGGCGACGCGCCATACGTCCTTTGTTCGGCGGTGACGGAAGATTACTTCCGCGCGCGGGGGATGCGGTTGTTGCGAGGGCGGGCCTTCACCAGCGCCGACCGGACGGGTACGGCGGGCGTAGTGGTCGTCAATGAACTCCTGGCGCGCTCGTTTTTCTCTGACGGCGATGCGCTGGGCAGACAGTTGAATCTGGGCGGACGCGCCGACAATCGTCCCTGGCTGACGATTGTCGGCGTCAGCGCCGACACGCGCCATCCGACCCGGTTGGAAATTCGCGAAGCTCCGCTCGAAATCTACATTCCTTTTGCACAGCAATCGTTAGCGCAGGCCTGGCCGGCGGACGCCGCCGCGGTGCGTTCCGTCAATCTGCTCGCGCGCGTCAATGGCGATCCGCAGTCGTTGAAAGCCGCGTTGCAGAACGAGGTTTGGGCGGTGGACAGGGAACAGCCTATTCATATTGTCAGGACGATGGAAGAGAACTTACGGCTCGAATCGTTCGATAAACGCGCCATGTCCTGGCTGCTGGGAAGCTTCGCGCTGGTGGCGCTCAGCCTAGCGGCCATTGGACTGTATGGGATGCTCGCCAATTTCGTCGGCGAACGCACACGCGAAATCGGCATCCGTCTGGCGCTGGGCGCGCAAGCGGAGAATGTGTTGGGCTTCGTCGTATGGCGGGGAATGCGGCTCGTCCTGCTGGGCGCTGCGCTGGGTGTGGCGGCGTCGCTGGCGCTAACGCGGTGGCTGGAGAGCATGCTCTTCGGCGTAGGCGCGATGGATCCGTTGACGTTCATCGCCATCGCCGGGTTGTTAGCCGTCGTCGCATTGTTGGCGTGCTGGATTCCGGCGCGACGGGCGACGAAGGTTGATCCAATGGTTGCGCTTAAGTATGAATGAGTACAATCCTGTATAAACTAGAGCGTTGGTCAGGTCTAAGAAGGAATCGCTGGGCGTATAGGAGGCAATGATCGCCGCGGAATCGTCTCCACAATTGATTGTTAAGCAGACCCATCCATGGTCCGGATCATCGAAGGAGACTTTGAGCTTTTGGTTCATCTCTCGGAATCAAGAAGAATTTGGCAGGAGGCGGATCGAGCCGCTCTTCCCATTGACTGAGCCACAAACTGTCGTCAGATAATCCAGCACATCTCGCCCCTGCTGCCGTAGAGTCGTGACTACCGTCAAGATTCGCTCGACAAATCGAGAGCCCGATTCACTCTGAGTGCCGAAGGATTTTCGCCGCCAGAGCACTGCCCGTCGCAGTGGGCGTTCCGCATTGTTATTCGTCGGTTCAATTCCTTCTACTCTCACAAATGTCCAGAGCGATCTCTCCAGTTTGAGAATGTTTCCGCAAGTGCGCTTGGTTTTTTCCTGACCGCATTGCTCTCCGGCGCGCAACAAATCGCCGACTCGCTGTTCAATGGATTTCATCGCCGCCTGGAAAGCCGGCCAATCAATCCGATTTTCACGCAGTTCATACCAGCGCTCAAACAATCTGCCGACCTCTGTCAGCAAGCTATCGCCGATCTCGGCTGATTTTCCGCCGCGCTCCTTAATCGCCTGAAACTCCCGCTTCAGGTGTGCCCAGAATAACCGCCTCCTGCTTTCGTCTACCCAGTGATACGCGTTGTAGCGATCGGTGTTCACCAATCCCGTGAAGTTCTGGCCGAGGATTTCCTGCGCCGCTTCTTTCGTCCGGCCAGGTCGGATCGTAAAGACCGTCACTTCCGGTGTGGCGTGAATCCAAAGCCACCTCAGTTTCTCGCCCTCGGGCCAGCCGGTTTCATCCACATAATGGATAGACTCTCGTACTGCAAAATTCTGCGCGGTCGCTACCGGTTGTGCCAGCGCCGCGCTGACCTGTTGCTGTATAGCCGCCACGCTGCCAAGACCAATCTCCAATCCGTGTAAGGCCTACATCGCCTCAGTCACGTTGCGGTAAGATAGACCGAGCCTTCCGGTGAGATAACCCACAACCGCCTGAGCACGCGGCCCGAAGCATCCGGATGGCGCTTCCTCAGGCCACCCGGCTCGGTTTGAAGCGCCGCAATGAGGACAATTCAAAGTGTGTTGTCGATATTCGGTGACTTGGGCTCGGAGTGGTGGTAGTTCGCTGACCTGCCGTCGGGCCGGTGAAGGATCATCGCCCAAGAGTAGAGAGCTGCATTGCTGGCAACTGACGGGGCGCAACTCGACGATGTGATCCACCTGATCGGGCAGCAAGAGGGTCCGTCCGTGTCCTGGATGCCCACGCTGGCCGCCTCGCTTGCGGCCGCTCGGTTGATGCTTGTTCGGGCGTGAGACTGAAGGCGGATTGGAAGAGGGTGGTTTGGATGAGTTCTGTGAATTCTGGCCCAGGCGCTCGCGCAATTCGGCCACTTCCAACTCCAGCTTTTTGAGCCGTTCCAGTTCGGCTTGTAGTTTCTGAACCTGTAGTTCGTAAGTGGCGCAGCGATTCTCCAGCCGCTGATTTTGTTGGATGAGAAACATCAGTGCCGCGCGCACCGAAGCGGGCGTCTGATTCCAATCCTCCTCACTGATTCCAAGTAGATCGAGCGTCAGCACCAGGGCAGATTAGCGCGGTTGCTTGAGGATGTCTATCGATTCAGAATTGGCCTTGAGACCCGGGTGAACGGTTACTTTTGCAACAGAGCCGATTTGTTTACCAAACACATTTGTTTGTCTTATCGTGCGATGTTTCCTGGAAGACGCCGAGACGCTATGATGCGAACAGTGCTGAGCCCGCGCATCGGCATGACGCGCACCTAATGGGCCCTGCCTGGGGCGCAGCCGCCCAATCTGACGCGCCTGCTTTGCAGCGTAGCTTCGACGCAAGCTCGCCTTTCGCTGGCGTATTGAGTGGTAGGAAGGATAGAATTCCCGTAAATGCGTTTACAACAACGGACGTCCAGAAAAAGCCATCACCTGTTGGTCGCGCTGACTCTGGTGTTTTGGTGGAGTGGTTATTTTTTACTTCATTACAAGACAGAGGTGTCGACCACCTCAGGCGACTCGCCGATCGCCGAGGACGCGGCAATCGTAGCTATGGGCGAATGCCGATCGGTTGCTAACAACGGTCGCCGCATTGTTCCAATCAACCCCGCGAATAGATTCCCTCGGCCTACCAAATCGCAAGTGTGTGGCGAGTTCAAAGTTTTTTTTCTGAGTCTAAGTCGCAAGCCACGTCCGGACAATGTTCCGGCTCCTGCGAGCATCATTGCCTTGATCTATCAGGTCAAGGACAGTGATGGGCCCCCGCCGCTAGTTGCTCAGCGGCGACCGTTTCACCGCCTCGACGCCTACCTCCGTCACTGTGCCCTTCTGATTTAAATCACAATAATTACAGATTCGCGCGGGAGCAAATAGGTTCTCGATAAATCGTTCGCCGGACTTTTTCCGCTTTAGAGCGCCGGGCCAAAGCCATACTTACTTCTAGTAGGGTGGACGGCGCGTAAATGCGCGCTAAAACTGAAATGTCGACCTCCCGGCGAAACGTCACAGACAACACCAAACTGCAAATTTGGCCATCACCCAGTTCGAGAGAAAGGAAAGTGGAGATCTATGCCACACGATCTGCCTTTGCTAGACGACCTGCTTATTCTGCTCGTCACCTCGATCCCAATCGCCTTCGTCTGTCACCGTCTCCGCCTGCCGGTGATCGTCGGATTCATGATCACCGGCGTGGTGATCGGGCCTTACGGATTGGGACTCATCAAGGACGCGCAGGCGATCGAGGCGCTGGCCGAGATCGGGGTAGTGCTGCTGCTGTTCACCATCGGCCTTGAATTCTCGCTGCGCCGCATAATGGGGATGAAGCGGCTGGTGTTGTGGGGCGGCGGGCTGCAGGTGCTGCTCACGGTCCTGGCCGTCACCGGCCTTTTCCGCCTGCTCGGGAAGTCTACCGGCCAGGCGACCTTCTTCGGCTTCCTATTCGCGCTTTCGAGCACGGCCATCGTGCTCAAGACATACATGGATCGGCTGGAGATCGACACTCCGCACGGGAAGGCAGGCGTCGGCATCCTGCTCTTCCAAGATTTGTGCATCGTCCCGATGATGCTGCTCGCCCCTGTCCTCAGCGGCAAGGAAGGTTCGTCTTTCACGATTATCGCGATCAAACTGGGGACGGCGCTTGCGGTCATTGCCGGCATCATCCTGGCGGCTCGCTTCGTGGTTCCTTTCTTGCTCCACCGCATCGTGCGGCTGCGCAGCCCGGAGGTTTTCATCATCTTCGTCGTGATGGTGAGCCTCGGAACCGCTTGGCTGACCTCGCACTTCGGCCTCTCGATGGCGCTGGGGGCTTTCATCGCCGGGATCGTCCTCGCCGAATCCGAATACAGCCACCAGATCGTCTCCGACGTCATGCCCTTCCGCGACGTATTCAATAGCGTCTTTTTCATCTCCATCGGCATGCTGCTCTCGCTCGGCCCCCTCGCGGCCAACTTGCTGGTGGTGATCGAGTGGTTCGGCGCGCTAGTCATGGGCAAGGCGATCATCGTGTTCGCGGTCGCGCGATTGCTGGGTAATTCGTTGCGTGTGGCGTCGATGGTCGGGATCGGGCTGGCGCAAGTCGGCGAGTTCTCCTTCATCCTGGCCAAGGTCGGCCTGGGGCAGGGACTGCTTTCGGAGGGCGACTATCAGCGTTTTCTGGCGGCTTCGATTCTTTCAATGATCGCCACCCCTTTCCTTATCAAGGCGTCGCCGCGCGTAGGATACGCTCTGCAAGCCAAGCTGACGCCAGGCTCGCCGCTTGAGCCTAAGGTCGAGGACTTGGTGGAGGCCGGTCATGGTCTCAGCAAGCATGTGGTCGTGGCTGGCTACGGGATGAACGGTCGCAACCTCACGAAGGTGCTCCACCGTGTGGGCATCCCTTACGTAGTTCTGGAGCTGAACGCCGAGGTGGTACGTGGGGCGCGGGCGCAGGGGGCGCCGATCGAGTACGGCGACGCCAGTCGCAAAGAGGTGTTGCAACATGTCGGCGTGCGGCAGGCGGAAATCCTGGTGGTGGCCATCTCGGACCCGGTCTCGACGCGACGCGCCGTCGCGCTCGCTCGCGAGTTGAACTCCGATCTATGTATCATCGTCCGCACCCGCTACATGGCCGAGGTCGATGAACTTTACCAATTCGGCGCCGACCAGGTGATCCCAGAAGAGTTTGAAACGAGCGTCGAGATATTCTCCCGCGTGCTACAGGAGTACGGGGTTTCGCGCAACGTCATCCAGCGCGAAGTGGAGGAGATCCGGAGCGAGGGCTATCAGATGCTGCGGTCGGACTCGCTGCCACTAGCCGAGCTGCGCAAGATCGGGGAGGCTTTCGGCTCGGCGGCGACCGACACCATTTTCATCGGCCATGGTTCGCCCGCTATCGGAAAAACACTTAAAGAAATCGACCTGCGCCGTCGGACCGGCGCCTCAGTAACGGCGGCGATTCGTGACGGGAATGCGCGGATCAACTTGGGGCACGAGTTCAGGATTGAGGAGGACGACATTTTAGTGTTGCTCGGTACGACCGAGCAGTTGGGGAAAGCCGTCGAGCGCATCAGTCAAGGGATGAATGGCAATGATGAATAGGAAACGTCTCTCAGCAATTGAAACTTTCTCGATCGTTGCGCTGTCCGTGACGACCACGGCGGTCATCACTAAGCTCGTCGGCCTCGTCCTTTCCGTAACTCCCAACATCCTGCGCTTCGTCGGGTTAGGCCTAGCTATGCTGATCGCCGCCCTAACCCGCCGGAGGGAGTTGCCATACAAAACAGGCGACGAGTCATACAAGGACATCCATTTGCCTGACAGGTCCATTCACTGATTCTCCGGGTCAACCGGCAGGCTTTCGCTGCCGGCCTTTGCAATAGATCACTTCGTACGCGAGCGCCCGCGCCAAACAAAATCAGGAAGACCATCTCAACTTTGTGTCGTGGTCCGTTTCAGAATCCAATCGCCGATGGTCTTCAGGGCGACGGGCGCGATAGTCTCTTCGATCTTGATGTATTCGTTCGGCGATCCGGTCTCGCTGGTTTGAAAAAGGTGATTGAGCTTCGGCAGCCTGGCGGCGGTAATGTCCTTATTCCCGCCCGATTTGAGCGCGGCTTCGATCTCGCGCAAGTTTTCGTTCGCGGGCACTTGAAGGTCGTTCTCGCCGCTGAAACTGTCCTGCGTCTTGTGCGCTGGATTCGTGATCACCGCCTTCGCGCTCATGCTTCTCGCGCTGCTGAACCTGGCGTTTCTCTTCTCGTCGGAGACCTACTACGCCACGCTCCTGGCCTTCATATTGTTCGCGCTCGTGGTCTTGCCGGGCTCGATCTTCATGTACCGTCCCGATGTTTTCCAAGGCCATGCCGCGCTGCGTGATCTCATCGTGTTTCCGTGTAATCTCTTGTGGCGCAGCGAATCGTTGCCGAAGATCACACCGGCGCTGCTGCTCTCAGCCGCCGCAGTCAGCGCGCTGTTGCTCGTCGGAGGCGGGCGCGGCTTGAAAAGAATGGACGTCGTGTGATCGGAGCTGGTGTGTAGGATTGGTTGATCTTCGGAGGACGATGAGCGGGCCGTAACGCAGTAGCGCCTGGGGATCTGCGAACCGCCGCGCCTGCATGTGACCGAGCGTGGCACATCTGGTGTGGCCTTTTGCGCATTGTGTGGCTTTTTGGGATCGGTCGTTGCCTACCTTTACAGGAACTTCTTCTGGAAGATATACCCGCGGAACGCGATGTTGATGAAGAAGCAGTTGACATGAGGGAAGCAGCGCGCTATCGAGTAACTTTCCAGTGTGGGGGGGAAAGCCTGGTTCAAATCGCGCGCTGCTTGCGTCCTCAGCCGGATTGCAGATTGCCAAGCACAGCGAGCCTTATGATTCCTCTCGACAAAACTCCTCTGCCTATTGTCAATCTGCAGTTCCTGCTCTAGCAACCTTTGCGCCAGAAGCCAAGTTGGCGAATCCGCCGTGTTTAAAACAATGTTGCGTCCAGCCACGGCATGTCCCAATTCGCCGCAGCCGCTATTCACAATTGATCCCCAAAAGCACTCTCCATATTGAATTCCACAGTCGATATACGTGGCATAAGTCTTGTACGACCAAAAAGTGGTTTGAATCAGGAAAGACAATGACGGAGCAACACTATCATGGATGATTACTGGAAGCGGATGATGAGTCAGTACCTGCATCGCTGCCCACATTGCGGAGTAACCCTGCTTATCTTCGACGCGCCGCAGATAGATGAATATGCCTGCAAAATGTGCGGCAAGAACTTTACCCTTCAGAATGGCATAAACGACGCCGGAGTGGAATCCTCCGGCGCCGACTACTGCGAACTATCCGAGAAGGTCGCTTGAGTGATTGGCTGACGCCTTCAAATCGAGCGGAAGATTGACCGATTTACATCTATGATCTCCGTCGTTATCCCCGCCCTTGATGTGTCCGCAACTGTCAGCGCAGTCGTGAAGTTGGCCCTGGCCGATCCACGCGTGAGCGAAGTCATCGTCGTCGATGACGGTTCGATTGACGGCACTCCCGAACTCGCCGAGGCGGCCGGCGCGCGCGTCGTCACCAGTACCCTGCTCGGAAAAGGGGCCTCGATGCTCGACGGGTTGAACGCCGCGCGGAACGACCTGCTGATTTATCTCGACGGCGACCTGAGCGAGTTGCGTCAGGATTTGATCGCCCGCCTGGCGGGGCCGCTGCTCAACGGCGTCGCGGACTTCGTCAAAGCCCGTTTCTCGCGCGAAGCAGGTCGCGTGACCGCGCTCACAGCGCGACCGCTGCTGCAAACCTTTTTCCCGGAACTCAATCACATAGAACAGCCGCTGGGCGGAATCATCGCCGCGCGGCGTTCACTTCTCGAGCGACTACGCTTCGAAGACGATTACGGCGTGGACGTGGGGCTGTTGCTGGACGCGGCGAGGCTCGGGGCGAGGCTGGTTCAAGTCCACATCGGCCACATTGAACATGATAACCAGCCCCTTCAGGCGCTGGGCGACATGGCCTCGCAGGTCATGCGGGTCATTCTCGACCGAGCTTCGCGCGACGGGCGCCTGAGCTTCGAGCAAGTCAGGGAGACGCAGGAGGCGGAGCGGCGCAGGCAAGCTGGGCTGCCGGTAATCATGCAAAAGGTCGCGCACGCTGAAAGGCTGGCGCTGCTCGACATGGACGGAGTCACCCTCGACGGACGCTTTATCGTGGAGTTGGCTCGGCGTACGTTCAAGACCAGCGCGTTGTCACAATATCTGGATAACCCGAAGTTTTCCGCCGAATCGCGGATGCGCATGATCGCGTCTCTGTTTGCCGGCGTCTCCAGAGACGTGTTCACGCAAACCGCGCATGAGATGCCATTGACGCCGGGCGCGATTGAAACGGTCGTCGGTCTGCGCAAGCTCGGCTACCGCGTCGGCCTCGTCACCGACAGTTTCTTCGTCGTTTCGGAGATCGCGCGACGCAGAGTCTTCGCGGATTTCAGTGTCGCGCACCTGATGAAGTTCAGCAACGATAAAGCGACCGGAGAAGCGACGATCACCCAGGCGATGACCCATCATCCGCGGGGCTGTGGCGAGCACAGAATTTGCAAACTGAACGTCCTGCGCCATCTGGCCGGACACTCCGGGTTCGCCTTGAAGGATGTGATCGCGGTCGGCGACGGGGAAAACGATATATGTCTGCTGCGCGCCGTCCCGCTGTCGTTCGCTTTCAGGCCAAAGAGCGAGAGCGTCCGCGCCGCCGCGCGCTACGTAATTGAGGACTCTTTGTTGGACTTGCTCGGCGTCGTTCATCACAATCTTTCAGAATCCTTGCCATACCTGTATTCAGTGTCGCGGTGAAGGATTTCAAGTCGAGTAGGCGCTATTTGATTTTTCTTCCAGATATTGAGACCGCTATCTTGACGTTTCATGATTGAGCTCTCCTATTAGCTGATACGGACGCGGTAGTCACTACTCAGTCTTGCCGGAGCGCAACGCTTCATGCCAAATTCGCCCTAGCTTCGACGCGATCAAACCTGTAAATCCGGCCGGATCGAACGCGCCGATCACGGCATATATCATTCGCAGCCGGATGCGCGGGGGATAAATGGCGACATATTCAGGCTCGATGAACGACGGCGCGAATTTCGACTTGAAACGGTGGAGCGTTTTGAAATGATAGAAGGCGTCGAGATTCTCGTAGATAAACGTCAGCATTCGCGCGAGTTGTTTGAAGGGCGTGGTCAACGCATCAGGCTTGATGCCCGCTAGCTGCGACGTGGCGAGCGTCGCCAGTTCCGCGCCTTCATCCGCCAGATGCCCGATCGCTTCGACGACCAGCAGTTCGCTCACGCCGCGTTCGGCGCCCGGACGGCGGATCAAATCTTCGAGATACCATCCACGCCGCGCGTAGATCGGCGAACAGGCCAGCATGCCTTCAAGTCGTCCCTCGGCATTACGCGCCAGAAAATAAATCTGCTGCTTCTGACCGCGCGCTGTAATCGCGTTTTTGCTGGCCGTTTGCGCGCAACACCAGAGGCGGTAACACTTGATCGAACTGCGCGCTCAGTTTCCTGGTGGTTTTATTGGCGGCGCTGGCGCCGAGGCGCGCCGGTTGTATTCATTGATGAAATCCTGTGTGACGTCGGCTGACTCGGCCACGTACAAAATCAAAGTTCGATTTGAAATCGTTCCGCCATCCGGTAAAGCGTCCGGCGGTTGATGCCGAGGATCTCCGCCGCCCGCTTGCGGTTGCCGCCCGTGGCGTCGAGGACATACAGCAGGTACCGGCGCTCCACCTCGTCAATCGTCGGCAGCCCCGTGAAGAGCGCGGCCAAGTCATCGGCGCCGGGTTTGGCCGCGACACTCTCGGCGTCGTATCCGCAAACTTTCGGCGGGAGGTCTTCGGGCATGATCCGCCCGCTCCGGTTGAGTGTGATCGCCCGTTCAATGACGTTCTCCAATTCCCGAACGTTGCCGGGCCAGGAATATGAGACCAGGTAATGAAGCGCACGTTCGTCCATGACAGGCGGCGCTTGTCCCTGCGGGGTATGCTTGCGCAGCAGGTGTGTGACCAACAGCGGGACGTCGTCGCGGCGTTCGCGCAAAGGCGGGAGATGGATGTTGATGACGTTCAGGCGGTAAAACAGGTCGCGCCGAAATTGCCCCTCGTCGCACAACTTCTCGAGATCGCTGTTGCTCGCGGCGATCATACGCGCCTGCACTTTCACCGGCGAATTGCCGCCCACCGGAACAACCTCGCGCTCCTGCAGCGCGCGCAGGAGTTTGACCTGCAGCGCAGCGCTGGTCTCACTGATCTCGTCGAGAAAAACCGTGCCCTCGCCGGCCTGCTCGAAGATGCCGCGCTTGTTGGCGATGGCCCCGGTGAAGGCGCCTTTGACGTGGCCGAACAGCTCGGATTCGAGCAGCGTCTCGGTCAACGCCCCGCAATTGACCGCCACGAATGGCGAGCCCTGGCGCAGGCCGTGGGCGTGAACGGCGCGCGCGACGAGCTCCTTGCCCGTCCCCGACTCGCCGGTGATCAGCACCGCCGCCCGCGAATCGGAGACGTGAGCGATCATCTTGTAGATTTCCAGCATCGCCGGATTGCGTCCGACCAGGCCGGAAGCGGTCTCTTCGTCACCGCCCCCCTCATCCAATCCGTTCTTCCGTCCGGTCGAACGCAGGGCGAGCGCGCGCTGCACCGTCGCCACCATCGTCTCGATGTCGAAAGGCTTGCTGATGTAATCGAAGGCCCCTTCCTTGACGGCCTTGATCGCCGTCTCGAGCGAGCCGAATGCGGTCATCAAAATGACGGGCAGCGAAGGCCATTCCCGCTGCGAGTGATCGAGCAACGCCAGGCCGTCGAGCCTCTTCTTCATGCGGATATCGCTGACGAGTATGTCCGGCTGGTCGCTTCTGATCTCGGCGAGCGCCGATTCCCCGCTCTGTGTGAAACGCGCGGCGAACCCTTCGCGCGTGAAGACCTCGCACAACAACTCACAGGTCACCGGGTCGTCATCCACGATCAGTATTCTCGGCGTTTCACGCGACATACGCTGGCGCCTCCTTCCGCGTTTTCGGCGCCGCGCTGGCCTCATCAAGCGGCAGTCTCACGATGAAAGTGGCGCCCTGACGTTGTTCGCAAACGGCCTCGATCTGGCCGCCGTGCTCGGTGATGATCTCGCGCGCGATGGCCAGGCCGAAACCGCTCCCCGAAGGCTTGGTCGTCCACATCGGTTCGAAGATGTGTTCCAGCGCGCCGGAATCAACGCCGACGCCCGTATCTCGTAACATCAGCTCGGCCATTCCGTTATCATGGTCGAACCGGCTGGAGACCTCCAGTCGCCCCCCGTCCGGCATCGCGTCCAGACTATTGTTGATGAGGTTGAGAAAGACCTGGTTAAGGCCGTCGCGATCAACGGGGGCTGGCGGCAGCCCGTCAGCGAGATCGGTCGATACCGCGATCGCATGCTGTTCGAGCGCAGGCGAGACGAGCGTCAGGACCTCGCGCATCAGCAGATTGAGATCGGTCGGCCTGAAGCGCAACTGTTTCTTGTGCGCCCATTCGAGTAGCCTTCTGACGATCCCGACGATGAATTCGAGCTGCTTGGTGATGATCTGAACGCGGCGCTGCGTGTCCGGCGCGTCGGGATGATCGCGCGCCAGGAGTTGCAAATGGCCTGAGATGGCGTTGAGCGGCGTGCCGATCTCGTGCGCCAGGGAGGCCGCCATCTGTCCTGCCACCGCCAACCTCTCCGAGCGGATCAGCCGTTGCTGCGTTTGCAGCAGCGCCTGATTGGACGCCGACAGATCCCGCGTCGCGGCCTCGACCTGACTGCGTAGTTCATTGTTGAAGCCACTGATCTGCGTCAGAAGCGTCTCCCGCTCCCGATTCCTCTCTCTGAGGTCATCCATCAATTTCTTACGCGCCGCATTGAGCCAACTGATGATGATCGCCACCAGCATAAACACTCCCGCGCGCACCAGGTTGGCGACGGTGAGTTCCATAGCGTTGAACGGAGCGATGAAGAAGAAATCAACCGCCCAGGTGGACAGAGCGGTCGCCAGCAAACCCGGTCCCAAGCCGCCATAAAACGCGGCGACCATCACGGCGGCGAAGAACAGCGGCGTCGCGGCCGGATCAATCAACGGCCAGAGGAGTTGAGTTATGAGCAAAGCGGCTCCGAAAGCTAACACCGCTATGCCATACCGAAAGATCAGGGCTCGGTTTCGGCTGTTCATAAATTCTCTCGCTCGGCGGTTTGCAACTTTGAGATCAATGCGCAAAAAAGAATCGCCCATAGCTCTATGCAACCTGTGCGCCTCTCATTACTGATTTCCCAATGTCTATCAACCGCGGCGTCTGAGGCGCCCGTCTTCCGAGGACGCCAGGACCCTGCGCGGAAACACATTATATTTCATGAGCATTTGCCGGCCGAATTGGTTAAGGCTCCGGCGCCCGCCAGTGTGAGGCGGATGCGTGTGGCTTTTTTTCTCATGAGCGCACATAAGGCCACACCTGATCCTCAACCTCATAAAGAATTCAATCTCACAATGCAGGCCAATTTAAAGGCTTATAGCTTTGCAAATAATATGGCGCAGGAGAAGGCATTAGAGTTGCTCATACGATTCGGTGTTGCAAGCTGCATTGCCACGCCGGATTAGCCGGGCTATAGACTGCGAAGCATGGCGCGCTCCCCTCTCCCCCAACGCAGGCGGAAAAACGGGAAGTAATTCTCGACAGTAATTCTCGCCTTTCAACTCAACCATTGACAGATAACAAAGGAGTATTTTGGATATGAATATGATGAAGCGCCTGTTTGCTTTTTCCCTGGTTCTTTTCGTAGCCTCGCTCGGGCAAGCGGTCATTACCGCCCATCAGCCGGACTCGCCGGTCCTAAAGTCTGCCGACACGGTCAGTGGTGAAGTCGTGTCGGTCGGCAAGGATGAAGTGGTCATCAAGAATAGTGCCGGCAGTGAAGTTCGCCTTGTCGTCAACGAATCCACCAAGTTCACAAAAGGGAGTGAGACGATCTCGCTTGCCGATCTGAAACCCGGTGTGAAGGTGACTTGCGAGGCGGCGGAGTCGGAGGGCAAATTGGTGGCCAAATCGATCCAAGTGGCGACGGAATAGTAACTTTATCTTCCTCTGCATAGCTATATACGCTCAAATACTCGGGGCGAGCAATGAGTTTGGAGCGCCATCTTTAGGAAAGATCTTGTGAAGGCGCGCTCTTTCGCCCAAAGGCGGTATCCCAAACTCGTCCGCCCCGAATTTTTGAGAGGGCGCAAAACTGTCGCCCCGCAAGGGGAACTGACACCAACGCATAAAAATCTTTGTCCATCCGGCTAAGAGAAGCGTCTTAATGTTGAGTACTCCCCCCCTCAAAACCAAGGCGCCACATATCCGAATGAGTGAGGCACGCATAATCCTTACACTGGAGGTAACTATTAGCTTATGACGCTGAGCGTAACTTTTTTGTGCATATTCAACTGTAGCGGTATTCATACCTTGGCTTTTCTCTATACCGACCCCGGCTCCGGAGCTCTCGTTTGGCAGTTATTAGTCGCGTCGTTCTTCGGCGGCTTATTTTACATACGTTCATTCATCCGAAGAATCGCCGCGATGATGTCCGGCGGAAGGAGCGGCGAGCGGCGTGACCAACAGGCCCTCGTCGATCAAGCCGTTTCAACCACTCCGAACCAAAACAGGCTTCCGTAGGCTCCGCAGCAGGCGCAAATGGCAGTCTCGTTTCGTGACACTGATGGTCGTTTGCCGTTGATCAGGGATATGATCACGGCGTTGTCCCTCTCCAACCTCTGCTTTATCGGGGCATGGCGCTCCGTGCTCTACCCGCAGTTCAACGGCTACCACCTCACGGAGCTGACAGCGTGGGGGAATTTTGCGGCGTTGATTTTCGACGTCTTGCTTCTCGCGACCCTATTTTGGGCGCCGTACGCTCTTGCCCGATACCGGCATAAAGAGCGCCTTTTGGCGGTTGTGCGCTGGGTATTTCTCTTCGTGGCGGTCGCAGCGCTGAATTACATCCGTCGAGAGTTTTACGGCAGGATGCCTGCGCCGGCTCTCATAGCGGTCATAGGCAAACCCGCTTTCATCACCCTTCTCGTCGTCGCCTTTTTCCTGATCGTTTTTGCGCTCGTGCGCCGGTCACGGCAAATCATCTCTATTACGCATGCAGTGATATTAATTCTTTCCCCGTTTGGGCTTGTGACCTTATCGCAAGCGGCATGGTCTCTTGTGAAGAGCCACCCGGTCAACGCAGCGACGAAAAATGAGTCCAATGGCCGCGACAATGCGCGCCCCGCGACACGGGTCTTGTGGATTATCTTTGACGAGATGGATTACCGTGCGGCTTTCGCCGTGCGACTGTCTTCGGTCGAACTCCCCGAGCTTGACCGATTGTGTGGCGAATCTATCGTGGCCACTAACGCATACTCGCCTGCCAAATGGACGATGCTGTCGATACCGGCGCTAGTCACCGGCAGGCTTGTTTCTGAGGCTCGACCGTCAAGTTACAACGAATTGATGATCACATTTGACGGCGCCAGCGAGCCAGTGAGTCGGAGTACACAGCCGAACGTCTTTTCCCGCACGCGGGCAATCGGCGGCAGCGTCGCCGTCGTCGGTTGGTACCATCCCTACTGCCGCGTACTTGGAGCGATTTGACCAAGTGTTCATTTGTCGCGGTTGGCAGTGAAACAGACAGGCGCAGTCGCGGCGTTTCTCGAATCACGTTCGAGTACTTTCAGAAGCTCAGCCTCATTCCCCCTCTGGTTCATGGAGCTCTTTCCAAATACATCGAACAAAATAATAAATACACCGAACGCGATAGGAGGTTGGAGTACGTAGAGAGCATGAAGCGGATCAGTCAGGAAAGTGCGGCAGCGGCGGCGGACGCGAATCTGTCGCTCGCCATGATCCATTTCCCGGCGCCTCATCTTCCATTTCTATACGACCGGCGGAAGGACGATTTTTCTCTTGAGGACGGCTATAGCTATTACGACAACCTTGAACTCGTTGACCGAACGTTGGGAGAGTTACGCCGCGCGATGGAGGCAGCCAGGGTGTGGGACGATACGATTGTACTCGTTTCGTCCGATCATTGGTGGAGAGTTGACGATTGGCAAAAAGAACACCTACGAACAGACGAGGAGCGTGCTGCAATATCTGAGCTCGACTTTATCCATTTCGGATCTTTGAAAAAGTAACGGCAGGCCGCATAAGCTGCGAAAGATTTCTTCGCCAAAAGGAGTCTTTCGAATGCTTACATTGCCTGCCGAACTGTTGCCACTGATTGTAGAGTTCGCGCCG
>DASTMP010000331.1:0-18039 GCA_035714085.1 Blastocatellia bacterium
CGAGTTGAAGCTCAGGTAACTAACGACCTCACTCCACCGCTCGTCCTGTCCCATTTTGCCGCACATTCTGAATCTCATTGCGCTTTCTCGCTTCATCGTTTCAGGGCGTCGCAACGCGACATGAAGGCTCCTCAGAAAATAGTGGGCAGTGATTAGTGAGCAGTGGCCAGTTTGTGACCTTTGGCGCCACAGTTCAAGCGAAATGCCCGCTGCTCACTAACCACTGCCCACTTTCATTGGGTTCGTGAATGTCTTAACTTCAGAATGTGAACTTCAGGCCGAGTTGGACGTCGCGCGGGTTATTGCGCTGCGTCGTCACGAAGCCGAAAGCCTGATTACTCGGGTCGAGATTGATCCCACTTCCGAAATACGGGCTGTTGAAAGCGTTCAGCCATTCGGCGCGGAATTGCACTCTCTTCCGCTCGCTCACGTTGAAGTCCTTCGAGACCGATAGATTGACGTTCAGGAACGCCTGATTGCGCAGGTTGTCCAGCGTCGTGGGAACGTTGCGGTAGCCGAACGAGGTCAGCCTGACCAGCCCCGGATCGAAGGCCGAGATGTCAATGCCGTACGTCCGCCCTTGCGCGTCCTTCTGGCCGACGCGGCTCTTCAACTGGGTCACGTCGCCTGCGAAATAGAGCGAGTTGCTGAACAGGAACGGCTCGCCCTTCTGCCACTCGTAGGTGCCGTTGAGCTGCCAGCCGCCGACGAAGGCGTCGAGAGCTCGATTCAGGTCGGCGCCGAACTTCCTTCCCCGGCCTATAGGCAATTGATAGACAGCGGCGAGCGTGTAGCGGTGGGGCCGCTCGTCGGGCGAAACGCGGTTCTCCAACACCGTGTCGGACGGGTTCAGGTAATCGACCCTCTCACGCAGCCGCGTCCACGTGTATGTCCCGGTGAAAGAGAAGCCTTGCGAGAACCGCTTCTGCGCTTGCAACTGGAGCGAGTTGTAGCGGTTTGTTCCGTTGTATTGCTGCACCCACACATTGTTGAACTGCGGGAAAGCCATGAGCGATTGCGCGCGAGTGTAGTTCGTGGCCGTATTGAGCGGGCTACCCGTATTCGGCAGCAGATTCCTGAACGGGTTGATGGCTATATTTGTGGCCAGGAAGGCATTGGCCGCCGTATCAGTTGCGGGCGTGTCTCCCAGAAACTGTCGCGGGACGAAATTAAGATTCTTGGAGACCGCAAGATCGTAACCCCAGGCCGTGACAAAGTTGGCTTCGACGACGAATTCCCCGGGTAATTCCCGCTGGACGCCGAAGATCAGCCGCGCGAACTTCGCATTCCGGCGCTCAACGGGAATGACGGGCGTATCCGACGAGCCGAGATCACCCCCGACGTTGGTCAAAGGTCCCAGACTCGCGCCTGGTGACGCGATCAGTCCGCTCGGGAAGGGATTGTTGATCGTCGCAATGAATGTCCGGCCGTTGTCATTGGTCGGCACGAACGGCGTCGAGCCGGAGAAGCCTGGCTGAAAAGGAGTCTCGACCTGGAACGGCGACATGAAGATGCCGAATCCGCCGCGCAATACAGTCTTCTCGGTCAACTTATAAGCCAGGCCGATGCGCGGCTGCCAGTTGCTCTTGTCCGCGTCCCAGATGTTCCGGTTGTCGTCGCCGGCGAAGCCAAGGCCGCCGAGCACATGAAATTGATCGGGCGTGAGCACGAAGCCACTCGGATTGGCGTTGAAGGCAGCGGTGTAAGCCGCCTTCGCCGCCGCCTCGACCGGGCTCGGCGTCGTCAGGTCAATACCACGGGCTATGCGGTTGTAACGCTCCGTCAATCCCTTCTCCAATTCGTAGCGCAGCCCCAGGTTCAAGGTGAGCTTCGACGTCACGCGCCAATCGTCGTGAAAGAATAAGCCGTGAAAGAGAGACTGCACCGAGTAGTTGATCGGGTTATCAATCGCGCTCTGCGATGAGACGGAGGGAATGCCCAGAAGAAACGCCGCGACATCGCGCCCGTAAGCGTTCCGTAGCGTGCTCGACGAGTTGGAAGCCGGACTGGTGAAGACGCCGTCGAAGAAGAAGCGCCCGCCCTGATAACCGTCACTCGTCATATTCTCGCGGATGACGCGGAAGTCATAGCCGTACTTCGTCGAGTGGTTTCCGAAAATCTGAGTCACTGTGGGCTGGAACGAGGCCATCTGGAACGGGCGCAGCAGTCCTTCATCGTAATCGGCCCGGTTCGAACCGAGAGTAGATCGCACGGGCCTGGTCTGGTCGTACGTGCGGATGTCGAAGCGCGGAAAATATTGATAGCCGCGCATCACGGCCAGGGCCTGTCCCGTGAAGCCCAGAAGCGCCGGATCGAAATCGTCGCCCGGTCGCCGTTCCTGAGCGAAGCGGTTTACGCCCACCCGCAGGTCGAGCACTAGCCTGGGCGACAACGTAGTGGTGTAATCAATGTTGCCGCCGTCGTTGGTGCGGAACTCAAAGCCCTTAGTTATGGGGAAGCCGTTGACCACGCCCGCCCAATCGTAACGGTCTTCCGGATTGAAGCTGCGAAAATACTTGCCGAAGATGGTCTGTTTCTCGCTGATCTTGTGATCAATGCGAGTGAGGTAAGCCCGGTAGTTTTCATGCCGGATCATGTTCGAGAAATAGTTGTTAGTGCCGTCCGCGTTGCCGGTGACGTTGGGCAGCGGGAAGTACTTGAAATACGCGAGGGCGATCGGGTTGAGCCTGGCCTGGGGAATGATGTTGAGTCCAAGCGGATTGGCCGCGGTCGCGCGCGACGGATCGCTGAATTGAGTGCGGTTAAAGTTGCCTGTGCCGGTCTTCGGCGCCGTCGCCGGATCGTAGATCAATGTCGGCGTCGGGAGCGCGAGCAGATCGGAGAAATCGCCCTGGCGCATCTTCACTGTTGGCACGGTAAAGAGCTGTGGCTCCGCGACGTTGTCTTTCAGACGCTCGTACGAGAAGAGGAAGAAGGTGCGGTCGCGGCCGTTGTAGAGTTTCGGAATATAGACAGGCCCGTTCGCCACGCCGCCGTAGCGGTGATAGGTTCTTTCGGGTCGCTCCTGCCCGGAGCGATTCGAGAAGAAGTTGTTCGCGGTGCGGCTGCGGTCGCGGTTGAAGTACCAGAGCGAGCCATGCAGGTCATTGGTCCCGCTCTTGACCGCGACGTTGACGGTCCCGCCGGCCGAATAACCCTGCTGCGCGTCAAAGACGTTGGTCTGGACCTTGAACTCCTGCACGGCGTCGGAAGGCGGCGAGAATCCGACGCCGCCGTCGAACGCGAAATTAGGCGTGCCGTCGAGAGTGATCTGATTCCTGCCAGTAGCGCCGTTCGAGCGGAACGCCGATAGGTTGCCATTGGAAGTGGGCCCCGTGAAGAGCGGGTTGCCCGTATAGAAAATGCCCGGCGCGAGTGTCGCCAACTGATAGGCCGTTCCCTCGGTCAGTGGCAACTCGCTGATCTGCTGGCTGCTGATCACCGTGCCCGTGCTGACCGAACCGGTCTCCAACGCCGGCGACGATCCGACTATTTGGACGGATTCCGTCGCCGCTCCGACCTCTAACTTGACGTCCAGCGTCAGTTTGTCGGCGACGCGCAACTCGATATTTTCACGCTGCGCCGCCTTGAAGCCCTGCTGCGTAACAGTCAACTGGTATTTGCCCGGCTGCAGGAGCGGGAAGTTGTAAACGCCGTCATCATTGGTTGTCGTGACGTTGATGATGTTGGTCTCGACGTTCTTGGCGCTGACCGCCGCTCCTACGAGCGCGGCGCCCGCCGAGTCCGTGATCCGGCCAGTGAGCGAACCGCGGAACTCCTGCGCGGCGGCCGTCACGGCCGACAAAAGAAGCAATGGAGTAATGCAACAGAGCGACAACAGGGTGATGCGATAATAGTGGTGTCTCAATCTCTCTTTCATGACTTCCTCCGTTTTTCGTTTCCCCGTCGCATCAGCGGCGGGAAGGCATGGTTATGAGAACATTTACGGCTTAGTTTCAGGTGAATTGCGGCTGCGCCCTTTATTCGCCGGTTCTATAGAAACATTCTTGAACGAGATGGCGCCCGCGTTTTGAACGAACTCGCTCGCCTCGACTCCGCGAAACACGCAATCGGCGAAGCGGATGTCTTCAATCACCGCGCCTGGAAATCCCGCGATCCACATCACGCGCGGGCTTGACGAGCTGCGCACGTTCTCGATCGTCACATTGCGGACAACGGGTTTGTGCGGGCCGTTGGCGCCGGTCTCGTAGAGAAAATCTATCGTCAAAATGGCTTCGGCCACGCGGCCCACTTCGACGTTGCGCATAAAGACGTTCTCGATCACGCCGCCGCGTTTGGCGTTCGATTTAAAGCGCAGCGCGCGGTCGAGATTCGGGCTGTCCATCTTGCAGTTTTCGACGAAGACATTGCGCACACCGCCTGAAATCTCGCTGCCCATTACGACTCCGCCGTGGCCGTCCTTCATTACGCAATTGCGGACGAAGATGTTTTCGGAAGGCGTCGCGACGCGGCGTCCGTCATCGTTCCTGCCTGATTTGATGGCTATGCAATCGTCGCCAGTGTCGAAGACGCAATCTTCGATCAACACGTCGCGGCACGATTCCGGGTCGCAGCCGTCGTTGTTTGGGCCGTGCGAGACGACGGTCACGCCGCGCACCGTCACGTTCGTACAGAGCACAGGATGAATCTCCCACATCGGCGAGTTATTGATCGTCACGCCTTCGATCAGAACATTGCGGCTGCGATAGGGTTGAATGAAGTTTGGCCGGAGCTTGTAGCCTTCGCCGAAGACTCGCTCGGAGACGGGTGTCCCCTTGTCGTTGAATTCAAGCAGCCGGCGGACGCTATCTCCGCCCGACCTCTTCCATGCCCACCAGTTCTCATTCGATGCCGAGCCGTCGAGGGCGCCCTTGCCGGTGATGGCGATGTTCTCCTGGTCGAAGGCGTAGATCAGCGGCGAATAGTTCATGCACTCCGTCCCCTCGAAGCGCGTGAAGACGGCGGGCAGATATTTCGCCGGATCGGTAATGAATTTGAGCGTCGCGCCTTCCGCGATGTGCAGATTGACGTTGCTCTTGAGGTGGATCGCGCCGGTCAGAAAGACTCCCGGCGTCACGACGACGCGGCCGCCGCCCGACGCAGCGCAAGCCGCAATGGCTTTGCGAATGGCCTCTGTGTTGTCAGTCTTGCCGTCGGCGACGGCGCCGTAATCAGTGATCTTGAAATCACGATCGGGAAAAGTTGGCGCCTTGACGCGGCTCAAGATGGTCGGGACTTGCGACCAGCCGGTGTTCCCGGATTGCGCGCTCAGTGGCGCGTTGGAGTCAACATTGATAAACAGGCATAAGACGAATGCCGCGCACGACACAACGCTGCGCGATTGATGAAACAGCTTCAGCATACCTCCGCCTCCAACTATTTGCCGGTCTCCTGTATTGCGCTCAGCTTTTGCGCAATCCAATCGGCGACCTTGTCCTTGTATTCCGGCGCAATCGTTTCCCATCGCGCCATACCGTGGACGCCGTCCGGGATCGTGATCAGATCGCAAGTCACGCCGGCGGCCTTGAGTTTTGCCTGAAATTGCGGCGACCAGTTGTAGAGCACGCTCATATCGCCCGTGCCGTGTACCAATAGAAACGGCGGCAGACCGGCGCGCACGTGATTGATCGGCGAGGCTTCGCGCAACAGTCGCAAGGTCGCCTCATCGGCTTTGGCGTCGGCCCGGCCG
The DNA here is from genome assembly GCA_035714085.1 of Blastocatellia bacterium. Taxonomy (GTDB): domain Bacteria; phylum Acidobacteriota; class Blastocatellia; order RBC074; family RBC074; genus JAJVID01. The sequence continues at coordinate 5,690 of DASTMP010000331.1, forward strand.
AACAGTCCGCGCATCGAAACGCTCAAGCCTCCTCGCCGCTCCATATCGGCGATGAAATCCATGGGCGCGTAAAACGGCGCGACCGCGGCTACGCGTTCGTCGTCATTCGCCAGCGCCGCAGCCTGCGCCACAAGCTGCCCGCCCGCTGATTCGCCGACGAGCGCCAGACGCTTCGGATCAATGTTGAATTCACGCGCGTGCGCTTTGACCCAGAGGATCGCGGCGTGAACATCTTCGACCGGCGCCGGATAATGATGTTTCGGGGCCAGACGATAGTTGATCGTGAACCATGCGACGCCTCTCCGGGCCATCGGCGCAAAGAGCGGATCATTGCCGCCCGTCTTATCCCCGCCTGACCAGCCGCCGCCGTGAACGAAGATTACGGCGGGAAACGGCCCAAGGCCTGCCGGAGTGAAGGCGTCGAGTTTCAAGCTCTCGCCGCCCGCCTGCGCATATTCGATGTCACGTTTGACGCGATCTTTGAGCAACGGATGATCGTAAGGGTTTTGTCTCGCTGCAGGCGCGGCTTCGGCTTTCATAACCGCTTTGGGGTTCCAATCGCCTCCATCACTGAGGACTTTTTCTAGCGTGACGGCGTTGGCCTCCGCTTCCGTCAACTGGCGCGCCCACGTGACGCGCGATTGCTTTTGCGCGCCCGGCCCGCTGCTGTTGAATTCGGCGTAGCGCGCTGTCTTTTCGCGTTCGGGGCCTGTCCAGTTGTGCCATCCCACTGGCCGCACGACTTCGGACATTTCGGTGTTCAGGAAAATCGTGGCGCCATATGCGCGCCAGGGCCGGCCGAGATAGGTTTTGACGGCGGGCGTCTCGCCCGTGATTTTGCAATGCGAGAAGACAAAACCGAACGGCTGGTCGACGGGCGTCGAAGCGGCGGTAATGTAACCGTCACGCAAACAGTGAATGTGGCAACTTTCGAAGAAAGCCGTCGCCGCGCCGAAGATGAAATCCACGTGGCCAGCGATATAGCAGTTTTCAAAATATTGGCGGCCGCGATTGAGCAGAATCGTGTCCTGCCAGCCCAGAAAACGGCAGTTGCGAAACGTCACGCGATCACCGTCTACGCGCAGCGCCAACGCCTGCCCGACCGGCCCGGCGGAGTTTTCAAACGTGATGTTCTCCGCCGCGAACCCGTCGCCGTCAATCTGCGCTGTCGGGGTGCGAAACGTGCCGATCGGTTTGCCATCCAGCCCAGGCAGATTCGCGTTCAGATTGAACGTGACGATCGTCTTCGCCGCGTCTTCGCCTTCCAGTTTGATGTAGCGGCGCTCGCGCTGGACATAGATCAGTTCTTTGTACACGCCCGGTTTGACGTGAATGACCCAGGGGCGCTCAGCGCTGGGGAGCCCTTGCGGCGCGGCCATGATCGCATCGTGGATGGATTTGAATTGGCCGTCGCCGCTCGGCGCCACGGTCGCATCGGCGGCCAGAGATGTCACGGAGAGCATGACAGCGGCCAGACAACAGAGAACGTATTTTAAAAGCTCTTTCCTAAAGCCCGCGAAGCGGGCGCCGGCATAAAGCCCAGGGTGGAGCCGAAGGCGGAACCCTCGGTCAGGTTTGGAGAACCATTGAGCCAGTGAAACGGGCGGCAGACTACCGGCTGTCGCCCACTTCGTGGGCTTTAGGCCATTTATTACCACCAGCCTGGGGCTTACGCCCCAGGCTTTATGCTGTCGCCTGCTTCTCAGGCTCAAATTTGAGCTTTTAAAACACGGTCTGAAGCAGGCAAGTATGGTTGCTCGGATCATGATCAGAATTCGAGTCTGAGCTTAAACTGGAATACGCGCGGCAAATTCGCCTGAGCGGCGGCCTTGCCGAAACCAGTGCTCCTAATGTCCGTATTGATGCTTCCCAAACGAACATTATTGAAGAGGTTGAACGAATCAGCCCCGAACACAAACCGTAAATTTTCGCGGAATTGAAAATTCCGGGCCAGGGACAAGTCCTGATTGATGAAGTGAGGATTGCGCAACCCGTAGGCGCCAGTCGCGGGAGTGTTGCCGTAGGTGAATGAAGCCGGAGAGATGAAGGCGGCCACGTTGATAAATGGCGCGACTCCCCCATCTCCTTTGAGCCTGACATTTCCGGTAAAGGCCGGATTATAGCTGGCCCAGCACGTGCCCGCCTGCGGCACATTGCAGTTCGCGATGAAAGGCCCGAGCGGCGTGCCCGAGGCGAACCGGGTGATGCCGGTGACCTGCCATCCGCTGACCACTGCTCGCACGACATTGTTATCGGGATTGAACATGCGCCCCTTCCCGAACGGCAGTTCGTAAGTATAGAACGCGTTCAGAAGGTGAGGCTGATCGGTGGTGGAGAGGCTCTTCTCCTGTATATACGCGCTGCGATTTCCGTTTATAGTGCCGAGCGCCTTGCTGTAAGTGTAGTTCACGTTGAAGGTCAGCCCCTGTGAAAGACGCTGCTGAACGGATAACTGCAGGGCGTTGTAGTTCGATTGGCCGACGTCGCCGTAAACGTCGGTTACGCTATTGTACTGAGGGAACGGGCGCAACATCTGAGCGATGGTCCCCGAGAATTTGGCGAACGGCAGCTTGATTCCCGGCACGATGGCGGCCGCCGCCGCAACATTGGCGGGGGTCGCATTTTGGGTAAGCAGATTCCCCAGGACTAAATATTTAGGGTCCATCTGATTTGAATAGATGCCGCGTCCGCCTCCGCGAAGCTGTTTGCCATTGCTTCCCACGTAAGCCGCCGTCACGACTAACGAAGAGGTGAGCGATCGCTGGATCGAGAGATTCCAATTCTGATAGCGGGGCGGTTGACTGAAAGGATCGCCGAAGGTCACGGCGCCGCCTGTCCCACTTCCGTTGAAACCGGTCTGATAAGTCTCGTCGTAGATCGGCCCCGTCGCGAAAGGCGGGATGCCGTTGTCCCAGAAAAGAGCCGGGGCTGAGCCATTCGGACTCGCGATCGGAGCGTTGGCGTTAACACCCGTCAAGCCCGTCCCGATGCGCGCGCCGTCCCTGCCTCCGACCGCGCCGCTGCGCGAGTACATCATCCCATAGCCGCCGCGCACCACCGTCTTATCATTGAGGCTGAATGCAAATCCGATGCGCGGGCCGAAAGCGCGATAATAAGTGTTGATGATCTGGCTGCAATGACAGCTTATGGCGTCCGGCGCGAAATTGCCGCCGAACCGCAAGGCTCCGGGAATCCCTCCGGCCGCCGGGTTTGGAGCGTTGATGTCCAGAAATGTGAAGTGGTCGTCCCCTTCCGTGTAGGGCAGCATGATGTCGTGGCGCAATCCAAGATTCACCGTAAGTCGCGAATTAACCTTGTAGTCGTCCGCCACCCACCAGGAGTAGCCGCTGAACCGGGCGTTGGTAACAATCACCGAATCCTGATTGACGGTGGCTGAATTCAGCGCCCCCAGCAAGAAGCTGGCATACGCGTTACCGGTCCCGCTCATCAGTCCGCCCTTGGAATCGAAGCCGGCAGTCTGTGAATTGCTGAAGTTCGTGGTCAGCAGGCTGCCAGTGTCGTTGGTGATGGTCCGGTCGCGCGTCCGTTGGTATTGGAAGCCGAATTTGAATGAATGCTTATTGTGGACCCACAACAAACTGTCCTGGAAGGTGTAATTGTAATTATTATCCTCGAAGTCCCTGGAATTCGTCCCGCGCCAGCCTGAGGGCGCATTGGCCCCCCCAAAAGCCGCTTCCAGAAAAGCGTCGCTCGCATCACCCGGAGGCAGCCCCTTAAGGCCGGATTGGGTCGACCACTTACCATCAGAGGTGGCGTTGGTGATCGGAACGAAAAAGTGGTTGTAGCCTACGCTCAATTGGTTAACCAGGTTCGAACTGACGCTCCAGTTATGTTTCAATTGCAACACGGTCGGGATTTCCACAACCTTTCGCGTGTCCGTGTACGGCAGCGGAAAAACAGTTTGAGGAGATGCGGAGCTGATCTCTCTGAATGGCCCAGGCTGACTTCTCTTGCCATGCGTAAATACTCCTGAGAGACGCTGATTCGCAGTCAGGTTATAGTCCACTTTCGTGTTGAAGCTGTCGCTGTTATATGCGACCGGCACGGCCCCCAGGTAATTGTTCTGGAGAGCCGAATTGGTCGGCGCGGGCAAGAGGGACTGATAGAATTTCGAGATGGCGGAGATACGATTTAACGGAATAATGTTGAGCCCCAGCGGATTTGACGGCGTCGCGCGCGACGGATCACTGAATTGAGTGCGGCTGAAGCCTCCTAAGGGATTTTGGGGAGTTTTGGGGAGCTCGACCGTCGTCAGTGGGTCGTAAATGGCCACCGGCAATTCGCTGAAATCTCCCACTCGCTCTTTAAGTGTCGGTACAGATGCGAACTGTGAGGCGCTGACCACCCGATAGCGCCAACCGTCGTAGGAGAAGAAGAAGAAGAGCTTTTTCTTGAGAATTGGTCCTCCGATGGTCCCGCCGTATTCGTTTTGATGTTCGACCGGGCGAATCGGCGGGAAGAATCCACGCGCGTCGAGCACGGTATTTCGGAAATACTCGAACCCCGAACCGTGAAACTGGTTCCCTCCCGATTTGATCGTATAGTTCTCGGATCCTTGTCCGTTGAACTCTACCCCGGTGCCGCTGGTTTCCACCTGGAACTGATCTACCGCCTCGACCGAGACTCCCAGGCTAATCGTGCGGCCCTCGCCCTGCTGAATCGGGTCTGTGATCGGGACGCCTTCGATGAACACATCCTTGGAAAAGCCCTGAGCGCCATTGATCGTTCCCCAGCGATTCCCTTCTGAAACTCCGGGCAATAAGAAAATGAAGGCGCCAGGATTTCTTGGTCCCTGACCAATGCCTGAGCCGGCGACGGCGGTCCCCATCGCCAGCGGCAAATTGGTATACAACTCGTTGCGGACCGTCGTGCCGAGTCGCGCGTCGGTAGTATTCAGTTGTGGGGGAGCCTCGGCCACAGTCACGGTGTCTGCGACGTTGCCGACTTTCAATGCGAGATTGACGCTGACGGAGCTTAGAGCGTCTACGATGACCTTCGCCTGAACCAAGGTTTGAAAGCCGGTCGCGGAGACCGACACCGTGTACTCGCCAGGCGGCAAGGGGCTGATGACATACAGCCCCGCTTCATTAGTCTTCCTGATAGACTCGACCTTGGTGGCGACATTCGTGGCGATCACGGTAGCTCCCGGAACGACTGAGCCTCCAGAGTCAATTATCGTCCCCTGGATAGACCCACCACCGCCGGTTTGAGCCAATGCGCGCGTCGGCGCGAACGACGCAACGACGCCCGCTAACAACAGTATCAAAAATGTACTTGCGGATTTTCCAGACATCACGGACCTCCATTTAGACCAGATTTCAGATCAGTGTACGGGTTGATAGAACGCGGATGGCGCGGACGAGCGCGGATCCTCGCAGATAAAATTTAAAAAGATCAGTGTCAATCCGCTCTATCCGTGTCATCTGCGTTCTATTGATGCGTTCATTGACGCGAAAATCAATTGCTGACCCGTATACGCAATTGATAACTGATCTAAATCGAAGCAAGTAAGAATGGGACAGATTTAAGTCTGTCCATGGCGCGAAATAGGCGGACAGATTTTAGTCTGTCCCATTCCGGGTTGTTCTGATTTAAAACGACAGCTTGAACCCGTACTGAACCTCGCGCCCGATGTAGCCAGGCCGCTTGCTGACGACCTTGCCGAAGTTGGAGTTGGTGAAATCCACGACCGGGTTATCCCAGTTGAGATTGTTGAACACGTTGTAGCTTTCGACGCGCACCTCGAACTTGAAACGCTCGCTCAGCCTGAACGCCTTGCTCAGCGTCATATCGGTTTGCGAAGTGCCCGGCCCAACGAGACCATTGTAAGTCCATGGGTTCTTTCGAACGGTATTCGCCGGATCATTACTCGTGCCCGCCGGCAGCGCGGCGAACATCGAAGTGTCGAACCATCTGTCGTGCGTCGGATGATCCAGCTTCGGGTTGCCGCTGACGATGAGGTTCTGGCTGAATTGCAGTATGCGACCCGAATACCAACGATTGGTCGTCGTGAGCTGCCATCCGCCGAGCGCCAGGTCCACTGGTTTGGCGGCGTTCTTGAGCAGCCAGCGCCCTCGGCCCACAGGCAATTCCCACGTCAGCGCGTGGTTGAAGCGATGGCGCGGCGAGTCCCCCCGAAAGCGCCACGTTAAATCACCGGCGAAGGTCGCGAGATCATCGAAGAATTCCGTGCTCGCTTCGCGTTGGTAGGCGTAATTCACCAGCAGGCTCAGCCCTTTATAAAAAGGCCGCTGCGCCTGGAATTTGTAAGACTGCACGTGCAGATTCCTGCCCGCCGTGTTGGTCTGCGAGATCGCGCCGTATTGCGGATAGGGCCGCAACAGTGACGCGACTGTCACATTGGCGCTCCCATTGCGCAGCGCGCCGGGGAATTTATCAATCGTCAGGTAATTGCGGAACGGATTGGGGACATTCGCATTCGTGACCGATCGCGGGACTTCATACAAGAAGTTCGGATCGGCCATGTTGAGGTCGAGCGTATAAGGCAGATTGAACCCGTTGTTGAAGAAGAAGTCGAAACTTAAGACCATTCGCCCCCATACTTCGCGTTGATATGAGAGGCTGTAACGGTCGTTGTTTTGCGGCTTCAAGTTGTATTGATCCAGACTCGGCGCATTGCCGAGGTTGGTGTAACGGCCCAGCGATTTTTCGGTCGGTTGTTGCAGCGGGTTGGGGCTGGCTCCGGTGGTCGGGAATGGATCGGAAACGCGCTCCAGCGGCACGCCATTGAGCGGGTTGAGCGCGTTAGTGACCGTCGAATAGCCCGTGTACTGATTGACGAAATCGCCCAGCGGATCGCGGATGCTCGACGACGGCGTCATATAGCGCGCCCAGCCGAAGCGGATCACCGATTTGCTGTCGAGCTTTAAGGCAAAGCCGAGGCGCGGCATGAAGTTGTAAGGATTGCGCGACCACACAGTGCGATTGTTCTCGTCGGCAAAAATCCACGCGCCGTTGTAAGTCGGCTTGTAGCCCTTGGTCGCCAGCAGATTCAAGACCTGGGCGGGCATATTGGGCGGCGTCGCCTGAAATTCTGGAATCGGATTGGTCAAATCCAGTTGTTGTGACAGGCGGTTCTGCGCGTCAACCGGTCCGGGTTCATATTCCCAACGCAAACCCAGGTTTAGCGTCAGCCTGTCGTTCAGTTTGAAATCATCCTGAATGTAGGACGCGTACCCGTTGTTAACGACCTCCTGCACTGGCACTCGGCGGCCGCTGGACTGGTTGTCCAGATAGCCGAGCAGGAAAGTCGCCCATTCGTTGCCTGAAATGTTCACGTTGCCATTGGTATTCTGGTTGTCGGTGAGTTGCGGGCGGAAGGACAGGTTGATCGGCTCGAAGCGCGCGCCCTTGCCTTTGTCCACGCGCAACTCGCCGCCGAATTTGATTTGGTGGTTACCCGCGTACCAATTCAAGCGCGCCGAACCACCCCAGCCTTGCGGATGTTGCCAAAACTCGCGCCCGGTGCGGCCCAGGCGATTGTTCGACCCGACGTCCACCGCCGGATAGTAAATCGTGTCGTTGGTATAGAGCGACGTGTACCAGGGATTGTTCGGCCACAGATTCTGCAGCCCCTCATCGCCCAGCAGCGCCGTCGGCACGGCGGCTTCATCGGTGATCCGGTGGTAATTGGCGCGCAGGTTCAAAACCATCTTCGGGTTGATCGTATAAACCGTATCAGCCGCGATGTTCAGGCCGTAGCGGTTGCTGCCCGTGATGGGGAATAGTTTGCCTGTCGTGCCATCGGGCGGAGCCTCCAACAAATGGGTGCGGAATTGCCCGTAGCGCACAAACGATTTCCACTTTTCATTGATGTTCCAGTCAATGCGGTTCGACAGATTCCAGTAATCCACGTTCTCCGTCTTGACGCCCTGCCAGTTCAGATCGTTTCCGGGCAGATTGGGCAGCGGCAGTTCCGCCAGCAGCTTGACCGCCGTCGGGTCGAAGAGTCCTTTCGGAATGATATTGCCCGCGAATTGCTGGCGCACTCCGTTCGTTCCGGTCGAGGTAGCCGGGTCGTAGATCGGGCGGCCGCACGTCGTCCCGGCCGGGCACACCACATAGTTCCCTACCCTGGATTGGCTGAAATTCCCCTGTCGTTCCAACTCTGTCGGCAAAGTGATCTTGACCGAGATGGGCCGGTGGTCGTCCCACTGCTCATACGAACTGAAGAAGAAGAGTTTGTTCTTGACGATTGGGCCGCCGATCGTGCCGCCATACATTTTCAAATCCGTGCCGCGGAAAATCGTTTCGTCCGCGCCTGGCGTGCGCACGATGGTCGGATCGCCAAAAGCGTTAAGGGCCGGGTTGCGGTTATGGTAGTAGGCCGAGCCGTGATAACTGTTCGTCCCCGACTTCATGTTCAACACTACGATGCCGCCCGCGCTGTAACCGTATTCCGAATCCACCGCGTTCTTCTGAAACGAGACCTCCTGCACGGCTTCAATCGAAGGCGTGTAAGAAGCCTTGTAGCTGGAGGTCAGAGGCACGCCGTCGAGTTGAATGTCATTGGCGCGGAAGGTTCCGCCGCCCGCGTCAAATTCATCGGCGAAGGCGTGGTGATAGGGGCGATTCTCACCAGCCGGATTCTCGCTGCCGTTGATGGTCGGGTCGAGAGCGGTGATGCTGTACGGATTGCGCCCGCGAATCGGCAACTGCTCGACCAGTTCGCGGCCAATCGTCATCACGTCGCTGGTGGAATTGAACTGCACGGCGACTGGCGTATCCTGCACGGTGATGACTTCGGTGACGCCGCCGATCTCTAGCTTCGCGTCAACGGTCACATCGCCGCGGTTCTGAACGGTGACGTTGCGCTGCTCATATTTTTTGAAGCCGGTCGATTCGACGAGGACGGTGTAGGAGCCCGATTCGACGAAATCGAAGACGTAGCGCCCTTCGGAGTTGGTCTGGCGCTTCACTTCGACGCCCGTGCCATCGTTCCTGAGCGTGACGCTAACGCCCGCGAGCGCCGCGCCGCTCGCGTCGGTGACGGCGCCCTGCACTTTACCGCGATAATCCTGCGCCTGAGTCGACGCGGACGTGACTAGAATGGCGGCCAGCGCGCTCAAAACGCTGCGCCAAAAACGCGATTGCAAACAAGTCATGATGGAACCTCCTGTTGATGAGATTATCGTTCGCCGTTCGTGGCGCGGAGGGGTTCCGCGCTAATCGGTTATCATTTGAAGCCGAAAGGAGTTCTACATCATCGAATAAATTTTCAAACGGCGCTCAGGCCTGCGCATCGCGGCTTATGATTTAGTCGTAATTTCCAACCGGACGTGTTTCTCCGCTGAAGCGTTGGCCGCCAGGACGGCCATCGCAGATTTCATCGCTTTTTCAGGACCGCCGCGGATGGCGCTGCCTGTCCTGGCGGCGGCGCAGAATTCCGCGATCTCGTTCTTGTAAGAAATCCCTCTGTCCACCTGGGCCTGATTGGCCGCATTGACCGTGCGGCTGGTGGAATCGGCGGGACGTGTGGCCGACGCATCGGCCACCGGCGCCGAAGTCTGCCGCGAGACTTCGACCCTGGTTGATTGGCTCTCCCCCTCGTTGAAGAGATAAACATCGGTCTCGTTCTGCAAGATCAGCGTTCCCTTCGTGCCCATGAACATCTCGTAATGGTCCTCGAAGGCGTTAGATTCGATTGAAGAGAAGGTGGCCGCGCGTCCGCCGGGATATTCGAATGTGGCGTAGACGTGATCGAAGACCTCGCGCCCGTCCTTGAAGCGCGAGATGGAGCCCGCGCAATAGGCCGCTTCAGGCGCCGCGTCGAAGAACCAATTTGTTGTGGTGATCAGATGGCTTCCGAGCTCGCATACCAGTCCTTCGGAATATCGCTTGTAGAGCCGCCAGTTCAACAGATGCTCCCAATCGGGATAGCCCCACCGGCTCGGATCGAAATTCGCGGAGGGCGGCTCTTCCTTGCGCCGCCAGTTGGCGTTACGGTGCCAGACCAGCCTCGCGAAATATACGTCGCCCAACAGGCCCTGCTTGACGATGTTATTGTAGGCGGCCTGATAGATGGGGTTGTAGTAGCGCTGATAACCGATCTCCAGCACGCGCTTGTTCCGGCGACCGGCGTCGATCATGCGCATGCAGTCGGCTTCGGTCTTGGCGATCATCTTTTCGCAAAGGACGTGTTTGCCCGCGTCTAGACATCCGACCGCGATCTCGGCGTGAGACCATAACGGAGTGGCGATGATCACAGCTTCGAGGTCTTCCTTCTGAAGCATGTCGCGCCAATCTTCGTACTCTTTGGGTTGAGGCCATCCCGACTTCATCATTGATTCGGCTACGTCGCGACGGCGCTTCGGGTTGATGTCGCACAACGCCCGCAGATCAATAAACTCTTTCTGGCATTGAGCGATCAGTCCCCGACCCATGCCCCCGGTCCCAATGACGGCCGCTTTGACCGGGCCGCCTTTGATGGGGCCGCGAGCCGCAGCCGCGACGCCGAGCGCGACCAACGCCGGCGTCCCCGCAATCGCTTTCAGGAAATTGCGCCGCCCTTGTTCTTTCTGTTCATCAGTAAGATTCATCTTCGATCTTTATTCCCCAGTCGCGGAGCGACGATTGAGCCTAGCCCGGCCTTTTCAAGGCCGGGTGGGCGCGAAATAAATCTCCAGTCGCGGAGCGACGATTGAGCCTAGCCCGGCCTTTTCAAGGCCGGGATTGCCGCGACGATTGAGCCTAGCCCGGCCTTTTCAAGGCCGGGATTGCCGCGATGATTAAGTCAATCCCACAGATAACGTTCGTCGTAATCCACACCGTGTTTCTTCAAGAATTCCAGGTACTCTTCCTGAAAGCTCATCTTGCGATGATGATCACGCTGATTCTGAATATAGCGTTGTACATCCGGCACGGCTGATTTACTGACAGTGAACGCCCCATACCCATCCTGCCAGGCGAAACCACGTATTTCAGGGAATTCGGTATGAATCCACAACGAAGAGCCGCCTTTGAGTAGTTGCGCAATCTTGCTCGGAGCCAAAGCCGGCGGAGCCTTCACGAGCGCGTGAATGTGGTCTTCGACACCACCTATCTGCAATGCGGTCATCTTGTTCTCTCGCGCAATGCCGCCGATATATTCCCAGACGCGCTGTTCGATTTCGGGGTTGATGTAGCCGATGCGGTTCTTAGCGCTGAAAACGATGTGGTAGTACAGCGATGTGTAAGTGTCGGCCATAACCGTATCCGCATCTTTCCCGGCCCTGTCGGTCAGGCCGGGATCAATCGTCGCTCCGCGACTGTGAACCTATTCCGTCCCGCTTTCCCGGCCTTGGAAAGGCCGGGCTAGGATCAATCGTCGCTCCGCGACTGAGAATCTATTCCGTCTCGCTCTCCCGGCCTTCAAAGGCCGGGCTCTGTTCTATTGTCGCTGCGCGACTGCGGATTCGCCTCGCGCTTTTCCATCGCGCTAAAAGCATATCCAGCCCGGCAATCGCCCCGGTGTTGAATGCCAGCAGGACGCTCACAGCCGCGCCTTCGATCAGAGTCTTGTTGACGATCAAATACGTTCCCTCATTGCCGGGCTGCGGCGCGCCTGCCGTCGGGATCGCCAGCAGATAAAACAATGTCAGAAAAAAGAGCGCGCCCCAGAGACCCGCTCTGGTCAATAGACCGAGAATGAGCGACAGGCCGATCAACAGCAGGCTGATCTTGACCGTGTTATCAATCCAACCGATCCGGCCGGCGTCGATCATCCATTGAAATACGCGGGCGAGCGGGCCTGACGCGGCTTTCAAATAGCCGGCGGAAGTCCACGGCGGGAGCGGCTTGCCGTCGGCGCTCCACGCCGGAAGCATCAGCTTGTAATAGCCTTCGTAAAGAAAATGCCAACCTATCAACGTGCGCAAAATCACCAGCGCCGCCTGCTGCGCGCCAGAGAGGTAATGATGCGCCTTACTACCCATTGATGATCTCCACCTCACATTTATCGTTGGCGCCGAAAAGAATCGGACGATCCGATCCGCTCTCCAGCATCAAGACCAGAACGCCGGGATGGGCGTCGCAATAGCCCGCCGCCAATTCAGGGCCGCCTACATAGAAAGCCGTCGCCAGCGCGTCGGTAACGGCCGCCGACTGCGCAATCACGGTCACGCTCGCCACTCGATCGGCGGGCCAGCCCGTACGCGGGTCAATGATGTGGCCGTAGCGTTTGCCGCCGTACTCGAAAAACTGTTCTTCGCCGCCGCTTGTCGAGAGCGCCGCGTCGCGCAATTGCGCGACGGCCAGGCGTCTCTCTTTGTCTCCGGGATGGCGCACACCTATTGTCCAACCGTTGTTTCCGCCGCCCATCGCCCCGCCAA
>DASTMP010000332.1:0-2142 GCA_035714085.1 Blastocatellia bacterium
TTTAACGACACACTGTCCCTTTCAACACATCTCTGGCGGCGAGCGCCAGATCCTGAACATTTATGACGCCGTCATTATTGATGTCGGCCGCTGCGTTATAGCCAGCTTGGCCCCTGTATTTATTGAGGGACGCTTTGATCAAGTTCAAGTCCGTGCAGTTCACGCCTCCGTCGCCATTCACATCCCCCACCACCGAGGCGATGTTCAAAATCAGGGTCTGTGTTACCGGCGCACCCACTCCGTTATCCGCCGAGATGGTGATGACGTGTGGACCGACATCGGAGGAAGAAGGCGTCCCGCTCAGCATCAGAGTGCCGGTGTTGTAACCTTCCGGGTTCAGATTACTGTAGCTCAAATCCGCGGGTAGTCCACTGACCGTGAATTGCATTCCCGCCACAAAATCAGCGGCGTTCTGGCCCTGCGACACCGGGGCACTGGACAGGGCCGGATAGCCCGAAACCACGACTTGGAACGAACTGTTTTGGCCTGCATAGAAATTCGCCTTCCCCGGGGTAGTGAAGCGCGGGGCTTCCTCCACCTGCAGAGTCAGCTCCTGCGTTCCGGTTCCGCCAGCAGCCGCGGCGACAGAGAGCTGCACCGTCCAGGGACCCCCCGCGCCCGCTGCGGGAATGCCGCTAATGGTCGCTGTGCCATTGCCGTGGTCGGTAAACTCGAGACCCGGCGGGAGCGTGCCACCCTCGGAAAGGGGCCCGGCGGGCTGATTGGTCGAGATGCTGAACGAGGAAGGTTCGCCCACCGTGAAGCGCGCCCGGTTTGAACTGAGAAACACCGGCTGGCCCACGACGTCGATCCTAAAAGGGCTATCGAAGGGGAAAAAATCGACCGCCCGGTTCACGTCTGCGTAGGCATAGAGGTAAACCTGGAAGGATCCGCTGGTCCCTGCCGGTGGCCTGCCGCTGAGCGTGGCCGTCCCATCCCCGTTGTTGTGGAAATTCAGCCAGGACAGGTCGCCGGCGTTGTAGTACTCTCTGGAAAATTTGAACGCCACCGCGCTGGTCGCGCCCGTCGTGATCACTTTGAATGAGTTGGAGATTCCAGCGATAAAGTTAGTCGCCGGGACCGTGATTTGCGGCTCTGGCGGTCCTTGAATGGACACCGCGAACGGTTGTGTGACGGAACCCTGGGCATTGGTGGCGGTGATACCTGCGCATTGTCCATCGAGCGTGCAAAAGTGGTATGTCACGCCCACCGGGGCGGTGCTCGAACCGTTGACGGTGGCGGTCCCATTGCCATTATCGTGGAAGCTTAGTCCCGGGGGCAGAACACGCGGATCTATCGACAATGTCATGGGCAAGGCTCCGGTGGTAGTCACCAGAAACGAGACCGGCTGCCCATAAACTACCGCCAAGGAGCCGGGCGAGGTCACCTGCAACTGTGACGCGATCACGATTGTGAAGGTCTGCCTGAGCGCCTCGTCGTTCGGGTTCACCGGGTCCGCGGCTAGGGTGACTCGATACGTACCGAGCGCGCCGCTCGAGTGCCCTGCGAAGTGGAACCGGGCGCGCCCGTTCCCTTCCACATTGCTCGCCGTCAACGACACTCCGGCGGGCAGCGCACCGATCAACCGGATATTCGGAGCCGGAAGACCCACGGCCGTTACCAGCGCCTCCTGCGGCGGCCCTTGCCAAGTGAAGTAAATGGTCGTCGCGCTGGTAAACGCCGGGCTCTGGCTGAGCCGCATGACGTAGTTAGTGCCCCGATACGTGTAAGTGAGTTGGCGAGCCACATAGCCCGAGCATCCGCTGAAGTCTGTGCCGGGCGTGACGCCGGTCCGGGGATCGGGCGCACAGTAGCTGTCGGTTTTTGCCGGTTCGCTCTTTGTGATCGCAAAACTGGCTCCCAATCGAGAGGCAAATCGCTTCACTCCCGACCAATCTACATATTGGATGGAGGCGATGAAGCTATCGTTTTGCGGACCCGGCGGGCAGTTCTGCCCGGATGCATCACCCAAACATGTTTGCTTGAACCATCCGCCGGACGTCTCGGCTCGCCAGGCGATTCCATTCCAGTCGTCATAAGTGAAGGAGCTCTGTATCAGTTGGCCTGCGTTCGGCACCACGGCAAACCACGGATCTTCCGCCTTGCGAGCGGGCAGCGCCGCTGCACTGGGCACATCCGGCA
>DASTMP010000333.1:0-4427 GCA_035714085.1 Blastocatellia bacterium
AAACTGCGCAGTCACGTCGTGATGCAACTTGATCGCAACTTCATGCTCACCGGTATCCTTAACCGGGCGCTCGAGAACAATTTTGTGCCGGTCGATATCCGCACCGAGCTCATTTTTGATGCGGTTCACGATGTCTTGTGCGGTGACTGATCCAAACGCCTTTCCAGTCTCGCCGGTCTCCAGCGTGAAGATGAAGCGTACCTTATTGATTCGGCGCGCCAATTCTTCGGCTTCATTCAGCTCACGCGCTTCGCGCTCGGCGCGCTTCTGTTTGAGCGCATCCAGCTGGCGCAAGGCGCCTGGGGTCACTTCATATGCTTTTCCGCGCGGCAACAGATAATTGCGGGCGTAACCGCGGCGAACTCTGACGACATCCGCTTCGGCCCCCAAGCCTGGAATGTTTTCGGTTAAAATAAGTTCAGTCAAAGGCATATTCGATTCTCTTTAAGACGCGCTAAGAATTTTTCAACTCTGAAGCGCCTCCGGGGGTGTCGAGTGTAAAATTCAAGCGGACGTTGTCAATGCGAGAATGAGAAATGTCACAAAAAAATTCAAAATGGGCTCCGTCTGTCATGTTGAGCGAAGCAAAACATCTCCGGCTGATATCACGGGCACGGCCCAATCGGACAATCGAAGATTCTTCGCTTCACTCAGAATGACACACAGTGCGCCTGAAATCATCCCGAGCTTCATCCGTCCCGCTTCGCAATCACTATCGATTACCATGGCCTGCTTTTGATAGCCGTGTCTATCGTCCGACCGAAAAAAAGCGGAGGTCTCTTCGTGGGTGTAGCGCATCGCAACTAGACGCACGCTAGTTGCGATGCGCAGATTAGGAGCACGATGTCTGCAGCCTAATGGCGGTCCAAAGAGATCGTCCCTTGCCAGGGGAGGACAAAGGTCCTCGTATTGAAGTCCACTACCCCGTACAGAGTGAACATTCCGGTGGCGTGCCGGAAGCGACCCGTACCGCCAGTGACGAGCGAGGTTTCCATGTTCAAGTAGACGCCCGGCGTTGCCGTCGGGATCAGTTGCCCCCGGAAAGGTCCGGAGATCCGATCGCCGTTTTGTGCCGTCCACTGAAAGGTGCCTGTGTAGCTCCCATCGCACAGGTTCGGGACGAAATTCGCCGTCCCAATGAATTGGCCGAGATGATTGCTGTCTCCGGAATTGGGCACGGTGAAGCTAAACACGCAGCCGTCCGTACCGGGGAGCGGTGGACCTAGATCCTCAGGGATCGTTCCCGAGACGGTGCCGGTAAAGGGCCGATCGTCGTCGTGATTGTTGGCTGCTACCGGACTGGGAACCGCGATGAATACTACCGCCAAGCAGGCGAGTAGCAGCGGAATCAGAACCCCTGTTGTTGGTTTGAACTGAATGTTTCGGTTTTTCATAGCTTGATTTCCTTTTCTTTGTTGTTTTGGGTTTATGGCCGTCGTCCTGGTGAACCCAGAGACGCAGACCGTTTCCCATTCCTTCCCGAAACTTTGCGCGCCGTTGCAAAGAAAGTGACCGAAGACTGCGCTCTGCCTGTGCAGTGCGATGCAACGTCTCGACCGAGCGGCGCGGCTACAGGCGAGCGACCTATTTCGGTGCGAGCGAGGCTACGATCTCTTCGGAGCGCGGATCACCGCGCGGTTTTCGGCGCCGAAGAGGCGAGCATTTTCTCGAAGCGCGCGTCGCCACGAAGCGGATCCCAGCAAGGGTTCAGACGCAGATCGTAATAAAGGTACTCCCGCTGTGCAGGAGGAACCTGCTCAAGGCCGCGCAATGCGGCGTCGCGCTTGCCTGCATGGACGAGAAGCGCCGCCATCGTCCATTCATCCGGCTTCTCTTTCGCGCGCGCGACTTCCGCCAGCGCTGCATCCTTCCAGCCCATCGCCGCGTAGGCGAGAGCCAGGTACACATGGGCCTGCTGATCGCCGAAGTTCTCCTTCGCTTCCATCTCCAAGATCCAGCGCGCCGAGTTGAGCGCGGTATAGGCACGCTCCTTGTTCCCCGCATAGAAATGAATTAGGCCTTCAACGAACGCCTTCGGGACCGTGTGACCAAATCCGCCTTCGAGACATGGCAATCGCTCAGAAGGACAAACCGCGAGGCGGCTTAGAGCTTCGGGGAAGTTTCGCTCATAGACGGCAGCCGTACAATACGCCGCTGTTACTCGACCATCCGGATCCTTGCCCGCGGGAATTTCAGCGAGAAATTTCTTTGTTTGCGCCACCTCTCCTGTCCAGAGGAACTCATAACTCGCGCGGAAGAGTCGAAAGTAAACGGATTCCGGCGCGAGTTCCAGGGAACGGTCCGAAGCCCAGCGCGCTTTGGCCACGTCTCGCTTCGCCTCCTGTAGAGTAGCGTAGTTGTAAAAGACTTTTGGTTCGCGTGGATTGATTTCGATGGCGCGCTGGAACGTCGCCTCCGCTTCGTCGAGCCAGCCCATGTCCGTTTGGAAGAGGGCCGCTATCATTACCAGATAGCCGTCGTTTGGGACCAGGCGAAGCGCGCTGTCCACCTCCTGTTTCATCGCTTTGTCTCTCTCAGTTGACTTAGCGGACCACGACAGGATCTTCGCCATCAGCAAGTGTGCCTGTCCGCAATGCGGGTCGAGCCGCAGAGCTTCCTCCGCATGACTGCGCGCTTCGGCGAGCAGCCCGGGCTGACGATCAAACCATTCGTAGCGACCTTGGAGTATTTCGCCGAGTCGCGCGTTAGCCAGGGCAAATCGCGGGTCCATCGTGATTGCGTGTCTGTAGCATTGTTCGGCCGCGACGTAGTTGTCGCGCGCGACCTCGGGCCGCATTTGAAACTCACGGCCGCGCAGATACACGACGTAGGCATCCGGATTGTTGGTCAGCTTCGCTTCCACCTGCGCCTTTTCCTCCGGGCTGAGCTTCGCCGCCAGGGCAGTGGCAATTTCCGCCGCCAGCTCGCCTTGCAGAGCGATCGAATCCTGCAGTGTGCGATCGTAACGGTCCGACCAGATTTGGCGTTCTGTCGTTGCGTCGGTCAACTGCACATTAACCAACACGCGATTTTCTGTGCGACGAACGCTACCCTCGAGAACAGCTCCAACGCCAAGTTCCTGTGCGATCGCGCGGAGCTTGCGACTCGAAGGATCCCGATATGACGCTACCGAACTGCGGCTAACAACCTTCAGATCCTTGATCCGGGCGAGGCTGGTGACGAGATCGTCCTGAACGCCGTCGGCGAAAAACGCATTCTCTTTGTCTTCGGAGAGATTGCGAAATGGCAGAACCGCAATGCTCTTCGGGGGGATGCTGGGCGCATTCGCCGCGCCGGAGAACGGCTGGTTGCGCCTCTGTGGAAAAAGCAAAACGGTCGCAACAATCACAAGCATGACCAAAGCGGCCGCGAGTGCGAACCGCTTCGCAATTTTCCAACGATCGAGGATCTGTGCACGGCAATCCTGCAATTGTGACGTGAGTGCACGGACGCCCGGGCGCGCCGCAGGTTCTTGAGCAAGCATGGAAACCAGCAGCGAAGTAAGGCGGTTTGGAACACGTGCCGCCTTCAATTGTTCGACAGGCAGAAGTCGCGACCGCTGGCTGGCGCGAATCTGTTCAATGGTCGTGCCCTGGAACGGTCTATTGCCGGTAAGCAGATACCAGAGGGTCACGCCTAACGAATAGATATCCGAGCGAACATCGACCCGCGCTTCGGTGAATTGCTCCGGACTCGCGAAAGCCGGTGTCCCGACAAATCCTCCGTGGGTTAAGCCCATTGCATCCGGCTTTTCAACAAGTGCTTTGGCTACGCCAAAATCGATTACCTTGACGACGGTGTCGGCTCTTTCGGGTTTTCCCGGACTCGAATCGTTCGCATCCGGTGCGTCGGCAACCAGCATGAGATTTGCCGGTTTCAAATCGCGATGCACCAAACCCTGCTTTTCAGCGGCAGCCAGCGCGCTGCTGACCTGCAGCGCGATCTCGATTGTCGTAAGCGCGTCCAGCGGTCCGGTCCGGCGAATGTACGTTTCCAGCGTTTCGCCTTCCACCAGTTCCATTGCGCAGAAGCACTGCCCGTTCTCTTCGCGAATACCAAAATGGTAAACGGTCGCAACGTTTGGATGCCGCAACGCTGCTGCTGTGCGTGCTTCGCGCGTGAACCGTTCGCGCGCTTCCGCTCCGCGCTTTACCGACTCCGAGGCGATCAGCTTGAGCGCGACCGGCCGTTGCAACGACATATCGATCGCGCGATATGTGACGCCCATGGCACCGCGGCCCAATTCCCAAGCCGTCCCGTCGTCGCGGCGCTCGATCCTGTAGTTCCCGAGTCGATCCGTTACAGGAGCGAACAATTTTTCGTCAGGTTCTTCCGCGTTGTCGAATCCGACGCGCAGCAGGCAGATCATGCAGCGCCCAAGACCGCGAGAAAATCCTCCCTCCAGCCGCGTCCCGCACTCGGGACAC
>DASTMP010000334.1:0-12916 GCA_035714085.1 Blastocatellia bacterium
TCTCTACTTGAATCCCTTAGCGGCCAGTTGCGCATTCAGCGCCTCGGCTACGACCGAATCGAAGCTGTTTCGTTGGCCCGATTTGGCCCGTTCTTTCTTGATGAATTCCTCGCGGTCTTTCGACAACTGCATGATCTCGGCGCGGATCTGCCGGCGTTGAGCCTGGCGTTTCTCGATCTCCTGTTTTCGGTCTGCGGGCGAAAGCCCGCGCAGCTCTTCGGGCAATTCTTCGGGTTTCACTTCATCGAGTTTCACGGTCCCGTTCTCAATACCCTGCAATAAGTCTCCGGCGTAAGCCATTGAATTGATGGCCTTGTTCTTTGCGCGCTCGGCCTGCGCCGCCAGCGGCGCGGCTTTCCCAATCGTACCTTCGGCATCCGCCTGTCTGGCCCTTGAGGTAGCCCGGGCTTCCGCTCCGCCGTACGCGAGATAGGTTCCGCCGAGTTGATTGCTGAGGGCGCCGAGCTTTTCGTCATACGGCGTGACGATCGCCACGACGCCGCTGTCTTGCGGGATGGCGAAGTATCGCCCGCCGCCATATTGCGCGATCTCCTGCCAGACTTCCTTGGTCCCTGCGATGTTTCCGCATTGAATGGCGTTGACGATCATTCCTTTGCGCCTGGCTTCGACAGCCGTCGACTTCGTATCCGGCTCATCCTGGTAATCGGTGTGAGGCGGGGCGTCTCCGACCAGAAAGACCACCTGCGCGATCTGATCGGATTGTTGTGACCATCCGGCTTTACGAACGGCGTCGGCCAACGCGCGCCGCACATTTTCCGGCGTATCTCCGCCTCCCTCTGCCCGGTAATCCATGAGCCTCGTATAAACGGCGTCCAGGTTGTCGGTCACCGGGAAGACCTCAGTGATGTACCGGTCGCCGCGATCGCGATAGGCCACCAACCCGATCCGCACATTGGGCCGCGATTCCGATTGCATCACCTCATTGACAATTCCCCAGATGCGCTGCTTCGCGCCTTCGATCAATCCGCCCATCGAACCCGTCGTATCGATAGCGAAGACCATCTCGAGCGTCTTCCTCCCATTCGGGTTCTTATCGTTCACGACCTCTTTCGGTTTCTCATTGTTCACGCCAGCTCCCGAACGGTTGAAACCGAACACGACCAGCAGAACCGCGAAAAGCAGCAAAGCATTACAGAATAGTATCTTCCAAAATATTGTCTTCATAAGCAAAACCTCCGTTGGTAAACGCCTTCGACGTGGCTGAACGCCGCATCATCCTGCCGATGGGTTATGCATGCTTTGAACGGCGAGGGAAGAACGTCTTGCTATAAAAACTCGGATCAGCTACAGGATACAGAGATTGTCCCTCGCCAATTCAACTGCCCTGATGAAATGTCGTATTAATCCGACAGGACAACAAAGTGGGAAACACAGCGCGCCGGCGATGAATTTCCCAGATTACGGCACAACATTTGCGACCAATTATTGTTTGAACATTATGCTTGGAACATATTGGGAGCACTTTCCGCATGAGGCTGATATAGGCGTCCGCGGCGTTGGCGCGACGAAGGAGCAGGCGTTCGAGGAGGCCGCTGTCGCGCTGACGGCGGTGATCACCGACCCTGAATGCGTCGCGCCGCTGGAAGAGATCGATGTCGAGTGCGAGGCGCCCGACGATGAATTGCTGCTCGCCGAATGGCTAAACGCGTTGATCTATCAGATGGCGACGCGCCGGATGCTCTTTGCGCGCTTCGAGGTTTGGTTTGACGATTCTCGTCTGGGCGCCAGGGCGTGGGGAGAGCCTGTAGACATCGGCAGACACAAACCGGCCGTAGAGGTCAAAGGCGCCACTTACACGCAACTGAAAGTCGCGCGCGACGAAGCCGGCGAGTGGCTGGCGCAGTGCGTTGTCGATGTGTGAGGCGTTATGGACATTTCACAATTCATGCGTCATTCGGAGACTGAATGGTTCATCAAAGCGTCCGGGCGGATGCGTGTGCCAGCCGTGATTTACGCCACCGAGGAGTTGGTCCGTGACATGGATCAGAAGGTCTTCGAGCAAACGACGAATGTGGCCATGCTGCCGGGCATCGTCAAGGCGTCATACGCGATGCCCGACGCGCACTGGGGCTACGGCTTCCCGATAGGCGGCGTGGCGGCGTTCGATCCCGACGAGGGCGGAGTGGTGTCAGCCGGCGGGGTAGGATTCGACGTCTCTTGCGGCGTCAGAACGATGACGACCGGTTTGACTGCGGAAGACGTCGAGCCTGTGAGGTCTCAATTGGCCGCCGCGTTGTTTCGTCATGTGCCGGCGGGGGTGGGCAGCCGGGGAAAGATCAAACTGAACGACGATGAAATGGACGAGATGCTCTCCGGCGGCGCGAGTTGGGCCGTGGGGCGCGGCTTCGGGACGCCGCAGGACCTGGAGCGCATAGAGGAGCGCGGCCGGATGCGGGACGCGCGGCCGGAAGCAGTCTCGGCGCGCGCCCGCGCCCGCCAGCGCGAGGAGATGGGGACGCTCGGCTCCGGCAATCATTACTGCGAAGTTCAACGTGTGGCTGAAATCTACGACGCCGAGATCGCTTCGGCCTTCGGCGTCCGGCTAAACGAGGTCGTGATCAGCGTTCACTGCGGCTCGCGCGGGTTAGGCCATCAGATCGGTACGGAGTTCTTGAAGAAGATGGCGATGAGCGCGCCCGGCTATGGTATCGAGCTGCCCGACCGCGAGCTGGCCTGCGCGCCGATCAACTCCCCGATCGGCGAGGAGTATCTGGGCGCGATGCGCGCCGCGATCAACTGCGCTCTGGCCAACCGCCAGATCATCACGTATTTGATCAGACGGGCGTTCGCCGAAATTCTGCCGGAGGCCGAGCTGAGGCTGCTCTACGACGTTTCGCACAACACCTGCAAGGTCGAAGAGCACGATGTTGACGGCGGCAGGCAGCGGCTCTTCGTCCATCGCAAAGGCGCGACACGCGCGTTCGGCCCCGGCCATCCCGACCTGCCGGAGGTCTTCAAAAAAGCGGGCCAGCCGGTGCTGATCGGCGGCACGATGGGCACGGCGTCATACATCCTGGCCGGAATGAGCGAAGGCGAAGAGCGATCGTTCAGCTCTTCGTGCCACGGCGCAGGCCGCGCGATGAGCCGCCATCAGGCGTTGAAACAGTGGAAAGGCCGCGAGATGGTCGATTATCTGGCCGGTCGCGGAATCATCATCCGCAGCCCATCGATGCGCGGCGTGGCCGAAGAGGCGCCGGGCGCTTACAAAGACGTCGGCGAAGTGGTCGACGCGGCCGACAAGGCGGGGCTCTCGCGCAAAGTCGCGCGGCTCGAGCCGATGGTCTGCGTCAAGGGGTGATTCAGGCGGTCGCGCCCTATTTGCCGTAATGCAAAACGTAATCACTTACACGCTGGCAGGGCTTTAACTCTATTGGGACGTTCGCCGCTTCAGCCTCCCGTCGCAGCTTCGCGCGTTCTGCCGCGTCCCAGGCCGCTGGACGAATTGGCTTGTCGTTAGGCTCGGAGTCCGGAATGGGGCGCGCCAGCAACCAGTATTTGCCAGGCGCCAGATTGCTGAAGCTGAAGCCGCCATCGCTCTCGACGCTGGCCTCGACGAAGCCCAGCGCCTCGTCCTTTGCGTTGGGCGCCTCAGGCTCGGCGGGCGCGAGATGCGCGCGTATCCGCGCCGGAAGCCTGGCGCCGCCAGCGGCGACAACTTTACCTTTCAAGCCGGCGGCGCCCTCGCCCAGCGTAATCAGCGCGCCGGATAGTCGCTCGCCAGATTTAAGCGTCACTCCGTTGCGCGCGATGTCGCCAGCCGTAACCGGCGCGCCGGCGCGCCGCGCCTCTTTTACATACCAATCGGCGCCGGGCAGCGCCGATTCCAGCCGGTATCGTCCCGCCTTTAGTCCGCGGATCGAGAAGGCGCCAGCCTCATTCACCTCGCCTGACGGATCTGACCAAAAGGGCGAAGGCGGCGCGGCGCTCTTCTCGCCAGGCTCGTCCTGGCGGGCGCGCACCACTATCTCACTCAACCGCGAATCGCGAGCGGCTTCGCACTTCCGAGCCGCTTTCTCCACCGCCACTCTGCCGGCGAGCGAGGCCAGCGGCGCCAATGCCAGATCGATTCCACCGACGTCACGGCCGTTCACCACAACGCGTCGAGGCGCCGAAGCGAAAGCGTTCTCGTCGCTCGGGAAATCGCGCGCGGCGACGATCTCGTACTCGCCATTGGGCGCGCCATAAAGGGCATAGCCGCTTTCCACACCGCTCGGCTGCGGAGACGCCGTCGCCATCAGCGTGTCCGAGCCGGCCTTCCTCAGTACGATCTGAACTGAGCCTCCCGTGGCGGGAAGGCCGGTGATCTTCCCACTGATGACATAGCCGCGCTCGAAGCGATAGCGGATGTCAATTCCGCTTACCTCTTCGCCGCCGCGCACCGCAATCTCCGTGGCCGCGTCGCGCGCGGTCGAAGGATGATATATCAACATCCGGCCCTCGAAAGGCGTGGGCCTCGTTGATAATCCTCCTGATCCGCCGGCCGATCCGCCAGCGCAGATGACGTACGAACCGGGCGCAAGGCCGTACCATCGGTAAACGCCGCGGTCGTCGGTCTGTCGTCGCGATGAAGCGACGACCTTCTCCGGCGCGGGCAGCGGGCGGCCATCCTCATCGCGCACCCGCTCGGCCATGACCGGAACGCCGACGACCGGCTCGCCAGTGGCGTTCACCACCCGCCCCGTGATCACCCCGCCTTTGAGCATCGTGACCGTCACGACTTCGCCGATGTAGTTGAGCCCTGCCCGCCGCGCGCCGGCCTCGCGCTTCGGACGAACGACATAGCCCGGGGCGGAGACGCTGACGACATAGGCCGCGGCGTCAAGTCCCTCGGCGCGGAAGTTCCCTTCTTCGTCAGTGTTGAATGACATGCGCCTGTCCGTCTTGCCCGAGGCTGTTATGCTGACGGTCGCGCGCGGGACCGGCTGCCCGTCTTCGGTCACGACGCGACCGCTGATCGCGCCGGTTGTGGGCTGCGCCCAGGCGGCGGCATTCAGCGCTATCATCAGATGGAATAAATAACTGAAGCGTGCGAAGCCTCTTTGTTCTCTACGCCCCTGGAGCGGCGACTTTCTATATGAAATTTGAAAGTGGAAGGTCTTCAATTGTCCTTCTCCTTCGACGCCAGATCGACAATGAATGTGACCTCGTGGCGGCCCTCTCCGGTCACCGTGACAATCTGGTCGACCGCGGGCAGTTTGGTAGCGTTTTCACTGAAGGGGAAGATGTTCAGAGACAGCTTGTAAGTTCCCTGCGTCAGGTTTTCGATGACAAACTGCCCGCGGGCATCAGCCTCGATGACTTTGATCGGCTCAATGGTTGCGATCCCGCCCTCGCGCCTGTAACTCACGTTTATCCGCGCCCCCGCCGCGAGCGTTCCGCCCTTGACCTCGACGCGTCCGGCGATGACGCCATTACCGTAGGCGAAGACCAGGCGCACGCCGGTAATCTGGTCGCCCGCGTTGACATCGAACTCCTTGACCTCGACGCCGTTCTGCTCGGCGCGCAGCAACGCAAGGCCTTTCGGGGCGTCGAAACCCGTAATGATGCGGGTCTTGCCCGGCTGCACGTTGGACAGTTTGAAAGTCCCGTTCGGGCTGATCGTCCCGTTCCCGCCGGGCGCACGGCTGAACATCGTCGGCCTGGACCCGCTTTGCACCAGAAGACTGACCTGAGCGAGTTTCGCGCGTAGGGCTGGATCGTTCGAGCCTTCAATGGCGACTACGCCGCTGATAGTCGCTCCACGCGGCGTCCTGATCTCCAACCCGCTCACATCGCTGTCAACGACCTCGAATTTGATCTCTTCGCCGAACGTAGGGGCGCCGCGGCCCTCAGAGACGCCATTGAGGATAATGGCGCGGTAGCTGTTCGGCGCCACGTTCTCGAACCGGAACTCGCCGAGCGCATTGGTCACGGGTCTGCCGGTTGCGGAGCTGAAACCGCCAGTGTATACGACCGTCACGCCGGGAACCGGCTCGCCGCTATCGGCATCGACCACGCGGCCCGTGACTACATAGCCCTTCGGATAAGGCGTCACTTTTATGTCAATGTTTGCGGCCTCCTCGCCGCTAGGCGCCTCGACGACCCTGGCCTTCGTCTCATCGACGGCGTCAGGGTGATATGTGAGGCGATAGCCGCCGCCCGTGCCCCCGCCGGCGGAGTCAGAGCCTGCGGCGACCAGATACCGTCCCGGTTCCAATCCGAAGATTCGATATACGCCCCGGTCGTCCGTCTCCCAGCGAAAGACCAAGGAGTAGGAGAAGCTGTTGTCCTGCCGATAGCCGTAAATGTTGGGCTTATAAACGTTGACCGGCACGGCGATCACCGGACGGTCTTTCTCATCGGTGACCTTGCCCGTGATGATGGCGCCGCGCGTCAGCGCAAAGTCAACGCCTTCGACGTCATCGCCCTCAGCGACATTGATCGTTTTGCCAGGAGTTAAAGGGTCTTTCTCCCCCCCGACCATGTATACGGGCGCGAAGACCGAGACGCGATATGCGCCCGGCGCCACATCCATCAGCCGGTATCGCCCCTCCGCATCTGTGACGGCGCTCGGCGCGGGCGGCTGCTCGACGCCGGAATCGCCCAGGATGCTTGGGATAACGCTGTTGCTGACGTAGGGCTTGAGAATCACCTGCGCGCCAGGCGCGCCGGCGCCGTCTAAAGTGACGCGCCCGGAGATCGTCGCTGTCGCTTTGCTCGCCGAAGGCGACGATTGCGCGCGCGCGGCGACCACGGTTAAGACTGTAACGCTGATCAGAAGTAGGATGTGTCTGAGGATTTGATTCATGAACCTTCCCCCTCACTTGAATCGAGGATCGAGGATATAAAATCGAGTTTAGAAAATCGAGGACAAAATTGCTGACGCGACCATCTATCCTCAATCTTCCATCCCCGATCCTCAATGTTCGCTTCTGGCTAAAGCGCAGGCGACGTGCTAAGCTAGCGTTTCATTTGAGAAGCGATTGCGTTGGGCGTTCATAACGCAACGGTAAAACGCTCTCGATACCTATGGTTTCAAGTTTGCTTTCAGACATGTTCTTCGTTTCTTCGTGGTTGGTATCAATATTCGCTTTTCCAATTTAAAGGGCGAGCCACAGCCGATCTTTCCGCGAGCAAACCTTAAAAATCAGCGACTATTATGGCTAGGAAAAACAAGCTTAGAGACGTAAGACAATCCTCTTTCGGCCAGCCAATGTCAGGCGGCATGAACAAATCCGGCGGACAAATGACAGAGTGGTTTACCAACCACATTTCGCGCCGTTCTGTCGGCAAGGGCCTGGCGTGGGGCGCTGTGCTGGCGATGGCCGGAGTCACCGTTTATCAACTCGCCGGCGACAGCGACTCGGAAGTCTCCGCCGATTCGCTAGACCTGCAAAAGAAGGAAGGCTGGAACGTCGGTTCGACTGACAAGTTTCTCTCCTTCGATGGATCGAGCCTGACCGACAGCCGGGGCAAGAACTTGACCGGCTACGATCCGAACTACTTGATCTCGGTCTATCAGCCGCGCGATTCGCAATGGCAGCCGTTCTTCGTGCCGACGTTGATTCAATCGCTCTCGCAGCAGTCGCTCAACGGACAGATGCGCCCGGTTTGCACCCCTCAGATGCGCGAGACTTACGACCGCGCCCAGGGGCTGCGCGACCTGATCGCGCAAACTCCGAATCCGAGTCAGACGCTGATCATCTCCGAACTGCCGGGGTCGCAATCGATAGCTTTCGGCGCGGCGATGGCCGACACCGCTCAATTGGTCCCGGTCTTCGACAACTGGCCGCACCCGCTCGGCGTGGTTCACTCGCATGAGACGCTGGGCGCAATGGCCTATTACGCCAGCGAAATCGAGGAGAAGCGCTCGAAACTGAAAGAGAACGCGCCCGCGATCTTGCTGCTCGACAGCAATCGCCTGACCGCCTACACCGATCAGGACACGCAGTTCGACAACCGCTATCTGGCGAAGCTCCCGCCCACCGATCAGCTCAAGCAGCGAGGCGTCCAGCAGGTGATCTATCTGGTCAAGGACGAAAGTCAGAAAGAGGAACTCGACGACATCAACGACGACATGGTCGAGTGGCAGAAACAGGGGATCAACGTGCGAATGCTGCGGCTTTCGGAGTTCAAACCCGTTGACGAACCGGTTCTGGCGAACGCGGCCGGAACCACACCGCCGGCCGGAACCGATCAGACGAGCACTGTTCAGCGCCACTACTATTACGGCGGATCGCCCTGGGCTTCCTGGCTGTTCTTCAACCACTACGGATATGGTTATCCGCGCGAAGTGGTGATCTATCGCGACGGGCGCAACATACCGATTCCGCGACCGACCAGGGACCAGACATACAATCCTCCGACTTACCGCCCCACGTCGCGTCCGACGATCTTCAGTTCGTCGCGCGTCGGCGGCGCTTCTGGAGTGGGCAAAACCAGGCCGACCGGCTTCGGCCGCACCAGCGTGCGAATGTCCAGCGATGGTCGTTTCACCGGCGCCCGACCGGGCCGCTCAGGCTCGTTCGGCCGCAGCGGCGGCGGATGGTTCGGAGGCTAGATCTTTGACTATTAAAAGCAACCACACAATCCAACGTAGGGGCGGGTTTTCCCCGCCCCGGTCTGTTTCCTGCCCAATAGGTGCGGGTTTTCCCCTCCCCTACAACCATGGTTGTTTTTATTTTTAAAGACCATAAATTCACGTCACTATTGGCCCCTTCGATTTGAATAATCACAAAATAACTTATGATCAACTTTGCATTCTTCTTGTTGATGTCCAGTGGGACTTATGTGCTGGTGATGTTGATCTTCGCCGCCGTTTTCGCCGGCGGGCTTTATCTGGCGCGGCGCGCGGGCGACAAGCAGATCGACCAGGGACGCAGATCATTTCTCGGCGGGCGGGGCGAGCCGAACGACCACGCGCTATTCTTCGGCGTTCAACTGGTTATTCAGATCTTCGGCAGCGATCAGTTGCGCTCGCGCTTTCGCCATCTGATCGAGGCCGAAGACGAGACTGACAGCGCCGACGAAAAACGCCGGTTCATGAAATCGGTCGCGTCGCTGCTGATCGAAAACCAGTACGCCTGGGAATACGGCTATTGGGAATTTTCGGCCGACGCCGACGCCGCAATCCAATCCTTCAACCAGTGGCGCAACGAGATCGAAGCCTCGATGGCGACCGAGGCCGAAGAGATGGGCAGCGAGATCGACCGCCTGCATCGATTCTCCGATCAGAAAGAGTATTTGATAGTTTCGATGCTGATGCTGATAGACAACAGCGATGAGCCGGTTTCTGACGACGTGGGCGATTACCGATTCCGCCCCACCTATTCGCAACTCGCGCTTCCCTTCCGCCAGATGTGCGAAAACTTCGACGAGTCGGAATACTTCCGTCCGCATACATTCGAGAGACTGCTCGACGGAATACGCGCCCTCGACCCTCGCGCGATAGAACGCGATGGAATTTATGTCTATCCGGGAACCGAGCAGGACGGGATCTCATCTTTCGATCTGGTCAGCGATGAAGGCTGGAAATATCTGACCGACCATTCATTACGCTAATCAGTACCGCGAGCGGCAGCGAGCGACCTTTAATTGAGGCGCCCGCTCGCTACCGCTCGCGGTACTGATTGCTAATTCCTCAGCAAATCCGACGGATTCAAACTCGCCGCGCGCCGCGCTGGCAGGTAACACGCCAGCAATGACGCGCACAGAAGGATGAACGTGACCGCGCCAAGCGCAATTGGATCGGCCGGTTCGACGGCGAACAGCAGACTGCGCAGGGACGTCGCGATGATCACGGCGCCGAGCAGTCCCGCGACGGCGCCGATAAACACGGGGCGCAATCCGCGGGCGAAGACCCAACGCTTCACGGCGGGCGGCGAGGCGCCTAGCGCCATTCGAAGTCCTATTTCCCGCGTGCGACTGGACACCGAAAGACTGACAACGCCATAAACGCCGATCACGCCCAGCAGTATCGCTATAACGGCAAACACTGAAGTCAGCAGCGTCTCAAAACGCCTTTGCGCGATGGACGTGGATACGATCTCCTTCATCGTCCGCATATCCGCGATAGGAAGGTTCGGCGCCAATTTCCTGACTTCCGAGCGTATGGCCGAAGCCAGCGCGGCCGGCGGCGCCGACGTCCGCATAACCACGTTCATCCCGCCACTGTCACGCTGATGATGAGGCCGGTAAAGTTGAGGAAGTGGTTCGCGCTCCGCCGAGCCGGGCCGAATATCTTCGACCACACCCACTATGACGGTTAACGGCCCTGTCACGTCGCCTTCGCGGACGGCGCGGCCGACGACGCTATTCAGCGGATCGTTCGGCCACATCCGTCTTGCGAGAGACTCGCTGATCACCGCGACCGGAGTCTGATCCTGCTCCGTGAAGAAACGGCCCGCCTTCAAAGCGGTCAGGCTTGCGGCAAAGTATCCGGGCGTCACGCTCCTTTGCCCCGCCATCGGTCGCTGCATTACGACGCTCTGGAAATCGGTATCCGTCTGGTAAAAGATCGCCTGGCTTCCGGAGACTCCTAATGCGGGCAAATCGCTGACGGCTCCAACGGCTTCGACGCCGGGGAGACCGCGAATGTTCTCTGTCAGGCTCCGAATGAACCCAACCCGCTGCTCATGACTCCGTCCGGAGAGACCGACATTTAGAGCCAGCGCCCGTTCCACCTCATAGCCGCGGTCGACACGCGAGAGGCGGACAAAGCTGTGGAGCAGTAATCCGGCCGATGTCAACAACGCTGTTCCGAGCGCAATCTGGACCGAGACCAGAGCGAATTGAAATCTTGCGGCTTTACGGCCTGACACACTCGCGCCTCCTTCCTTAAGGACTTGCGCCGCATCGGCCCGCGACGCCCGCCAGGCCGGAACCGCCCCGCAGACGACGCCGGTCAGCAGGGCCACCGTCATCGCAAACAGCAGGACCGGGAGGTTCAAAGGCGATTCGCCGATCAATTTCTCCGCCGTGGGATCGTATGAGGCAAGCAAATCGGCCGTCCAAGCGGCAAATGCGATCCCGATCAAACCGCCCGCCAGCGCGAGCGTCGTGACTTCCGTCAATGCTTGCGCCAGTAGTCGAACGCGCCCCGCGCCGAGCGCGGTTCGAATTGAAAACTCGCCTGACCGACTGGCGTATCTCCCGAGCAGCAGATTCGCCAGAGTCACGCAGGCGGTCAGCAGCAGTATTGCGGACGCGGCGAAGACCAGGAGCAGCCGAAGCCTGAACTTTCCGGAATAGACGTCACGAATGGGCGCAAGCCGCGGCAGAATTGAGATCTTCAACTCCGGCGCCACCCTGCGGATGTAGTCGCGATAGAACCCTTCAAGTTGCTGGCGCCCATGTTCGGCGCTTTCATTAGCCTTAAGCCGTAATAGAAGCCCGGTGTTGAAATTCTCCCCTTCAAGATCGGCTTTCGTCGGCGCGACGGGTTTCCAAATATCGATTCGTGGGGCGAAAAGAAGCGTGCTATGAAGCTGGGTTCCGGTCGGAACCAGCAGAGACGGGGCGGCGATTCCCACCACCACATGACCCTGTCCGTCCAATTCGATAGTTTGTCCGACGAGATTTGGATCAGCCGCGTATCGCCGTCTCCACAACGCGTCGCTGATTACGACTACCTTGTCCGCGCCAGGCGTCTCCTCTTCCGGAGCGAATCCACGGCCGAGCGCCGGAGGAGCCCCGAGGAAATCAAAGAAGTTCACCGAGACACGAGCGCCGGCGACTCTCTCCGGCTCGCCGTTCCCGGTCAAATTCCATCCGGCCGTTTGCAGAGCGGCGACCGCCGAAAACGCGGTGTCCGCCTTACGCCACTCCAGGTAATCCTGGATGCGCCCGGCAAAACTCAAGCTGCGCTCCGGGATCGTGACCTCGACGGCATAGATCCGCTCGGCTTCGGGATACGGAAGAGGCTTCAACAACGTGGCGTAAACGACGCTGAACACCGCCGTGTTGGCGCCGACGCCCAGCGCCAGCGTGAGCGCGGCCGCGGCCGTGAAACCTGGCGTTTTAAGCAGCATCCGCGCGCCGTAACGCAGGTCTTGCCAGAACTCTTCGAGGAGCCGGAATCGCGCGACGTCGCGATAATCTTCCTTCGTCCGGTCGAGGCCGCCGAAACTCAACAGCGCCGCGCGCCGAGCCTCTTCTTCACTCATCCCGCGGCGAACGTTCTCCGCCGCCTCCATCTCCAGATGAAACCGCAGTTCGCGATCCATCTCGCCCTCGACATTCCGCCGCCGCAAATTCATGCGCAGGCTATGAAACAATTTGCGCAGCATAGAGTGTTCCTCCATTCAGGACTCTTGCAAAATCCATTTAACCTATCCTTATCCAATGACCGGCGACGAATGACTGTGGCGTCATTCGTGACGTAGAGCGACCATCGGATCAACCATAGCGGCGCGACGCGCCGGCAAATAAGAGGCTGCCAGCGCCACTACTATCAGAAACAGCGACACGCTCACATAAGCGATGGGGTCAAACGGGCTCAGCCCAAACAACAAAGACGAAAGCGCGCGCGACACGGCCGCGCCCCCCGCCAAACCTAAGGCCACGCCAAGGCAGACCAACCGCAAGCTTTGGCCGAGCGCCAGCCGCAGCACGTCGCGACGGCCCGCGCCTAGCGCCATTCGGATACCGATTTCGCGCCTTCGCTGGGCGACTGAATACGCCATCACGCCGTAAAGTCCCACGGCGGCCAAAAGCAGCGCGAGCAGTCCTAGACTGACCATGCACACTGACGCGATACGGGCGCTCTTTATCCGCCCCCACTCGGCGAAATGGCCGACTACGGTATCAATCGTCATGGATATATTCGGGTCTGCCGAATGAGCCGCCGTCTTCACCATTGGCATCATCTCTTCGGCGTTACGGGAAGTTCGCACAAGCACTCTGCCCCTGCGCTCCG
>DASTMP010000335.1:0-13960 GCA_035714085.1 Blastocatellia bacterium
GCGGCGACGTACCGCGCGGTTCGCGCCCTCGAAGCCAACCGCAATGATGAGTTCCGGCAAAAATACCAGGAGTCGCTCGATCTTTTATCTCAAGCCCGAAAGGCCGGCCCGGACGATTTCGGGGTCTCCGCTATTACCGGAGGCGTATATGCCGTCTTCGCCGACCGGCTGCCGAAGGAATATCGCGCGGCGGCGTGGTCTAGAGCCTATGACTCCTATCAGGAGCTTTGGAAAGCGCAAGGGCCTGTCATTGATAAGCTTCCCACGCATATGCGGGGAGAGCTTCTCGGAGGGCTGGCCGTTTCCGCAATGCGCACGGGCCATACTGAAGAAGCGATGCGGCATGTAGACAAGATACTCGAGTCACTCGCCGGCACGCCTTACGAGCCTGTCGCTAAAAAATGGAAGGAGAATCCGAAGGCCGCCGCCGACGCCAGCATTACCTGCCTGACCTGTCACGAACAGGGAAGACTCGCCGCGCGCCTCAACGCGCTCAACGGCGCCAAGTGACATTTTCCATCTATCGCTTATTATATAGACAGGATTTCACGGGATTCGACTCAATACGCCGCAATTCCAAGAAATTCGGGGAATCCTGCCTATTTTCATAGGAATCGTTCCGACTGAAGGCGGGGACTCCGCAACCCATACTTGTGAGGAGTAAGCATCGGTGTTTTCACCTAAAGAAGATAATTCGCCACGTTATGACGAACGCCCCTGGGGCAATTTCACCGTCCTCGACGAGGGCGCCGGCTACAAAGTAAAACGGATCGAGGTTCTGCCGGGCAAACGGTTGAGCTATCAGAAACACGCGCGACGCGCCGAGCACTGGTTCATCGCGAGTGGCCTGGCGAAGGTCACGCTAGACGACAGGGAGATCACTCTGAAGGCCGGCGAACACGTCGACATTCCGGTTGGAGCGGCGCACCGAATCGAGAACCCCGGCGGGGAGAAAGTGATATTTATCGAGGTGCAGCGCGGCGATTATCTGGGTGAGGATGACATTGTGCGGTTGCAGGATGATTTTGGCCGGGCGCGGTGAGCCATGGTCATTTATCCATCGTCTTGCTCAGCGTGTCTTTAGCCATCTCTCTCGGCACGCTGATGACGGCCGTGATGCGGGTTCCCGTGCGATTAACCTTCAAATTGTTGAGCATGACCATGGCGGCCGGATCGTCGCTCTTTTTGAAACGCGCGGCAAACAATGCGATGTCGGCAAGATTTTTGAGGTTGATGGCATCGGTTTCGTTGTTGGTGAAACCTGTGACGATCAATTGCGCGGTCTGGCCAATATCCAGAACCATGGTGATCGAGGTCAGTTGAGAGAGCGGCCCGAGCGCGCGGCTTTCGCTGACCGCCGCCAGTATCGCCATCGCGGAATCGTCGATCTCCTGGATGCCTGATGGAATATGCACGCGGTAATTGGCGAGCGTGCCGTCGGGATTGACCGAGCCTGAAACGCCGACCGTGAATTTGCCGTCGGGAATCTTCAGTTTGCCGTCTTTCTTCGCCTGGTAGAGCCTTTGAATCTGGTCTTTGATCGGCGCCGTGTTGATCTTGCCGAAAGCGCCGTAACCGTCGGGCCTCGGCGTGGGCGTAGGTTTCGGGTCGACTTTGGCTATATCTTCAGTTTTTCCGTCTGCTTTCGCGTTCTCTTCGGCTTTGGCTCGCTCCTCGGCCGCGCGTTTTTCAGCCAATTCGCGCGCGCGCCTTCGGCGTTCTTCCAGACGGCGGCGACGCGCCTCTTCTTTTTTCATGTCATCGAGCGAGCTGGTCTTCTGCGGCGCGTGGAAGCCGAGATAGCCGGATGGATATTGAAGCCGTTTTGAGAAATCGATCAGGATCGTGCGGTTATATGGCGCATCGACGTACTCGAAATCGCGAAACCCCATCGCAATGGTGATCATCGGAGCGACTCGAATCGCCAGCAGAATCACCACGTGCGCGAGGATGGAGAAGAGGACCGCCAGCATCAGGCCCTTTGCGCGCGAAGGATATTTGATCTGAGTAATCATTTGACCTTGATCCGCCACTGGCCTTCCATCTTATAAATTGTGGCCCGATTCAACTCCTCCTTGAGCCGCGCCAGCGCCGGGATGCGATCGGGGGCCACGGTCCATTTGGCGTAATTCGACAGATAGCGCTTCGCCTCGTTGTCGGCCCGCGCAGCCTCGGCCTGCTGTCCCGACGCCGCCAGAGCCTTCGCCAGCAGAAACTGCGCTTCGCCGTCGCGCGGGTCGGCCTGCGCGACGACGCGCAGGTTCTTGGCGGCTTCGGAGAAATTTTGCGCGCGCCACTGCGCGTACCCGACATTAAAGCGACAAAGCATGTCGTTCGGACTGTTATCCAGCGCGCGACGCAAAAGCTGCAGCGCTTTCTCGTTCTCGCCTTTCGCCAGCAACGCCGCGCCGGCGTTGTTCACCGCCTCGAGGCTCGGAGCCAACTCGACCAGCCTCTCTAAGGCGGACGACGCCTCGTTGACGTCACCAGCCTTATACGCGGCGAGCCCTAGATAGAAGAGGCTCTCTGTGTAAGTCGGGTCGTCTTTACCCATTCGCTTAAGAGTCTTCGCGGCCTCGGCGAAATCGGCCTGGCGGTAATAAAGGAGGCCGAGTTCGTAGATAGCCTGCGGGAAGTGGGCGGCCTCGCCAGAATTTTCGGACTCTTGAACGGCGCGGAGCAGGAAAGATTCGCGCAGCTTCAAGTCGCGCGTCTGAACGCCCTTGACGAAGCTTTCGTAAGCGGCCGGCGGGACATGCTTCGCGCGGCGAATTATCTGCTCCTTCGAGTAAGGCAGAGCGGGGTTGCGCACGTAAACGATGTTCCAGGCCAATTGCCCCTGCCAATCCTGCAGACTGGAGAGCGAGCCGCTGTAATTGAACGTCTTGGCGGGCGCCAACCGCCCCTCGCGCGTTTCGATCAGGCGCGCCGAAATCGATATCGTGACGTCTTCTTTGCTCTGGCCGATGTCAAACTCGCCGATGAGCGCCAGATTGGCCTGCGCGGCGCCGGCGACGCGGATCATCGCCGCTCGCGTCAACAGATCGCTCGGACTCAGATGCATTCTCTCGAACGCCAGATTGCGATTGTCAATGTTCACGACGCTGATCCCATGCGCTTCGAGCACGTCCCCGATCAGGATCGCGAAACTGTCGCAGATCCAGTTGTATTTAGCCATCTGTGAGCGGTTCTCGAACGGCATCACTACGACAG
Organism: Blastocatellia bacterium; assembly: GCA_035714085.1. GTDB lineage: Bacteria > Acidobacteriota > Blastocatellia > RBC074 > RBC074 > JAJVID01. The sequence goes on from DASTMP010000335.1 coordinate 3,214, forward strand.
CGTCCGGGACCGGCGGCGGCGCAGACGCGTCTGAAGACGGACTTATGAATGAGAACCCCTGCGCGAACGCGCCGGCGCATAAAAAGGCCAATACCCCGAACGCCCTGGCCATTCGGTTCGTTAATCCGGAAGTCGCAAATTGCAAAACTGTTGACCTCAAAAATTAAGTTGCGACATTGCGGAAAATAGACAGGATTTCTCATGCTTCGGCTTGATGTGAAAAATCTTGAGAAATCCTATAAATCCTATCTATTTTCATTATTTCAAGAAGCGCCGAAAGTCTAGCACAGTGATTAAAAGTCGAACAAGCTGGCGAAACTAACCCATTGCCCGTCTCGTTTTGGTCGTGGGTGATGTACAATTCTTCAGTTCAAACCCGCAGTATCGCTTCCAGGTTTGCAACGCCACAAATCCAGAGCTCACAGGTGAGATTTATGTTGATTCGGAAGTTACGAGATGTTTCGCGCGCGATGTTTATCGGCTTGCTTCTGTTCGCCTTGCCTTATGGCGCGTTTGCGCAGGATCAGAAACAGCCTGCTGAGAAACCACCCGCGAAGAAGAGCAAAGCCAGCGCCGATTCCTGCGACGGGGCTTTGGACATCGTCCCGGGCAAACCGACCACCTTCACACGCAAACGCCGTCCATCTAAATCCGAGGCTAAATCCGAGGCTAAATCCGAGGCTAAATCCGAGGGTAAGCCGGAAGGCAAATCGCAATGAGCGCTGGCCTGGGAGCGCAGGCATCCTTGCCTGCTTGCCTTGGCCGGCCGGCTATTGCGGGAGCCCGCAGGCAAGGATGCCTGCGCTCCCAGGAATCAATAAGGGCTTTTTTCTATTGAGCGATGTCGATCCAGCCATGCCGTCACATCCGGGGGCTCCAACAATTCACCGCGTAGCAGGGCGAGAAGAAGATCTTGACTGAGCACTGTGTTGAAAGAGGGTTGGTAAATTATATTTCCCTTCTGTCTTTTCAGCTTTAATATGAAAGGAACACGGTGGTCTGCGCCATTAGATTTTACAGCCTGCTCCTCTTCTGTCCATGATTGATTTTTGGGCCAAATGTCAACTCTCCACCAATGATCAGACGAGAGAAGCACAACTGTGTCATTCCACCAACCGGCCCGCTCCATCGCGCGGCGTATGTCTCCGAAGGTCCGGTCAACTAGTTCAAGGTTGTCGAAATAATTACATCCGCCTTCAAAAGTGAAATCATCTTTCCGGCGGTCATATTGACATGGAAAATGAGGCGCTGGGAAATGGACCATGACGAGTGAAAGGGCGCCGTCCGCCGCCGCCGCCGCGCTATCCTGACCAATCCGTTTCAGGCTCTCGATGTAAGTGGCCTCCCATCTCTTACCGACTTTGAGGGATTCAGGAAGAACTTCACGAATCACCGGGGCGGCGCGGCCGAGCGTCCGAAAATGCTCGATCATACTTTGAGAGAAGCGCTGACTGAGCCTGTCCGTTTCATTCGCGACCACCGTAAATGAACACCTGCTCAGATCGCTCCCGATCACCCGACAGTAGGGATGGTACCAGCCGACGACGGCGGCGCTGCCGCCGATAGCCCGCGCGCGGGAAAAGACATTCGGCTGTGCGCTCCATGGCGCAGGCTCGCTGGCGCCGTCAAATGTGACCGCCAATTCGTCGTAACTTGACGGTCGAGCATCGGCGACGAGCCGTCCGGTGACGAGCGCAGGGAGCGATAACATCGTCCATTTAGCAGGCGGGTATGCGTTAGTGGCCACGATGGATTCGGCGCGCAGACGGTCAAGCTCGGGAAGTTCGACGGAAGACGGTCGCGCGGCGAAAGCCGCATGGTAATCCAATTCGTCAAAGATAAGCCACAAGACGCGTGTCGCTGGCAGTATATTTTTGCCGGCGTCAGCCGCTGATCTATTTTTCTCCGCCGCATTGGCCGGGCGGCTTTTCACAAGAGACCAGGCCGTTTGTGAGAAGGTCATGAGCGCAAACGGCGAAAGAATCAATACTATTGCCCGCGCAATCGAGATGACTCGCCGTGAGTGGCGCGCGAGCGTAAAAACGATCAGGAAAGAAGCGCCGACAAGGAGGGCGATGAAGGCGGGTTTGCCCACGACCGCTATCAATGCCGGCGCGGTCAACGGGCCGTAGAACTGCCTGCGAAAGCCGTCCAGCGCTGCAAACGCCACATAGAGAAATCCCCAACGCGCGATCGCCAGGAGAAGCCCTTGACGCTGGCGCCGGGCGAAAGCGTATGACGCCCAGAACAGCGCCGCTAGGAGCAATACATCGAGCATCAGCCCTACAGAATTTCTCCACAGAGAGTGCTCCGTGAGATGGTATCCGTTGGGATCCGGTGAGTAGAGCACGGAGCGCCACTCCGCGAGAAAACACAGGTTGGAGAGCGACAACGCCGTGATCAGATCCTTAATATAAATATTGTGAAACCGCTTCATCTTTTCTTCAGCAAATAAATCCAACGATTCGCGCCGGCCAATCGCCGACAGTGAATGACGTCAAAGCTCTGTAGACAGGCGCTCCTGAAAGCGTCGTTCGTCAAGTCTTTGAACAAATGATCCCGCCCGCGCGTGAGGCGTTGAAACATAGGGTCATCGGGGCCGACGAACTCGACGATCAGTAAATCCGTCGTCAGATCCACGGCGAGACTCAGAATCTCATTCAGCGGGACGCGTTCGGAGACTAGCATGTGATGAATTACCGCCAGCATCAGCACGAGGTCGAACGCCCCTTGCGCGCGGGCGAGGAAAGACGGATTTTCTCCGTTGCGCCAACCGACGCTCGGGCTTGGACGCGTCAGGTCTACAACCAGCGGCAGAATGTTCAGGCCTGAGCTTGTGGCCTCGCGCCACAGGGCGCCGACCGTCGCCGGGTCCTGGTCGATGGCGACCACTCCGGCGCCGCTGCGAGCGGCGATTCGACTAAAATAGCCGGTATTACACCCCACGTCCAGAACGTTTCGCGGCTTGAACTCGCGGAGCGCCTCCTGGATGAAGGATTGCTTTTCCGCAAGATAATCCGGGGCGTGGTTTTTGTTGTATGAAACGTAATCAGACCATTCGGACCTCCGGTCGGTTCGCGGCTCGACCTTTTTGAGGAGGCGCCGCAGGCGCTTGAAGAGGCGATCGAGAACGTACCTCGCTTGCCCTTCGCTGCCGAGTCGTCGCTCGCGGTAGATTTTCGCTTGATTCTTACCCGATTTAGAAGCTAACCAAGTCGGAATGGAAACGAGGGTCAGAAATGGAGAGCGTAGCCTCCGCGCGATTCCGCACAGGCTGTACACTTCTTCCGGCTCAAGGCCGTCGCGGCTTGCGAGGAACAGTTGCTTTAATTCCAGCCCGAAGTATTTACTCGCCAACAGCGGCAGCAAAAAGACGCGCACGAATTGGGCGTAGGGCTTCCAAACTGGATCGCGCGGATCGCGCCGCTCGAAAGAGAGCAGATCGACAAAAACCGGTTCCGGGCCACGGAACAACACGTTGTAAGGAGTGGCGTCCTTCAGCCCAAAACCTTCGGTCAAGGCTCTTTCGGCAAGATCGAGCGTTAAGCAACCAGCCCGATATAACATCTCCGGCGCCCACTCGTATGGGAAGCTCGGGAATGTGATGCGCTCGTGCTCAAAAACCGCCTCGTGGGCTTCATCTCTCCCGCTCTCGCGTTGGAGATACTCGGAAAGTAGTTTAATGCTATCCGCATCCGGAAGACCGGTACGCGCCAACTGACCTGCCGCAACAAACTGTTTCGCGACAGCGGAGGCGAGGAAAGCATTGAGATTCGCGGCGCCGGTCTTGGTGACAAGGCGTAAGACCCGGTCATCGATTACCAGCAATCGACCGTCAGGGTCGCGAAACGAGATTGCCATTTGCGCCCCCTCCGAGCCTACTGAAACATGTTTCGGTTCGGAGTGGTTGAATCATCTCGATCAACGGCGGCCTGTTGAATGCTCTCCTCATTGCTTCTCCTGCCGGACATCATCGCTGTGATTCTTCGGATGAATGTACGCACATAAAATAGAATGCCGAGGAACGATGCGACTAGCAACTGCCAAATGAGCGCTCCGGAGCCGGGGTCGGTATAGAGAAAGGCCAAGGCATGAATATCGCCCCGGTTGAAAATATACAAAAAAGTAATACTCAGCGTCATAATGTGATGTTTACCTCCTCCGAATATAACCACGTGGTGACGAAATTATTCGTCGCGCGACGAATAATTTCGTCACTACGTGGTGGCGTGTTTTCAGTGTGCCGGGGCGCCGCTCATTGCGACATGAACGACTCCCATGAAAGGTTATGTGTGCTCACTCAGCCGGATCTGTGGGGCTTGATGCTTTATGGGGGAATGCTCAACTTAAAGACGTCTCGCCTATCAGGAAGGACACAGATTTTTATATGTTAATTTCAGTTCCCTGTGATGGAATGCGCAGACGTATTCCGCATCGAAGAAATGGCAAATTGAGGATATGATTTCAGAGCGCGGAATCAGCTATTGCGCCTTGAAGTTTACCGGTCGCTCTGATACTTTTTACTCCTAACTCGACACTTAAGAATTGTCACCCCCGAATCTGGAGGCAAAAAAAGAGTAATGGCTTTAGCAAAAGAGGCTAAACTGGATTTGATTTCACAGTACAAGACTCACGACGCCGACACTGGCTCGCCGGAGGTTCAGGTCGCGTTGCTGAGCAAACGCATTATTGAGTTGCAGGATCATTTCAAGACTCATGCAAAGGACAATCATTCGCGCCGCGGGCTGTTGAAGCTAGTCCAACAGCGCCGCCGCCTTCTCGATTATCTGAAAAGTCGCGACATCAATCGTTATCACGACCTGATCAATCGTCTTGGCTTGAGAAAGTAATTGAATGTGTTGGCGGCGTCCGATCGATGGGCGCCGCTTTCGTTTTGCAGCCGCACGTGACGGCAACGTAATTCCCGCCTCAACCAATCCGGGCCCCCAACACACCCGGGTGAGTTGTCCCGCCCATCAGAAGGCGCCGGGAAAACGATCACAACATTCGAATCGGTTCAACCTTCGAGCAGACTTTGAGCGAATCGATTTCGGATGCCCTCAGCGCCAACATCACTCCAGGCTGCCTGATCCGACATACAGAGGAGATAAATAATGTTTTTGAAGCAAGGAATAAATTTAGGCGGCCGTGAATTCACGATCGAAACAGGCCGCATTGCGAAACAGGCTGACGGCGCGGTGCTGGTCAGCCAGGGAGAGACGGTGGTGTTGGTCACGGCTGTCTCCGCGCGAAAGGCGAAGGAGGGCGCGACTTTCTTCCCGCTCACAGTTGATTATCGTGAATACGGCTACGCCGCCGGGCGTATTCCCGGCGGCTATTTCAAACGCGAAGGGCGCCCGACCGAAAGAGAGATTCTGACCTCGCGCCTGACCGATCGTCCGATCCGGCCGCTCTTTCCCACCGGCTATCAGCACGAGACCCAGATCATCTCGATGGTCATTTCGGCCGACGACGAACACGATCCCGACGTGCTTGCGATCACCGGCGCGTCGGCGGCCCTCTACCTTTCGGACATCCCATTCTACAACCCGATCGCCGGCGTGCGCGTCGGCCTGGTCGAAGGCAAATACGTGGTCAACCCGACGTATGAGCAGCAGCGCAATTCGACGCTCAACCTGATCATCGCGGGCAGCGAAGAGGCCGTCGTGATGGTCGAGGCCGGCGCCAAAGAGGTCAGTGAAGAGGTGATGATCGAGGCTTTGATGTTCGCCCACGGCGAGATCAGGAAGCTCTGCCAGTTGCAGCGCTCGATGTACGAGGCGCTCGGGATCCAGAAGCGCGAATTCACGCCGAAGCCGGTCAACGAAACCATGCTGAAGGAGATCGCCGAGAAATACTCGAACGATCTGCGCGAAGCCCTGAGCGTTCAGAACAAGGGCAAGCTCGAGAGCTACACCGCGATTGACGAGTTGAAGAAGCGGGTCGTCGAAGGCTATCCCGAAGACCAGCCTGCGCTGCGCGAGGAAGCCGCCGAGTTGTTCGATAATCTGAAAGAAGGCATCTTCCGCGACGACATTCTGAACAACCGCCGCCGTCCCGACGGCCGCAAGTTCTCCGAGATCCGCCCGATTTCGATCGAAGCCGGCTGGCTCCCGCGCACTCACGGCTCGGCGCTCTTCACGCGAGGCGAGACCCAGGCGCTGGTCACTGTGACGCTCGGCACTTCGCAGGACGTGCAGTACATCGACAGTCTGGAGGTGGGCGAAATCAAACGGCGCTTCATGCTCAACTATAATTTCCCGCCGTTTTCGGTCGGCGAAACGGGGCGCATGGGCTCCCCCGGAAGGCGCGAGATCGGTCACGGCGCTCTGGCGCAGCGCGCGCTCGACGCGATGATGCCCGAAGAAGAGGTCTTTCCCTACACCGTCCGCATCGTTTCCGACATCACCGAATCGAACGGCTCGTCCTCGATGGCCACGGTCTGCGGCGGCGCGCTCGCGCTGATGGACGCCGGCGTGCCGATCAAGGCGCCGGTCGCGGGCGTGGCGATGGGTTTGGTGATGGAAGACAAGAAATACGCCATCCTGACCGACATCGCCGGCGCCGAGGACCATTACGGCGACATGGATTTCAAAGTCGCCGGGACGCGCGCCGGAATCACCGCGCTTCAGATGGACATCAAGGTCACCGGGTTGAACACCCAGGTTCTGGCCGAGGCTCTGGAGCAAGCCAGGAAAGGGCGGATGTTCATCCTCGACAAGATGAACGAAGTCATCTCCGAGCCCCGCGAGGAGATCAGCAAGTACGCGCCGCGCATCGTCACGATGCAGATCAACCCCGACAAGATTCGCGACGTCATCGGCCCAGGCGGCAAAGTCATTCGCGGCATCCAGGAGAAGACCGGCGCGAAGATCGACATTTCGGACGACGGCCGGATCGCCATCGCCACGCCGAACGGCGAGGCCGCCGAAGCCGCGATGCAAATCATCCGCGACCTGACGGCCGAGGTCGAGGTCGGCCAGACTTATCTAGGCACCGTCACCCGCATCGTCGACTTCGGCGCCTTTATCGAGGTCTTCCCGGGCACCGAGGGACTGCTCCACGTTTCGGAGATCGCCGATTACCGCGTCCGCGACGTGCGCGACGAGCTGAAAGAAGGCCAGCAGCTTCTGGTCAAGTGCATCAGCGTAGAAGGCAATAAGATCCGCCTCAGCCGCAAGGCGCTTCTCAAGGAAGAGAAGCGGTCGAGGGGCGGACATAGATAAATATAGTCAGCCACCGCAGCGCACAGAGATCACCGAGGTTTTTCCTCTGTGCGCTGCGGTGACCTGCGGTGGCTCATCTTTTATCTAAAGGAATCATGCGAATCCAGACCATCCTGCTGTCGATCCTGTGCGCGCTCGCCACGGGATCATCATTCGTTTATAAACAAACAAATTCGCTCCCACCAAAAACTCGCGGCGCCCGCGCCAAATTCGAGATCGACTCCGTCCTCGCCGATCCGCGCGAACGCCATCTCGCCAACATCAAACAACTGACCAACGAAGGCGAGAACGCCGAGGCCTATTTTTCGCCAGACGGAACGAAGCTGATCTTCCAGCGCGCGGTTAAGGGCGACGGCTGCGACCAGATATTCTCGATGAATATTGACGGGTCGGATATGAAGATGTTGTCGAACGGGCAGGGCAAGACCACCTGCTCCTATTTCACTCCCGACAACAAACACATCATCTACGCCTCGACTTTCAAGGCTTCGCCGGATTGCCCGCCGAAGCCAGATTACTCGCGCGGCTACGTCTGGGCGCTCTTTCCCGGCTTCGACATCCTCACCGCCGACCTCGACGGATCGAACGTCAGACCGCTGACGACTACCGCCCGCTACGACGCCGAAGCCACTATCCGCAAAGACGGGACGATCGTCTTCACAAGTCTGCGCGACGGCGATCTGGACATCTACACGATGGACAAGAACGGCGAGAACGTGAAGCGGCTGACCAATGAGCTCGGTTATGACGGCGGCCCTTTCTGGAGCTACGACGGCAAACAGATCGTCTTCCGCGCTTATCACCCCGAGACCGAGAAAGAGAAGGCTGATTATCTGGCGCTGCTCAAAGAGGACCTGATCCGCCCGACTAAGCTGGACATCTGGGTGATGGACGCCGACGGGTCGAACAAACGCCGTGTGACAAAGCTCGACAAAGCCAGCTTCGCTCCGTATTTCTTCCCCGACGGCAAGCGAATCATCTTTTCCTCGAACGTCAATGACGAGCGCGGGCGCAACTTCGACCTTTATATAGTTAACGTCGACGGCTCGGGGCTTGAACGCGTCACGTTCAACGACACCTTCGACGGCTTCCCCATGCTCTCGCCCGACGGCAAAAAGATCGTCTTCTGCTCCAATCGCAACGGAGCGAAACAGGGCGACACCAACGTCTTCATCGCCGATTGGGTCGAGTAGCGCTTCTTTCTTGACCGTCGCGATCAACAGAAATCAGGATAGGCGATCACGGCGCGAGCCCAATGCCCCGCAGCATCTCAACGAACCGTGGGTCGGAGCGCAAACCGTCGTATATCGGATCGACACTCATGGCGAGCACATGGTCGGAGCGCTCGTCATACCCCTTGCGCAACCATTCGAGCGCGCGTTTTTTGTCTCCAAGGCCGGTATAGATGCGGGCAATATAGACCGGCGAGACCCTCTGGCGCTTCGCCTGCTCCTCCATCTCCCGAAGAATCTTCCGCGCTTCGCTCTTCCGGCCAGCCATGGCGTAGATATAACCCATCCAACTCAGGTGCATGTCACGCCGGCTGAGCGCCACAGCCTGGCGCATCTCGGAGATGGCCTCCTCTCGCATCCCTTTTTGGATGAACGCTCTTCCCAACCATTCGTGCGCAAAACTCGCCCATGCGCCGCTGTAGTTGAGTTCGACCATTTTGCGGCATTGTTCAATCATGCGGTCATACTGGCGTGAATAGTAGAAAATGTTGGCCACCCTATAGATGGCGTATGCCGACAGAGGATCGAGTTGCTCGGCGCGCTGAGCTTCGCGCAGAGATTCTTCGAACCTCCCCTGATGGGAGAGGAAGATGCTGATATATCCGAGCGCGTTAACGAAGTTGGGGTTGAGCGCAAGCGCGCGCCGGAATTCCCGCTCGGCTCCAACCCAGTCCCAGTCGCCCCACCACTTGACCATCGCCATTGCGTGATGAGCTTCGGCGAGCGTCTCATCCGCGGCCAGGGCTCGCTGGGCTGCTTGCTTCGCTTTGGGCATCGCCTCGGCGGGCGACAGATACTGGCCTGACCAATCGGCGTAGACCTCGGCTATTCCGGCGTGCGCGAGGGCGTAGTTCGGGTCGAGCGTGACGGCTTGTTGGAAGTAACCGAGAGCTTTCTCCTGACTTTGGCGCGTGAACTGGTAGAAAAGGTGATGTCCCATCAGATAAAGATGGTAAGCCGCGCGGTTGCCGGTAGCGCGCCTGGCAAGTGGCTGCCATTGCTCGCCGTTCGAGCGCGGCCGCAGTTTCTCTGAGATTTCACGGGCGATCTCCTCCTGCGCCACGAGGAGGTCGTCAGACAGGCGCCGGTATTGGTTGCCCCACAATTGTGAGCCGTCGGCGGTGTCCACCAGTTCAGCCTCGATGAGCAACTGATCTCCTTGTCGCTGCACGCGCCCTAAAACCACCGCGCGCACCTTCAAAGTCGCGCCTACTTGGCGCGGATCTACTTCGCGCCCCTTGTAAGTGAAGACGGTACCACGAGCCATCACCCGCATCTTCGGCAATTGCGACATGCTTTGAATGAGGCTCTCGGTTATCCCATCCGCCAGATAATCCATCCGGGCGTCAGCCGCGGTGTTGATGAAGGGCAGGACGGCGATGGAATCAATCTCATACCTGACAGAGTCAGCACGCTCCATCTCCGGTTCTATCCTCTGTCCCATCCCCAATCGCAGCCACAGATACAGCGCGGCCACGACGATCAATGACGTTAATATCGTCGTAATCCACACGGCGCGGCGCCTTCGCGGCAGCGCGTGCGCCGTAAGACGACTGGAAATTTCCGAACCGTTCAAAACCGCCTTCAGGTCGCCAGCCAGGTCTTGCGCCGACTGATACCGGGACGTTAATTGTTTCTCCAGGCATCGGGCGATGATGCGCTCCAATTCTCGTGATGTCCGCCTGCCCGCGCCTGCCGGTTTTGGCGGTTTCGGCGGATCGTCTTTCAAGATTGCCGCCATCGTTTCCTGCGGGGTATGGCGCGCAAAAGGCCGTTGTCCCGTCATCGCTTCGTGGAGCATGCACCCGAACGAGAAGATGTCGCCCGGCGCATCCACCTCTTCGCCCCGCACCTGTTCCGGCGACATATAACCGACCGTGCCAATCACGATCCCAGGCGCAGTCCGAGCCAGGCTGTCAAATGGCGCTGAGATTACCGGCTTAACTCGCGCCAGTCCGAAGTCGAGAATCTTGACTCGCCCATCCGAGGTTAGAAAAATGTTCTCCGGCTTGAGATCGCGATGAATAATGCCTTTGGCATGCGCGGCGGATAACCCTTCAGCCACAGCCACCCCGATTTCCACGGCCTCGCGCCATGCTAAAGGAGTCTGCGCAATACGGCTGCGCAGAGTCTCGCCCTCCAGCAACTCCATGACCGCAAAGCGGACATCTCCCTCGCCGCCGAAATCATAAAGGTTGAGGATATTGGGGTGCGATAGCGCGGCTAGGGCCCTGACCTCGCGCTTGAACCGGGCCAGCGCCCCTGGGTCTTGCGCCAGATGCGAAGGCA
>DASTMP010000336.1:0-25127 GCA_035714085.1 Blastocatellia bacterium
TCTCGACGGCGAGACGGGCAAAGAGCTGTGGAGCAGCGGAACGACGATCGCCTCCTTCGCGCGCGGCGCCGCGTTGTCCGGCGGCATGGGGCAGATTTATCTTACGACATACGACGGCATGATCTATGCGTTCGGTTTTCCCATGGAGCATTAATTGAATGATTTCTTCAGGCAGTGATTCTCGCAACAGTCGCATGTGGCGGTTTGCTTTGTTCGGTCTCGCCGTTGCGCTTTTTGCGAGCGGCGAATGGACAAAATCCGCGGCTAGCATTGACAAGCCGCTGCCGGACGGACCGGGCAAAAAAGAGACGCAGAAACTATGCTCGCAATGCCACGATCTTGACAGGTCAGTCTCCCTCAACCAGGATCGAGCGGGATGGCGGCGAACCATTGAAAAGATGATGGCCTTCGGCGCAAAGGCCACTGATCAGGAATTCAACGCCGTGCTCGATTATCTGGCCACGAACTTCCCGGCCGATGACGTCCCGAAGATCAACGTGAATAAAGCCGCGGCGATCGAATTCGAGAGCGGATTGTCGCTCCGTCGCTCTCAAGCGGCGGCGATCATTCAGTACCGCGAGAAGAACGGCCCTTTCAAGTCAATCGATGATCTTAAGAAGGTTCCCGGAATCGATGTCGAGAAGATCGAGGCGAAGAAGGATCGCCTGATCTTTTAAGAGCGTCGCGCGCGTAAGCAGGCGGTTGATTTCGCACGCAACCGCTTGCTTACGCGCGCGGTACTGTTCCAGTATCCCAATAATGAAAATCCTGGTTATCAAAATTCTGCTCGGTCTGGCGATTTTGAGCTGCCTTGTTTCGGCGCAATCGCCGCGCGATTGCGCGTCGATAACTGCGCCCCTCGAACAACGGCTGGAGTCGCAGCGGCGATTATTGGCCGATTGGGCCGGGCTGATTCGCTACGGCAGCGAGAACACCGAACTTCCCGCCCCGAAATCCAATGAAGACCGCGTGGTCTTTCTGGGCGACGAGATTACCGAGAACTGGGGCCATGGAAGCGCGCAGTTCTTTCCGGGCAAGCCCTATTTGAACCGGGGCATTGCGGGGCAGACCACGCCGCAGATGCTGGTCCGATTCCGCCAGGATGTGATCGCGCTCAAACCGAAAGTGGTCGTGATTCTGGCGGGGATGAACGACATCGCCAGCCTAACAGGCCCGATCACACAAGGGATGTTCGCGGAAAACATTATGTCCATCGTCGAACTGGCCAAGGCGAATAACATCCGCGTCGTGCTGGCCTCCCTCACGCCGATTTGCGATTGCTATACGAAGCAGTCGACGCTCAGGCCGCAGGGAAAGATCATCGGGATGAACGGCTGGCTCAAGGAGTACGCCGCCCGAAGCGGCTCGGTCTATCTCGATTACTATTCGGCGATGGTCGAAGGCAGAAATTTTAAAAAGGAGTTGACCGGCGACGGGTTGCTTCCGAATGACCCTGGCTATGCTGTTATGGCGCCGATTGTGGAGCGAGCCATTGCCCTAGCGCTGGATAAGAGATAATGAGCCTTCATGTCGCAATGGGCGACGCCCTGAAACAATGAAAACAGACAGGATTTACAGGATTTTTCAGGATTGTGTGAATTGAGTTGAATCCTGAAAAATCCTGTAAATCCTGTCTATTCCCCGCAGGAGCGAATATATGAGCGCTGAAAGCAAATACCAATATCCAAAACTGCATAACGCGACGTGGCCGGGCCTGGTCGGCAAAGGCGGGCCGGACGCGGAACCAGTGATCGATTTCGAAACCATGCTCGATATGACCGCAGCCGCCGAAGTGGATGGCCAGCGTTTTGACGGCGTGGACATCTTCCTGTCGCTTCCGCACACAGATATAGATTCGTCCGATGACGATCTGAAGAAGCTTGCGGATCAAGTGGCCGCGCGCAACCTGGTTATCGGGTCGCTCGTCGCGCCTGTCTGGGGGCCGACCGGCGGAGGCTCCGCGATGGGTTCCGAGGAAGAACGCAAAGCCTTTCTGACGCAAGTTCGTAAATCCTGCGCCATCGGCAAAAAGCTCCGCGACCTCGGCATCCGCTCTTACGGGATCGTGCGCATAGATTCGTCGTGCGGTCCTGCGGAGTGGTCTGAAGACCCGGCGGGCAATACAAAGAAGATCGCCGGCACATTCAGTGAAGCGTGCGACATCGCCGAAAGCTACGGCGAGCGGCTCGCCGCCGAAGGCGAAATCTGCTGGGGCGGCATGCACAGTTGGAAGTATTTGCATGAACTGCTCGAACAGGTTGGCCGCCCCCAGACGCTTGGTATTCAGGCCGATATGGCGCATACGATGCTCTTCACGCTCGGTTACAACGCGCCCGAACATCGCCTGCTGCCCGTAGATTACGACTGGTCGGACAAGGAATTGCTGTATGAAGCTCTGGGCAAAATGACCGGGGCGCTGCGCTCCTGGGTGAAGGATTTCCACGTCGCGCAGAACGACGCAACCGTCAAAGGCTCTGGCTCGCACGACAAGACCGGACGCCACTGCCTGCCGAACGACCCTAACGGCAAGATGGACATAGTCCGCGCCGCCGGCCTGTGGCTGCGCGACGAGAACGGCGACCTCACGCGCAACACGCAGCACGTCAACTGGGACGGCTGCATGTTCTCAAACGAAACGATGCTGAATCCGCAGACGTGGCGCGATATCCTCTCAACGATGATCGCTGTGCGAAACGCGCACGGGTGGAATTGATATGCGGGAGCGGGAGGCACATCGCGTTGTGCGAACCCATTCTTCGTCGCAGAGCGACGGTTTGACCCTAGGCCGGCGTTTCAACGCCGGTTAAACGGACGAATGATTACCCAGTCGCGGAGCGACGATTGAGATAGTTGTGAGTTCTTTTATTCATCGCCGCCTTCAACCGTCGCTCCGCGACTCGCGGACTTCTCTCATATGTGGCGCCGGCGTTAAAACGCCGGCCTAAGTTCAAACCGTCGCTCCGCGACGAAGAGCATAAGGGAATGCCAAGCTATGAGCAAAAAACATTTGAATATCGGTTTGGTCGGCTATGGTTTTATGGGGCGCGCTCACTCAAACGCGTTCCTGCAAGCCGGACGTTTTTTTGATCTGCAATACAGCCCAAAGCTCAAAGCGGTTTGCGCGCGCAATGTCGAACGCGCGCGGTCGTTCGCCGACAACTGGGGCTACGAGTCGGTCGAGACGGATTGGCGCAAGCTGGTCGAGCGCAAAGACATCGACCTGATCGACATCGCCAGCCCGAATGACACTCATGCCGAGATCGCCATCGCGGCCGCTCGCGCGGGCAAGATAGTGATGTGCGAAAAGCCGTTGGGCCGCAACGCCGCGGAAGGCGTTGCGATGACCGAGGCGGTCGAGTCCGCGAAGGTCGCCAATATGGTTTGGTACAACTACCGCCGAGTGCCGGCCGTGGTGTTGTTGAAGAATTTGATTGACGAAGGGCGCTTCGGGCAGATCTTCCATTACCGCGCCAAATTCCTGCAGGATTGGACGATCTCTCGGGATTTGCCGCAGGGTGGGGAAGGGCTGTGGCGCCTGGATGTGGACGTCGCGGGTAGCGGCGTGACAGGCGATCTGCTGGCCCACAACATTGACACCGCGATGTGGCTGAATGGGCCGATCACCGAAGTCGTGGCGATGACCGAGACGTTCATCAAAGAGCGCAAGCACAACCTGACGGGGAACGTCGAACCGGTCGGGATTGACGACGCCAGCGCGTTCCTGTGCCGGTTCGAGAATGGCTCGCTCGCGACTTTTGAAGCGACCAGATACGCGCGCGGCCATAAGGCGCTCTACACGCTGGAAATCAACGGCGAGCACGCCTCGGCCATCTGGGACCTGCACGACCTGCACCGAATTCAGTACTTCGATCACCGCGATGATGGGATCGTGCGCGGCTGGCGCAGCGTCCACGTGACCGACGGAGATCATCCATACATGAAACGCTGGTGGGTTCCCGGGCTGCAGATCGGCTACGAACACACCTTCACCCATCAGTTCGCCGATTTTCTGGAGGCGTTCGATGCGGGCAAAGAAGCGGCGCCGACATTCAGGGACGGTTTGGCCACCGATTATGTGACCGACGCGGTGTTGAAATCGGCAAAAACCCGGCAATGGGAGAATGTTTAGACTGGCGCGGCGCCGTACCAGTCTTGCTTCTAAATTCGTGAAGGAGAGACTTATGAAAAAGCTTGTTGCAATCTCCGCCACCCTCTTCGTGGCGGTTCTGATCTTCCAGGCAATTTCCACCAACGCGCAGCAAGCCGGCGCTCCACAAGGCCAGCCACGAGGCGGCGGCGCCGGGCGCGGTCCTGGCATCGAAGCCCTGGCGCCGGAGGATCATACGGGATTTGAATCCATCTTCGACGGCAAGACCCTGAAGGGATGGGACGGCGATCCAGATCTCTGGCGTGTGGAGAATGAAACCATCATCGGCGAGAGCACGGCGGAAAAGCCTCTGAAGATCAACACCTTCCTGATCTGGCGCGGAGGTCAGCCGAAGGATTTCGAGCTTAAACTGGAATACCGCATCAACTCGACCAACAGCGGCGTGCAGTATCGCAGCGTTGAACTTACCGAGGTCGGCAAATGGGTGATGAAAGGCTATCAGGCCGACATCGATTTCCAGAACACGTACACAGGCCAGCTTTACGAGGAGCGCGGGCGCGGCTTCCTGGCCTTGCGCGGCCAAATGACGCGCCTGCAAGAAGGTAAGAAGCAGGTCATCGCCAATCTGGGCGGCGACGACCTCAAGAGCCTGATCAAGGCCAACGATTGGAATCAGTTCCACATCATTGCCAAGGGGAATTCGCTCACGCACATACTGAACGGGCGTCTGATGGCCGTGGCGATTGATGACGACGCGAAAAACCGCGCGATGGGCGGATTGATCGGATTCCAGATGCACATGGGCCCTCCGATGAAAGTGGAATTTCGGAACATCTGGCTGAAGAACCAGTAGTTAGCGTTTGGTCCGAGTCTTGGGTTTCGCGCCTGACTTGATGATGAGTTCGGTGAGGAGGTCTACGGCCTGGTCGAGCGGCAGAATGTCGGCGATGTCGATGGGCGTCCTGCCGCGGTCGTTGCGTTCGTCAAGCGGCGCTCCTTTGTCAGCGAGGAACTGAATTACTTTACATATCTCTTTCTGGTCGGCGGCCAGTCCGACCCCAGTGACCGCCGCGTGCATAACCGTCGCTTTGCTGTCGGTCACAGCTTTTACATCCTGATCAAGTTCGTAGGCAAACTTCACTACTTCGACGTTGGCGCTGCCGGCTGCCTGCATCAGCAAGGTTGTGCCGTCTTCGCCCTTCAATTTCGGATCGGAGCCGGCGGCGAGAAGGGCTTTCATAATTTCCAACTGACCGGCTCTGGCAGCCACGTGCAGCGGCGTGATCTCGCCCGCCGGCTGGCGAAATGGGCCTGCGGCGGGGCCGTTCATCAAAGCCTTCGCGTTGCGCGCATTCGGATCGGCGCCTTTGGCGAGCAAATTTTTGACGAGTTCGAAATCGCCCAATTGCGCGGCGGTGTGCAGTGGAGTATTGCCGCGCCGGTCCGCGACCTTTACTTCGGCGCCGCTTTCGACCAGGACGATGGCCGCTTTCGTGCTGCGAAAAGCCGCCGCCGCGATTAGCACGGATGAGCCGTCAGGCAATTTCGTATTGGGATCGGCGCCGGCCGCGATCAATTGCGACACTGACTGCGCGTCGTTTTTGACGGCGGCGAAGATCAAAGCGGTATAGCCTGTTTTTGATACGGCCTTCACATCAGCGCCATGTTTGATCAATAGCTTTACGGCATCCGAATGGCCTTCCGACGCCGCCCACATCAACGCCGTCTGGCCTTTTCGAGACTCGGCGGCATTGACTTTCGCGCCACGATCGAGGAGGAGGTTGACGGCCTCGGCATTGCCTGAATTGGCGGCTATCATCAGCGCCGTCGTGCCGTCCCATCGCGCGGCGTTCGCGTCAGCGCCGGCTTCGATCAATCTTTTCACGAGAACTGCGTTCCCGACGCCGCAGGCGAGCGTGAGCGGCGTTTCGCCGTATTCGTCCACCGTGTTGACCTTCGCGCCGGCGGCCAACAACATCTCGGCGGCTTCCTGATCATCGAGGTAGATCGCCCATGCGAGCGCCGTCGAGCCGTCTCCTTGCGCGACATTCACGTCTGCCCGAGCTTCGATGAGGGCTTTGAGAGCTTTATGATCATGGCGCTTGACCGCATCCAGTAAGCTGGATGCGTCGTTGGCCATACAGATCGCGGCGGTGAGAATTAGCGCCGCGACGCATTGAGGCAATGCTCTTGCTTTCATCTGATTGGCTCCGCCGGTCATAGTCGATTACAAGGAGGTTAAAGAGACGTGGACCACCTCACCCGGTCTGTCAGAATGATTGACTCCGAATCCAAGCTGAAAATAACGGCTTTCGAACTCGACGACATAACACGGCTCATCCTCATTACCCAGATAGCAATCGCCTGGGCCGAGCAGCTCGTAGACAGATTGATTCTTCGACCCGATGAACCGGCGCATTCGCATTAGATCGGCGACCATTTTTCCACGTTCGACTTTATTGGCCGTCTTCCAGTGGATTGGGTCGAAGCTCTCCACGCCGTGCCTGCGGGCGAGATCTCGGTTTCCCATGCTCAGATCTCCGAGACGATCGTTCCACCACCATATCGCTAGCCACGAGGCGGGCGCTACAATTATTATCAGAAGTATGATGATCAGAAGTCGCCGCTTCATCTCTACGCAGGGTGTCTTTCAGACAGATAACATTGCGCCTAGTCGCCCTTCAGGCGGTTGGACTTGATTATCCGCGCTAACCGCCTGAAGGCGGCATTCCAAACATGCTTCAGTTGACGCTCAAGCGAGGCAATCCAGCTTGCCCGTGCTATCGCCGAATTTCTCAACCGGCGCGCCGGCCTTCTCCAGCATACTCAGCAACAGGTTGTTCAGCGGCGTGTCTTTGGGATAGACGACGTGGCGATTGCCTTTGACCTGCCCCGCGCCGCCGCCCGCCAGGACGATCGGCAGGTCGTGATGGGTGTGGAGATTGCCGTCGCTGATGCTGCTGCCGTATACGATCAGGGAATTGTCGAGCAGATTGCCGTCGCCGTCGGGCGTCGCTTTCAACCGCTCCAACAGATTGGCGAAGAGCTTGACGTGTTGCTCGTTGATCTTCGTTATCTTGGCGATCTTCTCGGCGTCGTTCTGGTGGTGCGTGAGGTTGTGATGCCCGTCGGATATGCCGATGGAGCGGTATGGACGGTTGCTGCCTTCGCGGGCCATCATCAAGGTGATCACGCGCGTCAGGTCTGCCTGGAACGCCAGCGTCAGCAAATCAGTCACCATTTTGACGTGGTCTTCAAACTCTTCCGGCACGGCGGTCGGGCGCTCCATCACGGGCAGCTTCATCGAGGCGTTCTGCCGCTCGGCCATTTGAATGCGCCGCTCGATGTCGCGGATGGCGTCGGCGTATTCGTCGAGTTTGGCGCGGTCGCCGGCGCCGAGCTTGCTGTTGAGCCGGTCGAGGCTGCCACTGACGTAATCGAGGATGCTCCTCTGGCGTTCGAACATCGCCAGCCGCGCTGCGGCGTCAGTGCTTTCGCCGTCGCCGAAGAGTCGCTCGAAGATCGCGCGCGGATTGTTCTCCACGGGCAATGGCGTGGTCTCGCCGCGCCACGAGATGGTGTTGGTGTAGGCGCAGCTATAACCGCTGTCGCAATTGCCGGCGAGCTGGTTAGATTCGATGCCGAGTTCGAGCGAGGCGAACTGCGTATGCTTGGCGAGTTCCCGCGCGGCGATCTGGTCGGCTGATATGCTCGCCCGAATGTTGATTTCGGACTTTTTCGGATGGACGCCGGTCAGGAAGGTCGCGCCAGCTCGCGCGTGGTCGCCCGCTCCGTCGCCGAGGGCGCGCCCTTGAACCTGCGCCAGCCCGCTGAAGACTATCAGCCGCTCGCGGAACGGCTCCAACGGCTTCATCGTCGGCGCGAACTGGAAGTCGGCCCCTTCGCCCTTCGGCGTCCACTTGTTCATGATGATTCCGTTGGGAACATAGACGAAGCCTAGACGAACGGCCGGCTTCGCGCTGGCAGCGAACGCTGGCGTCATCGCGTCGAGCAAAGGCAATGCTATCGTTACGCCCATCCCGCGCAGAAACTCGCGGCGCGGCAGAGATTTCCTGGTCACGATCATTGTCGGCGTCCTCCTCAGTCAGCGGTTTGGAGCGGCGCCCGAAGGCATTTGAGAAACAAATGCGATAACCCCAGCCGCGGTAGCGGCGATTGAGCTTAGCCCGGCTTTTTAAAGCCGGGGGAGCAGTTCCATATTCGATCCAGTCGCGGAGCGACGGTTGAGACGGATCAGCAAAGTCAACCGTCGCTCCGCGACTAAGGTCGGGTGTTTGCTCATTGTCCCGGCTTTAAAAAGCCGGGCTAAGCTCACGCGGTCGCTCCGCGACCGAGAGCCAGTTGTCGCATTTATTTTTCAAAGACATTCAGGGAGAAATTCTCATCGGCGAGAACCTTCCGCCTGAAGGCCGTACTCCAAACGTTTCCTCATCTGGAAAGGTTTACTGTTGATAATTGCATTGATCAGCGCGGGCAATCGGTAATCATCCCGCGCCGCCTCTCGCATAATCGCCCGCACGGCCGGAGCGTCATAAGCTTCGAGGCCGCGTCCGAGCGCATAAGTTAGCAGCTTTTCGGTCACAGTCGTGACGAATTCGTCACGATGCCCAGTCAAGAGAATCTTCTTCAATTCCGCCGGCCCGTTGAATTTCGTCCCGTCAGGCAACTTGCCCGAAGCGTCAATTACCGCTCCGGCGTCTTTTGTCCGCCAGCGCCCGATGGCGTCGTAATTCTCCAGCGCGAACCCGATAGGATCCATGCGGGCGTGGCAGGATGCGCAGATCGGATTGGCGCGATGCGCGACCATCTGCTCGCGCATGCTCAGCAGTCTTCCATCTTTGCCATGCGGCTTCAAATCGGGCACGTTGGCCGGCGGCGGCGGCGGCGGCGCGCCGAGCAGGTTTTCAAGAACCCATTTGCCTCTTTGCACTACAGACGTGCGGTTGGGATAAGAGGTTACGGTCAGGATGCTGCCCTGTCCCAATAGTCCGCTCCTGTTCGGATCGTTCAGGGCGACGCGTCGGAACTGTGAGCCGTAGACGCCTCGTATGCCGTAGTGTTCGGCTAGCCGCTG
Source organism: Blastocatellia bacterium (assembly GCA_035714085.1). Classification (GTDB taxonomy): domain Bacteria; phylum Acidobacteriota; class Blastocatellia; order RBC074; family RBC074; genus JAJVID01. The sequence continues at coordinate 9,204 of DASTMP010000336.1, forward strand.
ATTCAGGAAAGTGTAGTTCGCGTCCAGCAGATCGAAGACGCTGCGGTTCTCGCGCAAGACGCTCTCGAAGAACAGCTCGGTCTCGCGACGGAAGGACTGTCGCAGTCCCTCATCGAAACCGGGGAAGAGGTCGGGATCGGGCTTGATGGTCTCGAGATTTCTGAGTTGCAGCCATTGCCCGCCGAAGTTGCTGACGAAGGCCTGCGAGCGCGGATCGTCGAGCATCCGGCGCGTCTGTTGCTGGAGAACGAGCGGGTTTTTCAACTTGCCACGCTCGGCCAGATTCAAAAGCTCGTCGTCGGGGATGCTGCTCCACAAAAAGAAAGAGAGGCGCGTGGCGAGTTCAAAATCGTTCAGACGATATACCTCGCCCGACCCAGCCGTCTTCGGATCGCGCTCCACTCGGAAAAGAAAGTCCGGCGAGACCAGCATAGCTTCAATTGCGCTCTGAATGCCGTAATCGAAATCGCGCTCGCGCCGCCCGCGTTCATAGAACGCCAGCAGCGGATTCAGGTCGGTCTCAGTCACAGGACGACGGAACGCGCGCCTGGTCAGTGTGGCCAGAATTCGTTTCGCGCAAGCGGCCTCTTCATTCTCTCGGGTGGGCCCTTGTCCAGGATGGCAGACAAAAATCTTGGCGCGGCTCGGAGTCTCGCCGCGACCCGTGGCGTTGAATGGCCCGCTGACAGTGACGACCTCGATCGGAGTATTGTCAGAGATTTCGAATCGCTTGATTCGCGCGCCATCGAGCCACAGATCGAGTGGAATCATCTGAGCCGGCGCCATCGCCAGAGGGCCCCCACGTCGTATGCCCGGCAGCGCGGGGTCGACCTTGGCGTCTTCCCGCGGGAATGTGACGCCGACCGTTCGCAACCCCGCTTTTATCGGCAGGCGCATTTCATAGAATTGGGCCGCGGCGCCGGCGTCTACGTTGGCCGGCGTCTTGATCCGGATGCGGTATTCACCGTCGAGCGGAAAGTAATATTGAAACGACAATCCGCCACGCGAATAAAATGGCAGATCGTCGCTCACGCGCTCGCTGCGCCCCATCCGTCGCGGCTGGAAGCGTTCCTCGCTCGGCTTGACTTCCAGATCGCCGACGGCCAGCCGGCTCACCTTGTGAGCCATCGAGATGTATTTTTCGAGCAGAGCGGGCGAAAGAGTCAGCACCTCGCCGATGTTGTCGAAACCGTAGCCGGAATCGTCTACGGGCAAAGCCGCGCCGGGTTTGATGTCGACGGCAAGCAGATCACGAATCGCGTTGCTGTATTCGGTCCGATTCAACCGGTGGACGGCGGGCCGTCCCGGATTGGGATCGAGGCGGGCCGCGCGATCCAACGCGCCTTCCAGCCACTTGACGAACGCCGCCACCTCAGACGCTTCGGGGCGTGGCGCTCCAGGCGGTGGCATCTGGCCCGTGCGGACTTTCCGTAACACCCTCTCCCAAAGCGCCGCATTCTCCCCGACGTTGTCAAAGTTCAAACCCTGAAGCGAGACGCCGGCGGTCTTTGATTTCTGGTTGTGACAGACGACGCAGTTCTCTTCGATCAGCGCGCGCTGCGCAGGCGTGTTCGCGCGCTGCGCTCGCGACGATGAACCGGTATAGGAGTAAAGGAACGCCAGACCGCTGATGAAAAGCGCCAGGCCCAATTGCAAACGCCGTTTTCTCATCTTGCAATAAACAATTGCGCCTTACCGGGCGCGCGGGTTTTGTTTGTAAGGGAACTTTTGCTTGGTTCGCACGAGCATCATTAACCACTTTTCAATTCATTTCAATGCTTTTTGGTTAAACCAGCAAACCGGATCTTCCGTTTCAACCGCATGGCGTCATGGGGCGCATGCGCTTCGGCGTCGTTATTGAAATAGACATAAAAATCCCTTCCCGCCCGAAGCTGTTGATCCATCCACCTGCTCCAACTCCGCAGCGTCGATTCAGGATAGCCGCTTCGATACTTCTCCTCCGCCCCGTGGAAGCGGATGTATGCGATCGGCCCGACGGCCAGGCGTGGGACATCCAACCCGGGCATATCGTGGGCGCAGAAGGAGACGCCGCGCTCGTCCAACAGTTGAAAGACCTCATCGACCAACCAGCTTTGATCGCGGAATTCGAAGACGCTCCGCAGGTCTTCGGGCAGCAGGTCCAGGAAAGACTCCAATCGTTCCAGGTTCAAACGCCAGCGCGGCGGCAGTTGATAAAGGATCGGGCCTAGATGGGCGCCGAGGAGCCTCGCCCGGTCCAGAAATCTCCTGAGCGGCGCTTTCGCGTCTTTCAGTCTCTTCAGGTGTGTCAAGTACCGGTTTGCCTTGACCGCATAGATAAATCCATCCGGCGCTTGATCGCGCCATGCCTTGAAGGTCTGCGCGGCGGGCAGTTGATAGAAAGTGTTGTTGATCTCGACGGTGTCGAAAGCTTCGGCGTAGAACTCGAACCACCGCTTAGGCGTCGCTTCTTTCGGATAGAAACGCCCGCGCCAGTGGTCGTAATTCCAGCCCGAACAGCCGATGTGAATCTTGCCTCTTCTCATAATTATCTGGCTTGCGGGTTGCATGTTTTAACTGTCTTTGAAAATTAGCAGTGAATTTTCAAAGGCCATAAATATGCGCTTCGACGATCTGACAAAGTATTTCGAGCGATTGGAGGCCGCTCGCGGGCGGTTGGAGATGTACAATCTGCTCGGAGAATTATTCAGCCAAGCCGGCAAGGATGAAATCGCCGAAATCGCCTATCTGCTCGAAGCGCGTTTGGGGCCGCCGTTTGCGGCTGTGAACATCGGGATGGGAGAGCGGATGGTCGCCGCCGCCATTAGCGCTGCCACGAAGGAGTCTGAGCGGGAGGTCTCGAAACTTTACAAGAAACTTGGCGACCTCGGATTGGTTGTGCGGAGTCTGACGCCGAAAAACAGACGCGGCAAGTTGACCGTGTCTGAAGTCTACTCCTCGCTGCTCGAGATAGCGCTGACGAGCGGACGAGGAAGCGCGGAGAAGAAGATCGATCGGCTGGCGGAGCTTATCGGGGCGGTGTCGCCGCTTTCGGCGCTCTACATCGCGCGGTTCGTCGTGGGTCGCATGCGGCTCGGCATCGGCGCTCCCACCATCATCGAGGCCGTGGCGCGCTGGCGCCCGAACGGCAAGGAGGCGCGAGCTGTGATAGAGCGGGCGTACAATCTCTGCTCCGATCTGGGCCTGACGCTCAAGACCATGCGCGAGCGCGGCCTGGAAGGTCTCGAAAAGTTCAAAGTCCGTGTGGGCGCGCCGGTTCGCATGATGCTGGCCGAGCGACTGCCGAACGCCGAAGCCATAGTCAAGCGGCTTGGGCGCTGCGCAGTCGAGGCGAAACTCGACGGATTCCGTTGCCAGGTTCATCTCAGGCGGGGCAAAGTGGAGATCTTCTCGCGCAACCTCGAGCGCACGACCGGCATGTTCCCCGACATCGCGGAGTCGGTCGCTGCTAGCGTTCGCTCCGGTAGCGTGATAATCGAAGGCGAAGCCGTCGCAGTCAACGAGGCCACCGGCGAGTTCCATCCGTTTCAAGTCACCGCCCAGCGCAAGCGCAAATATAAGATCGAAGAGATGGCGCGCGAGTTCCCGCTCGTCTTTGTGGCCTTCGATCTGCTCTACGCCGACGGAAAAGACTACATCAATCAGGAATATCGGACGCGCCGCGCCGCGCTCGAAAAACTCGTTAAACAATCCGCACTGGCCAGGTCGGCCAAAGCCGCCAAACCAAATGGGCGCTTCCGCCTGGTTGAGCGCGTGGTTACCGAAGACGCCGCCGAGCTTCAGGAATTCTTCGACCAGCAGATCGAGTTCGGGCTGGAAGGCATCGTCGCCAAGCGCCTCGACGCCTGTTACGAGGCCGGGGCGAGAAACTTCAACTGGATCAAGCTCAAGCGCGTCTATCGCGGCGAACTGAGCGACACGATTGACGTGGCGGTGGTCGGCTACTTGCGGGGTCGTGGGATGCGGGCGCGGCTGGGCATCGGGGCCTTGCTGACCGCAGTTTACGACAAAAAGACGGACAGCTTCGAGACCGTCGGCAAGGTGGGCAGCGGGTTGAGCGAAAAGAATTGGGTTCGGCTGCGCGAGTTGCTCGATGAGGCGGCGGTTCCAGATAAACCGGCTCGCGTGGATTCGCGCCTCGTCCCCGACACATGGGTCAAGCCGCAATTCGTCATGACCGTGCTCGCCGACGAGATCACACGCTCGCCCGTTCATACCTGCGCGCGCGACGAGAGCGGCGCCGGCCTCGCGCTCCGGTTTCCTCGCGTCGTCGGCTTCATCCGCGAAGATAAGTCGCCGGAAGACGCCACCACTGTCGCCGAAATCAAAAAGATGTACGCCATGCAGAAGAAGCGCAGGTTGCGCTCCTGACCGCCGGCGCGAACGTCAGACATGATCTTTCGCTTGCGCGACTCCAGCTTTGCGCGCGCAACTGGCGCAACAATAAAACGTGTTCTTGGCCTCGATGCCGTGCCCGATGATCTTGCAGCCGCAGTGAGCGCAGATCGGCGCCAGCTTCTGGATCGCGCATTCGAAGCTGTCGAAGACGTGCTTTTTGCCCGCCGTGACCACCTCGAAGGCCAGATAATAATCGTTGCCGCAAACTTCACACTCGGCCATATTTATACCTCCTCGGAAAACCCACATAGTAACGATTTATTCGTTACTACGTGGTGTGTAGAAAATGTAGGGCAAACTGTCAGTTTGCCCAGGCTCCAACAATCGGTCGCTTACGAGGTCGTGAGCAAAACATTCACTTTGGTGGGTTTTCTCGAAAGACCTCATTGAAGGAGCCAAGGCAAACTGACAATTTGCCCTGACATTCGCGCCGCGATTTTCATTATTTCAGGGCGACTCCGTGACGACCTGAACCGCTCTTGCGGCGGAGAAAAGAGACCGCAGGGAGTTTAATCAGGCCTCGCTGAGTAGTCGGTACGTAATCAGACGGACTTGTGGCTTTTATAAGTCAAGACGCGGCCCCAGAGGCTTTTCGTTCCCCACACGCCTGAGCGTAAAGCTTCGAGTTGAACGATCTGGCTGTGGTCTACGAAGAGATTCACCTCCGGGCCGTAGTTCTTGATGTACCACGCGAAGACCTCAGGGTCGGCGGCCTCGAACATGACCTTCTCGAGGCCGAGCGCGTTGATGATCTTGGCGACCGCGTCGGTGCGCCAATCCTTGACGTTCTCGGTGATTCCTTCCGATTCGATCATCAGCATGTAGGCGCCGGCCTCAAGAAAACGCTTCGCTTGCCAGATGGCCCATTCCACATCGCGCGTCCCTTCGGCCTCCAATTCAGCTATGGCGGTGGCCCCGCCGGCGCCGAACTGGATACCGATCTCAGGCTTGGCTTTGCAGCCGGCTTTCTGTGTTTTTTCAACCAGCCGCAGGAGGTCTTCCATCGGCACTGTGATAAACCCGCTGGAGATTTCGATGATGTCGAAGCCCAGCTCACGGCACTCCCGAATGTAGCGGTCGACGGCCTCCGCGCCGTACGCCAGGACGCGCTCGATGAAGCCTCCGGTCGAGACTAGCGTCTGATGTTTATGGCAGAGGTCTATCAACTCTTTGACCGCCCGACGCGGCATGAGCGAGAAGGAGCCACCGGCGAATTTGAGGCTGTCCACATAATCCCCCATCGTCTCCAGCACGTCCTGCAGATAGCGCTTGCCCATCGGCGTGTAATACGGCCCGCGAATCTCGGTCACGCCCCGCGCGCGCGGCTTCGTCTGGCGCTCGTTAATCGGCAAGAAGGCGAACGCGCGTTCGTCAGCGTTGTTGTGTTCTTGATTCATGATCGATTCCTCCTCAGACGGAGCATTCAAGAATGGGACGGACTTATGGCGATTGAAGCGACCTCCGGTACGGTACCGATTGCCGGACTGTATATGAATCTGAAAACCGCCATAGGAAAAACGCTAAACAATTAGTTAACGTTGTAATAAGTCTGTCGCACTATCAGTTACTCCGATATTTAACCTTGCCCAGCAGCCGCGTCAGATCGGCCACCCGGATCACTTCTAAACTGGCGACCGCGTCAATGATTTCGCGGCGCAGCTCCCGGTCAATGTGGCGCGCGCTCAACCGTTCGAACTTGCGCGCCACCGTCTCCCAACTCATCGGGCGACTGAGAAAGCCTTCGTAGTCCCGCTTCTCTTTCGTCAGGATTCGGCCGTCGTTAAGCGTGATCGTTATTCGGCACGGCATCTCATCTGGGAACCGCCTACTGTAGTCAGCCGAAGGACTCACGCGGATTTTGCGGAGCAACGACTGGACGTCCGGACACCAGATTCTTTCGGGGCGATACTGTTCGGGCATGACCTGATCGTCGAGAATGGCGACGGCTATGATGTAAGGCAGGCTGTGATCCGCCTCCTCCTTTGTCCGAACGACGCTCTTGTCGCCTTCGGCGCCTCCGCCGATGATGTGATAGGCCACGTCGAAAGTCTCGATCTCAACTCCCACCACCTCAGCGGTGATGAAGCCATGCTCCGCTTTAAGCTCCAGGACCGCTTCGATGGCCGATTGGGAGTGAATTTCGGCGTTGTATTTTTTGACGATCGTTCGTGTCACGCGCTCCAGGTCCTCGCGCGACCAGTCGATCTCGAAGCTCCCGGAGATGGTGTCCATAAACCCCTTATTCCCCTCGAAGACCTCCGGCGGCCCGGTTACGCCACGCATCGCGAGGAAAGTGGCGTAGACGCATCCGAACGCGGTGTTGGGATAGGCCAATCCCTTCCAGTGTGAGAGGGCGCCGGTGCGGGTGACGCGCAAAGCGTTGAAAGCCGTCCCGCAGATGGCGATCGCATTGGCGGTACGGACCACATCCAGGCCGAGAGCTTTTGAGACTCCGGCGGCGACCGCGAAAGACCCCTGCGTCGTATGATCGAACCCTCTTTCGCGCACCGGCGCCACGTCGCTCAACCGGCATTGCGTTTGATAAGCCACAGCGAGCGCGGTCAGGAATTCGCGCCCGCTCCGGCGCGCATACTCGGCCGCCGCGAGCGTCGCTCCCAGGTTGTCGCTCGGATGGCAAGTCTCTCCTTTGGCCAGGTAACTGTCATTGAAATCCAGATAGCGCACGAGCGCGCTGTTGTAGAACGCGGCCTGGTCGGGGGACGTTTGATCGCCGCCGATCAGAGTGGAATGCGCATTGCCGCCGAAATCTTCGATCTGTGACCGAAGCGACTTGATAGGCTCTCCTCCTAAAGCGCCGATGGCGCAACCGAGGCTGTCCAGGATTCGGACCTTGAGGTGGCTGCGAGCAGCCTTTGAGAGGTTGTCATAAGACGCCCGCGCGACAAACGCCGCCAATCGCCCGGCCTGCGTAATTTGTCCCGCTTTATCTGGCGCCACAGAAATCATAGTTGTACCTCAAAATTCAGATCGCAAGGATGGCGCCACGGTTATTCGCAGTTGGTTTTCAGGAGAGTCGTTCAGGTCACAATGGGCGACGCGCTGAAACAATGAAAATAGACAGGATTTATAGGATCGCCCAGGATTTTGTGAGTTGAGGTCAATCCTGAGCGATCCTATAAATCCTGTCTATCCTTGGAGGATTAACATGGAAGTGGGTGCGTTTACGTACCGACTATTCGACGGCTTGCAGGCTAGGTTGGTTGGGCCAAATCCAGGTCAGGATGCTGCAGATATAACGCAATCAGGGAGCGGTGTTGGATTTCATCGCTTCAAACGATCATCGGCTGTAAGCAATAGAGTATGGGGAGAATGGGATGAAAGCGGAAGATATTATGACCAGGGATGTGCAGTCTTGCCGTCCCGAAGCCAATCTGGCGCAGGCGGCGGCGCTCATGTGGGATTACGACTGCGGCGCGATGCCGGTCGTGGACGATTCGAACAGGGTGATGGGAATGATCACCGACCGCGACATCGCGATTGCGGCGGCGACCAAAGGTCGGCGCGCCACTGACATCAGCGTCAGCGAGGTCATGTCGGGGAATGTTTACGCCTGCGCCAGGGACGAAGACGTAAAATCCGCGCTCAAAACTATGCGGCGCGAGAGGGTGCGCAGGCTCCCGGTCATCGGCAGCGACGGGAGACTGGCAGGCATCCTCTCGGTCAACGACATCGTGCTGCGCGCTGAAGAAGGCAGGGCGAAACAGGCTCCCGAAATCTCTTATGACGACATAGTGAGCACGTTCAAGGCGTTGTGCGAACACTCCAAGGCGTTCCAAGCAGGAATGGCTTAAATCGGTTTTCGATTGCATGTGCGGGAAATAAGCGCAACCTTTGGTACGGTACGGGGAGCGTGAGCGACCTGAGCATCGATCAAGAAGCCTTATGACCAAGACTCAGGTCGCTCACGCTCCCCGTACCGTACCGCCGCCCGCGGCCTCTTCTTTGCGAGGGAACGCCAGCGAGGCTATTACTGAGATGACGAGGATCCCGGCGACCACGCCCAAGGCGACGCCGACCGGAATCTTGTAGAAGTTGGCTAGCAACATCTTGGCGCCTACGAAGGCGAGGATCGCCGACAGACCGTAACGCAAGTGGTGAAACAACTTCATCACGCCTGCAAGGGCGAAATAGAGCGCCCTCAGCCCTAAAATCGCGAAGACGTTCGAGGTGTAGATGATGAACGGGTCCAGTGTGATCGCCAAAATCGCAGGGATCGAATCCACGGCGAAGATTATGTCCGTCGTCTCCACTATCAGCAGCACGATCAACATCGGCGTGGCGAAATAACGTCCCCCCTGTTTGACGAAGAACTTGCCGCCTCGATAATCATCCGTCACGGGCACAAATCGGCGGAAGAGTCTGAGCGCCGGATTCCTTTCCGGATGAATCTCTTTATCTTTCTCCAGGGCCATTTTAACGCCGGTCACAATGAGAAAAGCGCCGAATAAGTAGATCACCCAGTGAAAGCGTTGGATCAGCGAAATGCCGAGGAAAATGAGGAGCGCGCGCATAACAAGCGCGCCGAGAACCCCCCAGAACAGCACCCGATGCTGGTAACGGGGGGGCACACTAAAGTAGGAGAAGATCATCAAGAAGACGAAGATGTTGTCTACGCTGAGCGACTTCTCGATCAGATAGCCGGTCAGGAATTCGAGCGCCGGCTGAGGCCCACGCCAGTAATACAGAACCAGATTGAAGAGCAGCGCCAGGGCAATCCAGACGCCGCTCCAGACCATCGCTTCTCTGATCGTTACTTCGTGCGACTTGCGATGGAACACGCCCAGGTCAAGGGCGAGCATCGCCAACACGAACAGGGTGAATCCCACCCATGCCCACGTTTGGCCTGACATCTGAGCTTCGCTCCTTTTATCTCTCCCGGCGCTTGCGCAGCCAGCGGCTGAGATTCGGCCACGGCCAGGTGTTGACGACCGAGCGGGCTTCGACCCAGCCGCGCCGCGCCTGAAGGACCCCGTATCGAGTCTGTTCGAGCTGCGCGGCGCTGTGAGCGTCGGAATCAATCGCGAGCAGCGCGCCGGCCTCGTGCGCCGCCCGCGCCATCACGCCGTTCAAATCGAGGCGGCTCGGCGACCCGTTCACTTCGAGCGCCACGCCGGCTTCAGCGGCCGCTTCGACCACACGCTCGAAATCGAACTCCACCGGCTCGCGGCTCCCCAGAAGTCGCGTCGTCGGATGGCCGATGATGCGCGTATATGGGTTAGCGATGGCGTCGAGCAGCCGCCCGGTCATTCGATCCTTGCTCTGGCGAAACGCGCCGTGCACTGAAGCCACCACGACGTCGAGCCGCGCCAGAACTTCATCAGGGTAATCGAGCCTGCCGTCGGGGAGGATGTCGACTTCCGAGCCCATCAGGATGCGCGGCTTGCGTCGGCCCCTCCTCTTCCGCAACTCCTCGACCTTTTCGATCTTCATCTCCAGCCGGCCCAGATCCAGCCCATTCGCAATGCGCGACGACGGCGAATGATCCGTGATCGCGATGTATTCGAGGCCGAGCTCGGCAGCCGCTTCAACCATCTCTTCGAGACTAGAGCGGCCGTCGGACCATGTCGTGTGCGTGTGCAGATCGCCGCGCAGATCGCCATCTTCAATCAACTTCGGCAAATCGCCTTTCGTCGCCGCCTCGATTTCGCCGCGGTCTTCCCGTAATTCAGGCGGCGGCATTTTCATTCCCAGCGCGCGGTAAGTGTCCTCCTCCTTTTCGCCGCCGATCCGCTCGTCGCCGCGAAAGACGCCGTACTCATTGATCTTAAACCCGCGTTTTTGGGCTATCGTTCGCAAGTGTACGCTGTGCTGTTTGGAGCCGGTGAAATATTGGAGCGCCGCTCCGTACGACTCCTCCGGCACGGCGCGAACGTCCACTTGCAGATTGCCCTCGATTATCACACTCGCGCGCGTCTCGCCGAGCGCAGGCGCCCGTTTAATCGCAGGCAGTTTGACGAACTCGCGCAAGGCCTCTGCTCCCTTGCTCGAGGAGATGAGCAGGTCGATGTCCCCGATGGTCTCCTGGCCACGGCGGATTGAGCCGGCCAGATCGGCTCGCTCCACCAGCTTCATCCCGCGCGCCTCGTCGAGCAATTTTTCGGCCAGCGGCAAGACCATGCCCAACGGCCGCCGCTGTTTGCTCGATTGATACAGCTCGATCCCGCGCCGCAGATTCTCGATCTTTTTCTCGCCGAATCCGCGCAGCTTGCTGAGCGAGCCTTTCTCGATCAGGCGGCGGAGGTCGTCAACGTTTTTGATGCGGAACTTCTCGCGAAGCAGGGCGAGCGTTTTCGGCCCGAGACCCGGGATGTCCATCATCTCGATCAATGTGTCAGGGACGTCCCGCATCTCCCGTTCGCAGCGGCGGATGTGGCCCGTGTCAATGTACTCCTCGATCATCTCCGAGAGGTCGTGACCGACGCCGGGTATTTCCTCGAGTTTCTTCTCGCGCGCCAATCCGGTCACGTCCTGATCCAAGCCTCTGAGCGAACCGGCGGCGCGCTCGTAGGCCAATGCGCGAAAGCGATCCTTGCCTTTTAAGGCGAGTACGCGCGACATGTGGTCGAATATTTCCGCGATCTCCCGGTTTACCATCTCGATCTCCGAAAGCGTGTGACGCTCCTGGCCGCGGGCAGACTAAAATCCTTCCCACCTTTGATGTTGAGGCAATCAATGTGCCGATTACATTCGAGAGTTATCCCGCTTAAATGTTAAATGTGACTTGCGCGCAATCGCGTTCTTGCCGCCCGCACACGATTTGCACATAAATCATCGCTATAAATCCTGTCTATGTTTTGGGGAGAACGACGATGATGAGGTTCAAGAATCGCACTGAAGCTGGCCGATTCCTGGCCGAGCGACTATCAAGATACGCCAATCGGCCTGACACATTGGTGCTGGGGCTGCCGCGCGGGGGCGTACCTGTCGCATATGAAGTGGCGACGTTCTTGAACGCGCCATTTGACGTTTTTGTCGTGCGCAAACTCGGCGTGCCCGGTCACGAAGAGCTGGCGATGGGCGCTATCGCCACCGGCGGCGCGCGCTTTCTCAATCACGACGTGATCGAGTATCTGCGCATCCCCGAAGAGGTGGTTGATGAAGTAACAGAGCGGGAGGAACAGGAGTTGGAACTGCGTGAGCGACTTTACCGTGACAACCGACCCGCGCGTTCGCCGCGCGACTGCGTGACGATTTTGGTGGATGACGGCCTGGCCACGGGCTCGTCTATGCGCGCAGCCGTGATCGCGGTGCGTCAGCAACAACCCGCCTCGATCGTCGTGGCCGTCCCAGTCGCCGCGAGTCTGACTTGCGACGATCTCCGCATCGAAGCGGACGAGGTCATCTGCGGATTCACGCCTGAGCCGTTTTACGCCGTCGGACTGTGGTACGAAGACTTCTCGCAAACCACCGATGAAGAGGTCCGCGAGTTACTGGCGCGGGCCGAAAACAAACTGTCCGGCGCCGCCCGAAAGTAAAATTACGTTTTTTTCTATCTCACATTTTTTGTCTGGTATTCTTTCCTAATCCTATCTATGCCCGCAAAATATGACGCCGCCTTCGTTCAATCGAATGAACCGCTCATGTCGTAATTGACAACTCTTTGAAACAAAGAAAATCGTCCCTGGGTACGCGCCGCTTCCAGCGCGCAGTCTCGGCGAAATACGTAATGATCGGAAGCAGACGCTCCCGATGCCGCCGTGCTTGCGTTGAGTGATTATCGCCTGTAATCGTGGGCATCCGGCTCCAGGCCCGCAGCAGGCTTCCAATGGGTCTCCCGCCCATGCCTGCGCGCTGGAAGCGGCGCGTACCCAGGGGTTCCGCAGGAGGTAATGCATTTATGAAACCGCTCGTCGCGTTGATTCTGCTCTCGCTCCTCTGTTTCGCCTCCCCCCAATCACAGCAACCAAGTTACGAAGCCTTGAAGACCGAGGCCGAACGGCTCTATGCCGAAGCCTCTTATAGCCAGGCGCGGGAGCTTTATCTCAAAGCCCGCGCCATCAAGCTTCAGCCCCCACTGCGTCCTGAGGATGCGCGATGGGTCGAGTTCCGTCTGGCCGACACGCTCTGGCGGGCGCAGGCGGCGACCCAGACCGCCGACGCCACGAAGTACGAAACTGCGCAACGGCAGCTTGAAACTCTCATCCGCGAGCGGCGACGGACGGAAGATCACGACCGGGTCTGGGCCGAGGCGCAGGAATCGCTCGGCGATCTCTGGTGGACGCGCCGCGGTGTGAAGGATTGGGGGCAGGCGTGGCCGCATTATCAGCAGGCGCTCGATTGGTGGGCCGGAACCAAAGACCTCAATTTGGGGCGCGCCCGGTACTTGAATATCGTCTGGACGATGACTCAACCGCGCGCGGCCGAGCCGTATTATTACTACGGCTATTACGGTAATTACGCGCCGCTCGAGATTCTCGACAACGCTTTAAAGATCGCTCAAAACGACGCCGACCGCGCGCGCGCGCATTACCTGATCGCGATGACGCTGCGTTATCAGGGCGGAGATTATAGGCAGATGCAGCGGACGCCTGAAGAATTCGAGGCCGCGATCAAATCCGGCAAAGGTAACGAATGGTATGACGACGCGCTCTATCATTACGCAGAATGGATGACGCAGCAGGGCCGCTACATCCCGCTCGATAATGGAGGTTGGCGACTGGAGCAGGATTATGTGAAGGCGCTGGAATTGTTCCGCCGCCTCGTGACCGAGTACCGCAAAGGCGAGACGCGCTACTACGATCAGGCTCAGCAGCAGATCGAGAACATCACTAAACCCACGGTCGGCGTCAGCGCAACAAATATCTTTCTTCCCGACTCAGAAATTCAGGTCCAGCTCAATTGGCGCAACGTGAAGAAGGTCATGCTGGCTCTCTATCCAGTGAACCTGCCGCGCGATCTTCGATTCGCGGGTAAGGATTCACGCGAGGGCTATTGGCTTCAGCAGACCGATCTCTCGGGAAGCAGAAAGCTGCAGGAGTGGAATAAAGATATCGCCGACAAGGGAGATTACCGCCCGGGACAAGAGACGATCCGGTTGAACAGCAAACTTCCGGTGGGCGCTTATGTGGTCGAAGCCAGGAATGGTGACGCCGTCGCCCGCGATTTGCTTCTTGTGTCTGACGCGGCGCTCGTTCTCAAGACTTCGGGCAAACAGGCGCTCGCCTATTTTTGCAATGCGCTCGGCGGCGCGCCGCTCGCCCGGGCCACGGTGAAGCTGGGCGAACATTACTGGGACGGCAAGGATTGGATATGGCGCGAGAGCGTCAAGGAGACCAATCAAGACGGCATTGCGCTATTCGATCTGGCCAAGGCCCCACAATACAGCCAGCTCTTCGCGGTCGCCGACAGCGACAATCACCAGGCGTTCAGCCACAGTTATGGTTACAACTACAGTCGCGATCAACAACAACCCTGGCGCATATACGCTTTCACCGACCGGCCCGCTTATCGGCCCAATGAAGTTGCGCAATGGAAATTCATCGCCCGGAAATATCAGGATTCGGTCTATTCGACGCCTGCGAATCAAACCATCGAATTCGAGATTAACGACCCGCGCGGCGCCAAAGTCAAAGAAGGCAAGGCGGAGTTGAACGCATTCGGCAGCGCGTGGGGCTCACTGGAACTGACCGAGAGCATGTCGCTAGGCGAATACAAGATCAATTTCTGGGAAGTTGGCCGCGGCAAGTACATCGGCCAGGCCACGCTCTTCCGGTTGGAAGAGTACAAGCTGCCCGAGTTTCAGGTCAGCGTTCAAACGCCCGAAGAGAGTGGGCGGAAGAAAGCTTTTCTTTTGGGCGACAAGGTCGAAGTCAATGTCCAGGCCGATTATTACTTCGGCGGCCCGGTGGCCAACGCGACTGTAGAAATTCTGGTCCATCAAAATCCCTTCTATCACTGGTGGTATCCGCAACGCGATTATCAGTGGTATTACGAAGACCTCTCATCGCGATACTGGTACGGCGACGGGCGGTCGGGCCAGATCGTCAAGCGCGAGAAGATCAGGACCGACGGCGCCGGCAAGGCGACCATCGCTTTCGACACGCCGCGCGACGCTCAGCAGGATTTCGAGTATTACATCGAAGCGCGCGTCACTGACAGTTCGCGCCGCGAGATCGTCGGCGATGGCTCGGTTCGCGTCACTCACCAGCGCTATTACGTCTACCCACGCGCCAGGCACAATCTATATCGCCCGCAGGACAAGGTCGCGATTGATTTCAAGGCTCTCGACGCAAGCAACCAACCGATGCAAATCGAGGGAACCGTCAAAGTCACTCGCGATACCTGGGATGAAATCTGGCTCGATCCGAGCGATCGTGAAGTGAAAGGCGCCGAGTTGAAGAAGCTGCGCGAGAAGGGCGCGTTTCCGCCAATGGCCCCGCGCGGCGGTTCGGGTTGGCGGCTCAAGTTCAGGGGCTATCAGAGCGACGATATCCTTACCCAAGCCGCGAAGACCAACGCCGAGGGCGAGGCCGAATTCAACTTCACGCCGGAGCGCGAAGGTTACTATCGCGTCGCGTGGAGCAGTCCCGACATAGGCGCCGCGCCGGTCAAAACTGAAACTGCGGTGTGGGTAACCACGAACGCGACCACTGAGCTGGGCTATCGCCATGGCGGTCTTGAAATCATCGTCGATCAGGATACGTTCCACGTCGGGCAAAAGGCGCCGGTGATGCTGCACTCTCCGGCGCCGGATCGTTACGTTCTCTTCAGCGTCGAGAGCGAGGACCTGCATAGTTATCAACTCGTCCACCTAACCGGCACGGTCAAACTCATCGAGCTTCCGATTGAAGAGCGGCACACGCCCAATGTCTTCCTGAACGCGGCGATGATCAGCGACCGACAGTTTTTCACGGACTCCAAACAGATCATCGTTCCGCCAGCGCGGAATTTCCTCACGGTCGAAGTGAAACCCGACCGCGAGCAATACGAACCGCGCGAAGAAGGCGCGATCACCGTAACCACGCGCGATCATGAGGGCCGGCCTGTTTCCGCCGAGGTCGCGCTAGGATTCGCGGACGAATCGGTCTATTACATCCAGCAGGATTACGCGGCTGACCCTCGGCAGTTTTACTATGGCGCGAAGCGGTCATTGCTCGTCCTGACCCAAAGCACGTCTCAGTGGAAGAGCTATGTGAAGCTGGTCGAAGACGCGGATAAGAAGTTGATAGACGAGCGCGAGCGCATATCAATGCTGCGGGCCAAAGACGAGGTCGGCCAGGCGCCTATGGCGGGGGCTAAGGCGGAATATGGGAAGGCAATCGGCGGTATCGGAGGAATAGGGCCCATTTCAGAATCAACGATTGTATTGAATGGAGGAGTAGGTCGGGCTGCGAATGAGACAGCGGATGCGGCTTTTTTTGCCGGACGGCCGATAAACGGCAGAGTCGATAATGCTAATGGATACTTCAATAACCGCCTTAGCGGGAGCCTTGAGGGGAAATTCGCGGCAATGACTCCTGGGTCAAATCCAGCGCCAGGACAAGAGCCGGCCGTGCAGGTTCGCAG
>DASTMP010000337.1:0-1542 GCA_035714085.1 Blastocatellia bacterium
TGGAGTGACCCCATAAACTGAGACAGACGAAATTGCGACACTTTGCAGGGAAAGGAAACTGCAGGTGGCGAAGAAACGAGTAGGACGGTATCCTCTGGAGTTCCGGCGCATGGCGGTCACGCGGATGTTGAGCAGTGACAACATTTCCGCGCTGGCGGAGGAACTCGGGGTGAGCCGTGATCTCTTGTATCGCTGGAGGGGTCAGTTCGAGGCGACCCCTCCAACCGACACACGCGCTAGCGGACCGACGCCAGAAGACCCGCGCGACACCAAACTCCGCGAGGAGAACAGTCTGTTGAAACGTGCCCTGGCCGAGAAAGGTCTGGAAGTCGATTTTTTCAAAGGTGCCTTGCAAAAAATCGCGGCTCGTCGCCAGGAGAGCAAAGGCTCTGGCGCGAGGGCATCTACGACCAGATCCGGGAAGTGATGCCGATGCAAGGCCAACTGAGTATCGAACGGATGTGTTACCTGGCGCAGGTCAGCCGGGCGGGGTTCTATCGGTCGCTTGCAGAAAAGGCGCCCGCGGAAGAAGAACTCGAGGTGCGGGCCGCGATTCAGAAAATTGCGATCGAGCATGGACGCCGCTACGGGTATCGCCGGATCACTGCCGAGCTGCGCCGCCGGGGAATGCAGGTCAACCGCAAACGCGTCGCGCGGATCATGCGCGAAGACAACCTGCTGGCGATCCAGCCGAAGGCCTTTATCGTAACGACGGACTCCCGCCACGAGTTAGAGGTCTATCTGAATCTGGCGGGGCGCATGAAACTGACGGGAATCAATCAGCTCTGGGTAGCGGACATCACTTACATCCGACTACAGCGCGAGTTCGTCTACCTGGCGGTGATTCTCGATGCCTTCTCCCGCAGGGTGGTCGGATGGGCGCTGGACGACAGTTTGGCGGCAAGCCTGGCAATTGCAGCGCTTGAGAAAGCCGTGGCAGAACGGCAACCGCCGTCCGGCTTGGTGCATCACTCGGATCGCGGCATACAATACGCCTCAAACGACTATGTGGCGATTCTGCGGAGATACCAGATGCTCCCGAGCATGAGCCGTCCGGCAAATCCCTATGACAACGCCAGTTGCGAAAGCTTCATGAAGACCCTCAAGCACGAGGAAATCTATGCCAACGACTACCGCGATCGGGATCACCTGCGTGCCAACATCGAAGACTTCATCGAGCGTTACTACAACTGCCGCCGGCTTCATTCAGCGCTCGGCTACCGGCCGCCGCAGGAGTTCGAACAAGCTCAAGACTCCGGCGGCAATAACGGGCCGACCATGAGTTTTTTCAGGCATCGGGAGATCTATCGATCCGATGGGGGATTTGGGATTGATGAGAAGCCGGCCGAAGCCGGCTCCCCAGACCATCGTCTCGATGAGTCTCCGGCCGGCTATTCCTTGGCGGGTTGGTCTCCACCAGAGCCCACCTCCGCTTCACCAGCCGATGATCAGTTTGAAGGCAATGGGATTGCTTGAGAAGGAAAATTCATTAAACGGCAAACTGTCGGAATCCGGTTTGTCTCAATGAAAGGGGTCACCCTA
>DASTMP010000338.1:0-10387 GCA_035714085.1 Blastocatellia bacterium
GCAGCGACAAAAACAAATAGCAGCTAATCACCAGAAAGGAGAAATCCGTATGATCAGAGTAGCGATTCGTCCGTTGACTAAAATCACGTTCTTCCTGGCGCTTGTGGCCGGACTGTGCGCAAGCGTGGCAAACGCCCAAACCATCTGCAGCAATCAAACTGGGACCAACAACGGCTTCTTCTATTCGTTTTGGAAGGACACTGGCTCAGCCTGCATGACTTTGGGCTCTGGTGGGAATTACGATGTGACTTGGAATCTTGGTTCCGGGAATATGGTTGTCGGCAAAGGCTGGAGCACCGGATCATCGTCTAGGAGAGTAGGCTACAATGCCGGCATCTGGCAGCCGTCCGGCAACGGATATTTGGCTCTCTATGGGTGGACGAGAAACCCGCTTATAGAATATTACGTCGTTGATAGCTGGGGCACTTTCAGGCCGCCTGGAGGAACGCCGCTAGGCTCGGTTACCACTGATGGTGGCACATACCAAATATATCGGGCCCAGCGAGTCAACGCGCCTTCCATTGACGGCACAAGAACTTTTTATCAGTACTGGAGCGTACGGACGTCGAAGAGACCGACCGGAAGCAACCAAACTATCACATTTGCCAACCACGTTAACGCGTGGAGGAATCTAGGCTTGAATCTGGGGAGTCATGTTTACCAGATAATGGCGACTGAAGGGTTTCAAAGCAGTGGGAGATCTAACCTGACGGTGTGGTCACAGTAACGTAACGGCGTGGTAAGTGGAATACTCACTATTGAACGATTGGCGGTTTGATTGAAAGTCCCGCATATGACGAAATCCTCCGGCCGGCCTTCCAATCAAACCGCCTGCAATATCTGGCCATTCGCGACGGCGTATTGCTGCGCTGTATTCAGAAATAGAATCTCGGATCGAGTTCATTACGTCTTTCAACGCGGCGTAAGATAATAGCTCCGGCGACCGTGCACGACGTATTCAGGATGGCCGCGCGCCTCGACCTGCACTTTCCGCAGCCGGCCATCGTGCGCTTCATTCGTCGGGTAATAGCCGATAACATAGCGCTGATTTATGTCCGCGAGTATGCGCTCATACAGTTCGTCCGACCGCTCCGGGCTTTCCAGATAGGCCGCCCATCCGCCCGATATGTCCGCCACGCTCGTAATAGCCGCCTGACCTCGCACTCGGGCGGGCGTTATGGTGTTTATATATTGATCTTCCTGGTCGCCGACCATTGAACGTCTGACGCGAAGCCGCGCCTCTTCGATAGGCGCGCCAATTAGAGGTTCGCCCGGTATGAGGGTGTAAATCGTCGCACGCGTTCCAAGTACCGCGGCCTGAATATCCGCCAGGCCAAATTCGTAGGTCGAAGGTTGCTCTTCTGCGCGCGGCCGCTGATCTCTGAGATTCATGATCTCATCACCGTCAGATTGGACGATGATGATCGGCCGCCCTTGCCCCGCGCCCGACAATTCTCTCAGTGTGGCGAAGATGGCGCTCAGTTGCCTGCTGCCGTGAGCGCCTCGAGGCTGGCTCTTCAGCGAGTCGAGCGCTGATTTGAGGCGCTTTTTGTCGCCGGTGAAATTGACCATCAGTTCGACTTCATCGTTGACGATCGCCATTTCGTCTTTCGGGCTGAGCCGGTTAACCAGAATTTTGGCCGCCTCGACGCTTCTTTCGAGAAAGCGCGACATGCTGCTGCTGAAGTCCATAATGAGGACTATCGAGCGCGGCAAACTTGGATCTGCGCCTACTGAAAACATGCTGATCTGTTGGGTTACGCCGTCCTCCGTCACGACAAAATCATCCTTGCCCAGACCGGTTAGCGCGCGCAACTTAGTCTGGTCTGTGACGAACAGATCAAGTACGACAAGGTTCGTTTCCACTTTGATCACATTGCCTGGCCCAAGCGCGAGCCCATCTTCGCGACTGCCCTGCTTCTTCTCTTCGGCGACTTGCTTATTTGGATCCCATTTAAGCCGATTAAGACTGGAGCCGAACTTCTCCTTCTTCGGGGGCTTGCGGTCGGTTGATTGCGCAACAAAGATTGGAGGCCAGGCCAGGAGAGAGAGACCGCCAATTGACAACGAGAGAAGAATTACTGAAATAGCAATTTCTTTCTTCATGACATGTCTCCCAGTAATGATAAAAGATGAAGGTCGGGATCTTACGCCCTCGATCCTCATTGCCGCTGCGCCCGCCGCAGGCGGATATTGCCGGTCGCGGTGGTGAGTCGTAGATTGTATTGACCGCCGCCTATCACGCCCTGCGCTGACTGTCCAAGTCCGAGATCATTGCGGGACTTCTGCGCTAATGGCCAATCCGACTTGATCCCGCCAAGATCGCTTTCGGCTTTTACCCTCGCGTCTCCTGCCGGCGGAAGTTCGATCACCACATCACTGAGGACACTGTGGGCCGTGACATCGCTCGCTAGCGATTTCGTCTCGACCCGGCCATCAACAGTAAAGCCGATGAAGCCGACATTCTTCGGCACACGAACGACGAAATCAACCGAGACATCGACCAGGCGAATCTCTCCTCCTCCATCGCCTTCGAATTGAACGCTGGCGAGACCGCCGTCAATGTTTGTGCTTACCTTCTGCCCTTTTCCGATTCTGTTTGGCAGGCAGCGATCTGAATCTCAATTGTTTGTTTTGGGGCGAGGCGGCCTTGCCAACGGAATTCTTTCTGAGGCGCCATTTGCTTTGCTTCTTTTTCTTGAAGTCCGGTTTGCGCCCCTTTCATTTCATCCGACTTGTCCTCCGGCCCGCCGGATTTCTCTGAGCGCAGCTTTGTGACTTGAATATCGCCGATGCCGACCCGTAAAAAGATTCGTCGTGTGGGAGCGGCCGGATCGCCCGCCAGTTTCGCCCCGACGGGGATAAAACCTTGTCGTTTAGTTGTCTGACCGAACTCTGACGAGACGTCGCCGATGCGGGCGTGAGCGTCAACCGAGTAGCTTTGGTCTTCCGGCAGCTTGAGACAGATCTCGCCGATGCTGGCGGTAGCTTCGACGTCGCCGGAGACATTGCTAACCTCGACTTCGCCGATGCCGTGTTTGATCAGCAGCGTCGATTGGCGAGGAACTTTTATGAGATAGTCCAGCTTGAGATTCGTTTTGCCGCGGAAGATTGGCGTCCACGACGGATAAGTGGTTTTGATCACCAGCAGCGAGGTCTCGCCAACCGATTCCATCGTGACTTTGAATCGTTCCAGCCCCTTCGCGGCTTTGGCGAGGTCCTTCGGCTCATATTTCTTCTGAGTGCGCTTCGTGACGGTCATCTCGACTTCTTCTTTGTCCCAGCCCTCGACTTTGACCGAGCCAAAAGAATCCACGATCTGAATCGCTCCCTTGGCGCCGAATTCAAGACTCTGTGTCGTCTTGATCTCCGCCTCGCGCTTTTCAATGGTCTGCGCTTGAACGGCAAGACTGAGGGCCAGACAACAAATAAAAAGAAGAAGCCCGAAGGTTATTTGGCGTTTGTTTCTCATAGGTGATCGCTCCTCCAAAAATATCCACGTAGGCGCCGAATAATGGTCTTTGAAAAAATAGCGCAATCAGATTTCGCTGGCCATTTTCCTTAGTCGCCGCAGCGACAGTTGATCCTAGCCCGGCTTTTCAAAGCCGGGTGGGCGGTCGGACAGTGGTTTCAGTCGCGGCAGCGACGGTTGACACTGATCGGCAACATCAACCGTCGCGGCAGCGACTAGGGACTGATGCGCTCATTGTCCCGGCTTTGAAAAGCCGGGCTAAGCTCACATGGTCGCTGCCGCGACCGGGGAAAGTGGTTGCACTATTTATTCAAAGACCATTATTCGGCGCCTACGTGGCGCGTTTCCATTATTTCTGCGTATCGCACCGTGGCAATGCGACCTGGAGAACTCTTCCAAACTAACTACGCGGCGGCGCAATCTGTGGAGTGCAAAATATTCAGGGTTACATCCACAAAGCGGCGCTAAGAAACACGAAGGCCGTTTGATTGCTCTTCTTCGCGCTTCTTCGTGTGGCTTCGTGGGCGCCCTTCCCTATTCGCTCCGCAGCGCGACCAACGGATCGACTTTCGTCGCTCGCCGCGCGGGGATCCAACAGGCCATGAGCGCCACCGCAACCAGCAACAGCGCTACGCCCGCGAACGTCAACGGATCGGCGGCCTTCACCCCGAACAACTGGCTCCGCATATATCGCGTCAGCGCGTATGCCGCCGCTAATCCGATCGATAGCCCCAGCGCCGTGAGCTTCAAGCCATGGCGCAAGACCATCCTCAGCACGTCGCCGGTTTGGGCGCCGAGCGCGACGCGGATTCCGATCTCCTGAGCGCGTTGAATGACGGAATAGGCCATCACGCCGTATAGGCCGATGGCCGTGAGCAGCAGCGCCAGACCGGCGAATAACGACAAGAGCAGCGCGTTGAATTTCGGCTGCGCGACGGCCACGCCCAGATACTGTTCTAGCGTTTTGATCCTGTAAACGGGGATGTCACGGTCGAGCGATTGGACTTCGCGCTGAAGACTCCGGGCCAGACTGCGCGGATCGTTCGTCGTGCGCACGATCAGGTTCATACTGTTGATCGGCATCTGCGCGTGCGGCAGGTAATATTCCGGCTCGTAATCGCGGCCGAGCGATTGGCGGTGCTTCACGTCTTTGACGACGCCGACAATCTCGCGCCAGACCGGTTCGCCCT
This sequence comes from Blastocatellia bacterium, assembly GCA_035714085.1. Classification (GTDB taxonomy): domain Bacteria; phylum Acidobacteriota; class Blastocatellia; order RBC074; family RBC074; genus JAJVID01. The sequence continues at coordinate 4,663 of DASTMP010000338.1, forward strand.
CAAGAGCGATGCCCGGCTTGACATGTTTGCCGATCGAGCTTTCGTTCGGAAAATAGCGCTTGGCGAAAGTCTCATTGACGATCACGACGCCAGCGCTGTGCGCGTCGTCGCGTTCGGTGAAAGCGCGCCCGGCGAGCAACGGAGTCTTCATCACGCTGAAATAACCGAGACTGATCGAACGGAAGTGTGAGACGGGCCGCTCGCCTTTCGGAAAATTTCGCCCTTCGATATCGAACCCGATAATCATCGTATCGCCGCTCAAAGGTTGCGGAACGATGGCGCTCGCCGCCTCGACTCCGGGCAGCGCCTTCACGTGATCCAACAAGGTCTGGTAAAACGTCATGGCCTGCTCCGGCTTTGGATAGCGCGCGTCGGGCAATTCGACTGACGCCGTGAGGATGTTGTGGGTATCGAACCCCAGATCCACCTGCTGCAACCTGCGGAACGTTTGCAGCAGCAATCCCGCGCCGATCAGCACCACCAGCGCAATCGCGATCTCAGCGACGACCAGCGCGCCTCGCAACCGACCGCGGACGCCGCCCGCGGACGCGCCGCGCGAGCCTTCCTTCATCGCCTCGGTCAATTCGATCTTCGACGCCTGCAACGCCGGGGCCAGCCCGAACACGACGCCTGTCACAACCGAGACCAACATCGTGAAACCGAAGACCCAGCGATCTATATTGATCTCAGCCAAACGCGGCACGTCTTCGGGTATCAGCCTCATCAGCGCCTCAGTTCCCCACCATGCCAAGAGCAATCCCAGCACCCCGCCGCCCAGGCTGAGCAACAGGCTTTCGGTCAGCAATTGCCGGATGACGCGCCAGCGGTTGGCGCCAAGCGCGGCCCGCACCGCGATCTCTTTGTAACGAGCCGTCGCGCGCGCCAGCAGCAGATTGGCCACGTTGGCGCAGGCGATCAGCAGCACACAACCGACCGCGCCCAGAATCAGCCACAACGCCTCGCTGTAATCGTGTACCAGGTCGTTGTGGTAAGGGATGAGCTTGACGCCGTGTCGCGTGTTTGAATCCGGGTATTGCTTTTCCAGATTTGCGCCGATGACATTCATCTCGGCCTGCGCCTTTTCGAGCGTGACGCCAGCGTTGAGCCGCCCGACCGCTTGCAGAAAATGCGCGCCGCGCTGTTCGTTCTGCGCCGGCTCTTTCGGATCGGTCTTTTCGCCGTCAATTGATGAAGTCACCCACACCTCGACCGGCTCAGCTTCGATCGGAAACTGAAACCCGGCGGGCATCACGCCGACGACGTTGAACTGCTTGCCGTTGAGCGTCAGCGCGCGCCCGACAATATTCGGGTCGCCGCCGAATTGCCGCCGCCATAAACCGTTATTTATGATCGCCGCGCGAATTCCCGGCTTCTCTTCTTCCGCGACAAACCATCGGCCGAGCTGTGGCTTGACGCCGAGCGTGGCGAAGAGATCCGGCGAAACCACGGCGCTGCGCAAATTGACCGGCGTCGCGACGCCAGTGAGGGCCATGTCGTTTGTGTAATACGACGCCATTCGCTCGAACGACTTGCTCTGCGCGCGCCAGTCATTAAAGTTCGGATACGCGATCGAGTTGCGGCTCTCCGGTCGCTTCGTATCGCTCTCCCAGAGCGCGACCAGGCGCGATGGTTCAGCATATGGCAGCGGCCGCAGCAGCACCGCGTTGACGACGCTGAAGATCGCGGTATTCGCCCCGATGCCGAGCGCCAGCGTAATGACAGCGATCGAAGTGAAGCCCGGTTTCTTCAACAACATTCGCGCGCCGTAGCGCAGATCTTGCCAGATTGTTCGCATAATTCCTCTCGAAGAAGGTGTCAGGTTCCAGGTGTCAGGTTCCATGTTCCAGGTGTCAGGTTTCAGATTTCAGATAAGGAGTGACGCCGCAGGCTCTATACTGACACCTGACACCCGGAACCTGACACCTATTCGCATCTGAGCGCGACCATCGGGTCTACTTTCGTCGCTCGCCGCGCCGGGATAAAACTGGCCAGGAGAGCGACGGCCCCAAGCAAGACGGCCGCCGCCGCATAGGTCATCGGGTCGGAGGCGCTCACGCCGTAAAGAAAGCTCGCCAGCAACCGCGTCGCCGCCAGCGAGGCGCCCAATCCGATCGCCATTCCGATCCACACCGGCGTCATCCCTCCGCGCAACGCCAGCCGAGCGACATTGCTCGGGCGCGCGCCTAAAGCCATCCGTAACCCGAACTCGCGCGTGCGCCCGGCGACAAAATAAGAGACGACGCCGTAGATGCCCACGGCGGCAAGCAGCATGGCCACGGCGCCGAAAACGCCCAGCAATCCCGCCGCGAGACGAGGCGCCATCAACGCGCCCTGCAGGTGTTGGCTCATCGTCTTCACGCCGAAGACCGGCAGGTCTTTATCCAACGCCCGGATCTCGCGCTGCACGGCGCCGAGCAATTGCGACGGATCGCCAGAGGCGCGCGCTTGTAGCGTCGCCGATGAATGATAGTTCTGCGACAGCGGCGAGTAGAGGTAGGGCGTCGGCTCTTCGCCGAGCGTGATGTACTTACTATCCCGCGCGACGCCGATGACTTCGACATCTGGGCCGCCGGAGCCGTAACGCACGCGCTTGCCTACGGCTGGCTGATTCGGCCAGAAGCGACGCGCCGCCGTCTCGTTGACGATCGCCACCGGCGGAGATTTTTCGTGATCCTGCGCGCCGAAATCGCGTCCATGAACGAGCGGGATGCCCATCGTTTGAAAGTAATTCGCGCCGACGACGTTGTAATCAATCGTCACCTCTTGCAAACCGTTCGGCGGCGTGTAGCCGTCAATCACGACGCCGAAATCCTGATCGCTGTCCAACCCGAGCGGCTCGACATCGGCGAGCGTCACCGATTGCACGCCGGGCAAAGCGGCGACCCGCTGCTCCAATTGCTGTTGGAACGCCCGTCCGCGCTCGCGGTCGTAACCTTGCAAGCCCAGGTCGAAGGCCAGAAGCAGTTGATGCTCGGTATCGAAGCCGACATCGATCCTCTGCGCTTGCCGCAAGCCGCGTATGAACAAGCCTGCGGCGACAAGCAGCGCGAACGACAGCGCCACCTGGGCGCCGATGAAGATCGAGCGCAGACGCGCCCTGACTTGCGCTCGACCAGCCGTCTCTCCCTTTATGATCTTCATCAGATCGGTTCGCGCCGCGCTGATCGCAGGCGCAAGACCAAAGATCAATCCGATCAAGACGGACGCCGCTCCCGTGAATGCGAGCACATGCCGATCGAGTGGAAATTCAACCGACGAAGGCATCGGGTTGGCCTGCGCCATCGCCACGCTCAACGCGTCGATGAGCCACGGCGCGATCATCAATCCCGCAGCGCCGCCCAACAACGCCAGCAACATGCTTTCGGTCAACAACTGCCCGATCAAACGCAAACGCCCCGCGCCCAACGCCAGCCGGACGCCTATCTCCTGCTGACGCTCCGCCGCGCGCGCCAGCAACAGGCTGGCGACGTTGGCGCAAGCGACCAGCAATACAAGCGCGACCACCGCCATCAGGATGACCAGAAAATTTCGGACCTCGCCGCGGAACTGCGGATGGATGCCAAAGTCTTTGACAACCGCGATGCCGAATGATCCGTTGATCTGAGGGTTTTCGCTTCTCATTTGATCGCCGAGGGCTCTCATCTCGGCCTGCGCCTGCTCAACGCTCACGCCGGGTTTGAGGCGTCCGACCACACGCAGCCAACCGGCGCCGCGCTCATCGAGCCAGTTGCGCCCCGGCATCGCGCGCGATTGCATCATCATCGGCACGAAGACGTCAGGAACCATCCCCACCTCCGCCCCCTGAAATTGGGGCGGCGCCACGCCGACGACGGTGAAGCCCTGGCCGTTGAGCGTAATCGTCTTGCCGACCAGCGCCGGGTCGCCGCCGAACCGCCGCTGCCACAGACCATAGCCGATCACCACGACCGGGTTGGCGTTCGGCGCGCGATCCTCTTCGGGCAAAAAAGCTCGCCCCCGATTCATCTTCACGCCCAGCGTGGAAAAATAATTGCCGCTGACGACCTTGCCATTCACTCGCTCAGTCTGTCCTCCGCCGCTCAGGTTGAACGGAGTGAAATAGTAGGCAGCCAGGCTCTCGAACACCCGATTGCGATTACGCGCGTCAATGTAGTTCGGATAAGAGAAGCGGTTGTAGTTCGGATCCTGAGGGATCTTGTTGTAAAGGCCGACCAACGCTTCAGGCTCCTCTACCGGCAATGGCCGCAGCAAGTAGGCGTTGACGACGCTGAAGATCGCCGTGTTCGCGCCGACGCCGAGCGCCAGCGAAATCACCGCGATCAGAGTGAAGCCCGGCCTCTTCATCAACATCCGCGCGCCGTAGCGCAGGTCTTGAATCAAAGTCTGCATCTGCCCACCTTATTTCTTTCTTGCCGAAACGGTGTAAATTTTATTGACGATCTTCCACTCGCCGCCGAGCTTCAACAGGGACAGGTAATCCGTATAGATGGAATCGTCATAGACTTCGACCACTTTGACCGAAGCTGCGTCCCCGGTGATGTCCACCGCCGCGATGCGCAAATCGCCCGCCTCTTCTTTGCCGGCGTTCGCTTCAAACCCCTTGTGCCATTGCTCCTGCGTGAGCTGACCGAGTTGGTTGTCTTTCTTGATCCATAACAATTTCGCTTCCGGATAGAACGCTTTCTTCAAACTCCCGACATCGTTATGCTTCAATCCATAGAGGTAATGTTGCACGGTCTGCCGAACGGCGTTCTCTTCGGCGTTCTGCCGGCTCGCCGCAATCAAAGCGAGCCCGGCCAATATGATTACAACGACTATCACCGCTGTTTTTTTCATAAATTCTCCTACGATCTAGCCATTTGATGCGCAAAGTCATAATGGATCGAGGATCGAGTATGGGACATCGCGACTATCAATCCTCGATCCTCATTCATATTTGAGAGCCACCATCGGATCAACTTTGCTGGCTCGCCTTGCGGGGACATAGCAGGCCATTAACGCCGCCGCGAGGAGCGTGAGCGCGGCTGCGCCAAAGGAGCCAATGTCCATCGCGCTGACCCCATACAAGGTAGAACGCATCGCGCGGCCCACTAGATAAGCGCCTCCAAGTCCGATGACCAGTCCGATGAAGGCGAGCGCACAGCCTTCTCTCAACACCATATTCATAATGTTCGCGCCTCTGGCGCCCAACGCCATCCTCACCCCAAAACGGCGGGAACAACCTGCCTTCATTCAACGCCGCCAATGTCGCGCGATAAGCTTCCTGCTCCGCCTCGTCTTGTGAGAGCAACGCTTCATAGCGTTCATCAAGGCGCTCCCTCGCTTCCCTGATAATGCCGGCTTCACGCTCCGGCGCCGGCTTCATTCTCGCCAGCCATTGACTGATTTCCTCATCCCACTCACGCATATGCGCTCCTTCGGAAAATGTGGGGCAAACTGTGATACTGCTGGCAAACTCAGCGAAGCTATTTCGCGCCCCGGAGTGGCGACGGAAATTAGCCGGTGGTGGAGCGAAGCGCAACCACCGGGACTGGTCGAAGATGATCGCTCGCGTCCCGGCAGGGACGCCGGACCAGAATTCTCGACAGGACCAATTCCGGTCCGGCGCCCTTTCAGAGACCGCTTAAAAAGTTGCCGCCGTTCTCTCGTAGTTGTACTTTTCCATTCCACGAATGGAACGGAGAAACCAGCATGCTCAAAGACAACTATGACATTGCCCTGACAGCCTTCGACCAGTTGGTCTTCG
>DASTMP010000339.1:0-37682 GCA_035714085.1 Blastocatellia bacterium
GCGAGCGCAACCTGAATTGCGATCAACGGGCGGCCGAATCTCCCGCTCTTTGTTGCTCCCAGCCGCCGCCCCTGAATCAGCGCCTGCGCGTCAAATCGAGTCGAGCGAAACGCCATCGCGATCGAGAAGCCAGCGGTCACCAAAAACCACAACGCCAATGCGAATACGATTACCCTCAGATCAACCCCAACCTCTGCATTCCCATAGGCGATACGCGGAACCTGACGCAGGAGCGCGTCGAATGTGGCCATAGTCATCAATATGGCAAACACCGCGCCGGCCGCGCTGATTATCGCCGCTTCAAAAATCAAAGGGCGTATGAGCCGGACTCGACTAGCTCCGAGCGCTATACGTATGCCGAATTCCTGATCGCTTCTTTTAACGCGGGCGAGAAACAGGATTGCAAGGCTTGCGCATCCGAGCAGCAAAACGAGCGCCGATCCCGCAAGAAGAAAGGTCATGATCTGTCGTCCTGCCGGATACAACACCGACTTCACGTCAACGAGCGCCAGCCTCGAATTGGCCGTTTGCGGATTTTCAGCCGCCAGAGGCGCAATGATCGCATCGACCTCTGCCTGCGCCTGCTCGCGTGTGACGCCCGGCCCTAAACGCAATACCGGATCAATGGCGCCGCCGGGTGATTCCGGCGCCGGCTGCGGCATAACAGTGACGAGTTCCAGAGCATCTTGAAATAACGAAGGGAATACGAATTCCGCTGGAAGAATTCCGATAATATCGTAAGTAATTGTACCGAGTTTGATCGGACGACCTATTATTTGCTCATCGCCTCCGAATCGCTGGCGCCAGGTCGCATAAGAAAGCATCGCCGGTCGTCCCGAACTGGTAACGTCGCCGGTGTCAAACAATCGACCGCGCGCGGGGCGTATGCCAAATAACCGAAAGTAATTATCGGTAACCGCGAAAGTGCGCACGCTATACGCCTCACCGTCCGTGACAATAGTAGCGGGGCGTGTTTGCTCGTAAATACCGACTTCACAACCCCGGGGACGACGCTCGTTGATGGCCTGCAAAAACCGGTAAGGAATAAAACCATAAAGCTTCCCGGTCCGTTGATCCATCGTCCTCAAAATATAAAGATTGTCGGGATCCTGGTACGGCAGCGGCCTGAAGAGCGCGGCGTCGGCAATGCTGAAGACTGCGGCGTTGGCTCCGATCGCAAGAGTTAAGATCATTACCGCAGTCACTGTGAATCCGGGCGCCTTGATGAGACGCCTCCAGGCAAGCCGCAGATCAGCAAGCATAATTTTTCTCCTCGGGTGAATCTCAATCGGCCATTATACCGACCGCGGCTCTGAGCGACGCCATAACACATCTCAATCTCCCGCCGCGGCCGCCTGCGGTTTCAAACGATACAACATCTCGCCGGCTTTCGGAACGAGCAGAATCCCTTCATCTTCCCTGCCCTTCCATTCATCGAGGTTGATCGTTTCGGGATCGAGATAGCCTAGATTGACGCGCTCGCAGCGCTCTCTGGGAATCTTCGTGGCCAGCGTGACTTTGATGCGCGGGGTTTCGACTCCAGTCTCGGCGTCGTAAGTTCCAATGCCTCTCAGGTGCGTGCTGTGCGCGATGACTCCCCACGGGTGATGTTTAAACCTGTCCCACTGCTTCACGAAATAGTCGCGCACGTGGTAACCGATCTCGTCCAGTATGCGCCCGTGCGTATAGCTGATCTCATCAATGTGCGGGGCGTAGATGATCACCTCGCCGCCGTCTTCAATCGCGGGTTCGAGCTTGTACATTCCTTTTGACGCCGTCCAGATGTCGTCGTACATCTTGGGCATCATCGAAAGAACGCGTTTGAACGGGCGCTCGACCCATTTGATGTGGATCTGCGACGAAAGGCCGGCGGCCTCTTCATAAGCCTCCTCCGGCGAGCCGATGTACAATCCGACCATCTCTTCGCCCTTGATCACCAGGCTGAAGCAGAGCGTCGGGAGCTTGATGAACGAAGCCGCTCGGTCGATCACGCGTCGAACGGGAGTGTATTTCGTCCCGATCACTTCGTAACTGGTGATCACCGCGCCCAGCCAGTGCGAAAAGTTGATCACCTCGGCGCCGCTGACGCCCGGAAAGAAATATTTGGCGCCGCCGGAAAAACCGACCACTTCGTGCGGGAAGGTCGGGCCGCAAATGATGATCTGATCGTAGTCGAAGATCAGTTTGTTCAACCGAACCTTGACCGATTGCCGTAGCAAACCGCCGGTGATCTCCGCGATCTCGCTCTCGGAGATTTCGCCAAGCTCGACCAACTGGTCCGGCTTGTCCCAACGGTGGTTGAAGATGTTGACTCGCGCAAACCGCGCGGCCCGCTCTTCGGCCGTGACCCCGACGTGGCGGTTGATCGCCTCCTCGCTCATCGGCTGATGTGTGCCGAGGGCGATCAGGAAGTCCAGGGCCTCGACCCGGTCGTTCAGCGATTCGTGAAAGAGGCGGAACATCATCGGAATCGGCGCGGTTCGCGTGCCGTCCGGGATGATGACCAACACCCGCTTGCGGTCGAGTACAGCGCCGGATAAGGCCGCCGCCATCAACTCACGAACTTCCGATTCCGAAAGCGCCCTGTCACAAGAACCTTTGCCAATGACCATGTTCATCTCCTTGGAAAATCCTGGGGGCGCAGGCATCCATGCCTGCGGGCTTCCGACAATAGCCGACTGATCAAGGCAAGCAGGCATGGATGCCTGCGCTCCCAGGGGCGATTTCCATTCTTCCTACCGATCTCTAAACCCCGCTAAACGCTGAGAATCCCCCGTCCACAGGAACCACGACGCCGGTGACGAAAGCCGAGGCGGGAGACAGCAGCCACAGCGTCGCGCCGATCAGATCGTCAGGGTCGCCAAAGCGGCCCATCGGCGTGTGCGCGATGATGCTCCGTCCGCGCTCGGTCATCTCACCTGTCTTTTCATCGGTCAACAGTCTGCGGTTCTGCTCGGTGATGAAGAAGCCGGGCGCGACGGCGTTGACGCGGATGCGCGGCGAATAACTCTGCGCCATATGGACCGCCAGCCACTTTGTAAAATTGTTGACGCCGGCCTTCGCGGCCGAATAACCGACGACGCGCGTCATCGGGCGGGTGGCGCTCATCGAGGATATGTTCAGGATCACGCCTTCGCCTTGTTCGGCCATCTGTCGACCGAAGACTTGACACGGCAGGATCGTGCCCAGCATGTTCAGATCGAAGACGTAACGCAGCGCCTCTTCCGGCAAATCGAAGAAGCTCAGGTCCGGACGAGTTGTGGCTTGCGGGTTGTTGCCGCCGGCGCCGTTGACAAGCGCGTCAATGCGCCCGAATTCGTCTAGCGCGGCGCGGGCCGCGTCTCGCAGCGTCTCCTGTTTGAGCGCATCTCCGGCGACGACTATCGCGCGTCCGGGGCCGGAGATCCCCTTGAGAGTCGCTTCGCCCTTCTCGCGGCTCCGCGCGAGGATCGCGACGTTGGCGCCGCATCCGACGAGAGCCTTCGCCATCGCGCCGCACAGGACGCCGGTGGCGCCGGTAATGACTATCGTGCGGCCCGTGAAATCATACATCTTCAACAATGCGTTTAAATCCATCCTCAGTCCCCTATAGCCTTTGAAGATTCGCCGAACGGGGCGAAGTGTTTGCCGAAATGCGTTTCGAGCATCAGGTAGTAGACCTCCTCGTCGCCGCGCAGCGCCGCGAAGAACGGCTCGCGGAAATCAGGATGATTCAGAACCGAACCGAAAGTGACATGCAGAATCTCTCGCGCGTGGAAGTCGTCGAGCAGCGTCGCGAGGTTGTCGTCGGACAGGCCCACCGCGTCAGGCGCTTTGCCGATCTCGGCCGAGACGTGATAGCTGGCGCGGTCAAACGGATAACGTTCGCGCGCGAACGCGGCTATCTCGCGGAAGAGCGTCGGATCGACCTGCGCGACGGCTCGCAAGGCTTCGAGATAACTCGTGCCCGCGGTCTTTAGGTGAACCAGGTCGCCCGCCAGGCGCGAGGCGATCGGATAGACGCTGAACTTGTCGGAGCCGGAATGAAGGCTGAGCTTATACGGCCCGAAGGTCTTCGCCACGGCAACGTGCCGCGCGAACGATTTCTCGAACTCGCTTAAATCGCCGATGTAATCAACGCCCTTCTCGAAATCGCCGACGTACCGCGGCGCCAGGCTCACCCACTTCACGCCGAGGCGTTTCAATTCATTGGCGATGTAAATGTGTTCCGCCAGCGTCGTCACCGTCTCCGACTCGTCCACGCTCATCTCAAGCTCGAATGGTTTGCCGCTCATTACGGCTTCGAGATGGCGATACATCCTGACCGTGTGCGCCACGACGCGGCCATACTTCGCGGTCGCGCGGAGCAAATCGCTGGCGTCCATCTTGAACTCGAACTCGCCCAGGTCAATCGGGTTGAAGAACCGCGACTGAGTATCCATCCAACTCGTCTCCAGCTCGGCCCACGGCGTCGCTTCGATTTTGGCCTCCAAAACGTCGAATGGCGCGGTGTTGGCTTCGTTATCGACGTGTTCGCTGGGGTCGATTGTGTAGAACGTGAACCCGGCGGCGACGCATGAATCTATGTCTGCGGCGTTCTTCAAATGATCGGCGTCCGCGCCGAAGCCCTCGCGCCAGCCTTCCTGAAACACGCCCCACATTGCGTCATCCATTACCTCCTGCGGCGTGCGACCGGTCCGCGCGTTTTCGCGGATCGATTGCTGCGCCAGGATCGGCGCCATCGAAGAGCGCCGGACCGCGCGAATGTGTCCCGGAGTGGCGAGCCCCAGTCGGTCGCCGCAGCCGGCCGATTTTTTCAACCCGAGCGTCCGCGGGACAAGGAATGGTAAGATTGGACGTAACGCCGCGGCGTTGGCCGCGTTCGCTTCGCATATTGTCAACATCAGGGAATGCCCATCAATATTGACCGTTCGAGACTTTCCCTGAAATCCGCCCCCAACGGCCGGATCGGCGGAGATAATTCCGAGAGACTTGTGGGAGTCCTGGCGCCCGAGAAAGAAGACTGCGCTTCGCGCAGACGCCATCGAGCGAGGATAGACCAGTGATCCGCTCAGGACGCTCAACGCGGCGGACAATTGCTCGACCTCGCTCTCAGCGGGCGGCGCGGACAATTCGGAGCTTTTCAGTGAGTTCAATAGCGCGGTGTTCATCGGTTCATTCTCCAGTGATGAAGGATTGATCAACCTCGTGAGCTTGCGGTTTGTCGAAGCTTTCGATTGAGGCGGCTCACGACTCATCTGACCTGGACCTGAGCCGCTGCGCAAAAGCTTACGATAAGCGCATTGGTATGACCAGCCGCCAGGAGGGACAAGGAGACGGGGCGACAGGGCGATATAAAGAACAGGGAGATAACTCTTTCTCTCCTTCTCCCCTTGTCTGCTTGTCCCCCTGTCGCCCTGTCGCCCCGTCTCCCTGTCGCCCCGTCGCGCTACAAAGAAGGAAGCCTCGATGTAGTGGCTCTTCGCTCGATCTCTACTTTAGGCAATTCAGGAGTGAAATCCTCGCCGGGATTGACGAACTGGTCGCGCTCGAATTTGTACTGCTTGTCGTAAAGTTGTCTGTAGCGACCATTGATCGCCAACAACTCTTCATGCGCGCCACGTTCGACTATCTCGCCGTCTTCGAGCACCAGGATCTGATCGGCGCTGCGAATTGTCGAGAGGCGGTGGGCGATGACGAAGGTGGTGCGCCCCCGCCGCAGCGTCCGCAGGCCTTCCTGTATCATCGCCTCGCTCTCGCTGTCCAGACTCGACGTGGCTTCGTCGAGGATCAGAATCCTGGGATCGGCAAGTAGCGCGCGGGCGATGGAGATGCGCTGTCGCTGGCCGCCTGAAAGTTTGACCCCGCGTTCGCCGACGATCGTGTCATAGCCCTTCTCGAAGCCTTCGATGAACTCGTCGCAATGGGCGATTCGGCTGACCTTTCGGATCTCATCCATCGTCGCGTGCGGCTTCGAGAACTTGATATTTTCCGCGATCGTGCCGTCGAAGAGGAAATTGTCCTGAAGCACGACTCCAAGGTAGGCGCGGTAATCGCGCAGTTTGACGCCGCTCAGCTCTCGCCCGTCAATCCTGATCCTGCCGGATTTTGGCTGGTTGAAATTCATGACCAGACTGATCAGGGTGCTCTTGCCAGATCCGCTCGAACCGACCAGGGCCGTGGTCGACCCGGCGGCGGCTATGAACGAAACGCCTTTCAGCACGGGCGCGCCTTCGTTGTATTCGAAGACTACGTCCTCGAACTCGACGTCGCCTCGGATTCCGTCCAGCGCGTCACGACGCGCATCCTCTTCGTCTTCGGTCGACATGTTCAGAATTTCTCGGATGCGGTCGAGTCCGGCGAAAGCCTCCGTGATCTGCGTGCCGATAGCCGCAATCTCGATCACCGGCATCGCCATCAGCCCCGTGAAGAATACGTACATAAACATGTCGCCGAGCGTCATTTGGCCGGCCATCACGGAATGGCCTCCGACCGTGATCATCACGACCCCGACTGCGCCGATGATGACCGAAGAGAAGGCCGTAATGGCCGAGACTCCGGTCATTGATTTTGCGACGTTGCGGAAGAGCTTGTGCGCGCCGCGCGCGAAGACCAACTCCTCGCGCTTCTCCGCGGTGTACGCCTTGACGATACGGATGCCGCCGAGCGATTCGCCCAGACGGCCCGTAATCACGCTGTAAATCTCGCCCCGCTCGCGAAAGATCGGGCGAAGCTTTTTGAACGCGTAGGCCAATCCGCCTCCGAACGCCGCCAGCACGACTATCGTCAGCGCGGTCAACCTCCAGTTGAGATAAAATAAGACGCCGAGCGCGATCACGGCGGTGATCACGCTGCCGACGAGCTGCACGACGCCGGTGCCGACCAGGTTCCTGATCCCTTCGGCGTCGTTCATCACGCGCGAGATCAATTTGCCGGTTTGCGTGGAATCGAAATAACTGATGGGCAGACGCTCGACCTGCGCCTGAACGCGCTTGCGCATTTCGGTGATCGCGCGCTGCGCCGCGACGCCCAATACCTGCGAAAGCGAGAACGACGTCACAGCCTGGACCAGAGTCGCCGCGCCAGCGACTATCGCAATCGGCGCGAGCATCTCTACCTTGCCCTTTCCAATCACCGAATCAATGATGTATTTCGACGACGCGGGCAGCACCAGCCCGACCAGCCGGTTGATAATCATCAACACGGCGCCGAAAGCCAGGCGCCCTCGATGCGCGATGACCAGCGATTTCGCATCACGCCAGGCGTCTGAAAAACGCAGGCGCTTTTTTTTCGGTTCAGGCATTGATCTCCCCTTTCATTTCACTTCGCCCTTTCCCACCGCGACAGTTGTGAATCGCACGTATCCCCACTTTTCAGGCATGTGCATGTTGATGACCCCTTGCGGCGACCAAACCCAGTTGTCTTCCTTGGCGTCGGGCGTTTTGCGGTACTTCCCGTCGACAATCTCGTGTCGCCATTCGACGCGGGAGAAATTGACGCGCCATTGATCCCCATCGCCAGGCGGCGCGGGCTTATGCGCATACTCAGCCAGCGCCTTCCAGGGAATCGCCATCTCGACTGACCAACCTTTATCTATGTCGCGCGGATCATTCAGTGTTCCCATCACTTTGATCGCAGTCTTCAATCCAATAATATCCCAATCATCCTGGGCTTTGCCCCCGTCCAGATAAGGCTTGGGCAAAAACAGATCCCATACAGTGTTGAGCGCATTGATCTCAAGTTCGTAGTATTCATTTCTGTCGCCGTTGGGATCAATGAAGACCTCGAAATCATTGTCGTGAAAGATAACCGAATCACGTTTGGTCAACGTCCCCCAAACATGCGGCTCATCCATTTCGGCGCCAATGTAAAAGTATTGATCATCCCACAACATTCTGGCGCGCGTCGTGAACCGCGGACGAGGCTTGGCGTCGCCTTCGATGTCAACAAAGACGTCCGTCGCGGGCGCTTTCCTCCACGACAATTCATCAAGATTGCCGTCAATCGTAAGCGTTTCAGCGCTTCGATAACAAACGTACTCTTTCGGCGCCGCTGATACAACCATCGCCGGAATTAATATAGACGCCAGAAAAAAGCTAAGCATTGTTCGCATCGTTCAATCGCCCCGATAGTTCAGAGTTTGGAGTTCCGCGTTTACGCGGTCTTCGTTCGGAGTTCCACGATTATACTGAGTTTGGAGTTCCGCGTTTACGCGGTCTTCGTTCAGAGTTCCACGATTATACTGAGTTTGGAGTTCCGCGTTTACGCGGTCTTCGTTCGGAGTTCCACGATTATGCGGTTGCTCATTAATTGAATTCCCCCGCGTAAACGCGGAACTCCAAACTCAGAACTCAGATAACCGCGTAAACGCGGAACTCCAAACCCCGTTCAATCAACATCCCACTTCTTTCCATAATCAAGAATTGGATGCTCGCGCCAGATCCTTTCCGCTTCTTCGCGCCCGGCCTGCTCAAGAAAAAGCTCTGCGCTCGACCAGGGCCAGTCCGCCCATTTCTCAACATAGCCGTGATGAACAGGATTATGATGAATATAATTCAGGCTGGCGTAGAAATGCCTATCCGACCTCATCTCGCGATCAAAGCAGCGATACCACACCTTGCGCCCGAATTGATCGTCCTCTTGGTTCCACAGCCTTGAAGAGCGACCGTGAAAGTTGCCTATTTCACGGCAAAATTGCTTGATAGCCTCGCACTTCAGCAGCAGGTGATAATGATTCGGCAAAACACACCAGGCGTAAACTTCACGGCCTGGCTGCTGACAGATTGAAAGAATCTCTTTCTCACATTCCGACATTCGCCCCGGACTTACGCCAATGAAATGTTGATGCTCGTAACACGCGGCGCTGACCAAATATCTGTCATTGTAGCCCATTTTGTCGTGCGGTGGCGAATGCCAGGGTAATCCCCGCGCTTTCCGCCAGGCGACTACTTCCGCGCGCATTTCCGGGGACATCTCGCGAAAGGCGTATATAGGTTTTACCTCCTGCGTTTCATTTTTGGAGCAGCATTCACCGGTTTGCGCTGGAATTATAATCACACCGCGTAAACGCGGAACTCCAAACCTCACGCAAACTTCTCGTTCAGCATTCACCGGTTTGCGCTGGAATTATAATCACACCACGTAAACGCGGAACTCCAAACTTCACGCAAACTTCTTGTTCGGAGTTCCGCGTTTACGCCGGCTATTTCTTTTCGCGCGGGTTACCGACCGCCTGGAGGTCGAGTACATACATAAGTGGCAACGTCCTGATGCCCCGAGATCTTGGCAACCAACTCGACGGGAAGGCCACTTTCAACGCAGCGCCACTTCCCACGTCGAGACCGTCGCGCTTCCTCTTCAGCTTCCGCAAAACTCTTCTGATCACTGGCGGAGAGGATCAGGGGCCAGACGGAGGATGATGCCCACGAGTGGGCCAGTGGGGTAGGGTCTCTTTCTCCATCTCTCGACCGCAATCGCCATTCGTAGGGGAGGCCACGCCAATGTGGGAATGAAGAGAATAAAAAAGTTTCTTGAAGTCGGCAAAACTTCTTCCTTATTGCGCCATATGTGTAGCTGCGAAGAGTGATTGCTATAGTTGTATGTGAAAACATGTTTTTGCTGGTTATGATTCTAATTAACTTGAAAAGGTGAGAATAGAGAGTTATATGGGCATCTGAAGGGGGATAGTGTTTGACGCTGCGATGCCGCCAATATTTTCAGATAAACAACGGTTTAAATTGAAAGTGAGTTGTCACGAGGGGTTGTTATTGCTCTTTCCCTCATACTGTTTATCTTAAAATGCAGTTTCAGAAGACTTGCTTGCAGATCTGTAAAATCGCTATAAGAATCGCATAGATCGCACATTCAGCAAGCGGTTCCGAAATAAATTTAACTATGAAGTGAGAATTATCTTGACAAGTGTTAATTGACGAGTTTTCCACTAGGAGATCAAATGAAAAAGTCAATAGTCCTGTTAATCTTGGGCTTGGGCTTGGGCTTGGGCTTGGTTGCTATTGGAGCCGCCAACATCATTTCTCTACCTCAAGATAACACCGCTAAAATACAGCAAGAAGAAGCTACTTTGCAAACTGGCATCTTGACCGAGAAACAAAAGCACCATAGCAAACTCTATAAAGAGTACCGAAGGGATAAAAAGATCCCTGAACAAGCAGCCGAGACCAATGTTGATTTTGGGATGACGTGGGGGACTGGTTTGCCGGGCGGATTGCCCGGCATTACTCCGCCCACGTTTTCAGAGCGCATAACTAACCTATCTTGCGATGCGGATGCCATAGTTGTGGGTGAAATAACGAGCAAATCCTCACAACTCACAGAAGATCAAGACTTCATCTTTACGGACTACGAACTAAAGGTTGAAGAAGTTATTAAAAATAACGCTTCTGACCGGATTACGCCAAAGGCTGAGATTACAGTAACCGGCCCCGGCGGGAAAATCCAACTCAATAATCGAATTGTTGAGGCCATAGATTTGTCCTTCCCTCCCTTGATTGTTGGCGAACGATACTTACTGTTTTTAAAGTCCACATCCATAGAGGGTGGCTACAAGGCGGTGAATAAGGAAAGCCGTTTCCATTTAACCAGCGACGGCGTAGAAACAATTCCAGTTCCGAATAATCGGAAATACACCAAGTACAAGCCGAAGCCAGAGAGTTTGGGCCAAGCTTCAGCAATCTTTACGCTTGTTCGTGAAGCTGTCGCCAGCGGTTGTGTAGGCGAGAAAAAAGGAGGGGCCCAGTGATCTCCCATTTGTTCACCCGTACTTCAAGATACTTGCTCATCACCGTATTTTTCTTATTGATGTTGTCATCAATAAGAGTTTCAACAGGAGGCGCTCAAACCAATTGCCCAAACCTGCTTGACAACCAGTGGCCGAGTCACTCAATTGTTTTTTTTCAGTTTGACCCCAGCATCACCAATCAAACCCAAAAAGATGCAATTGTGGCAGCCCTAAATGAATGGAGTGACGCAAATCACAGTAACATGTCAGAAGTGAGCTTTCAGGAGGCAGCTCCCGGTAATACAGTGAACTTGACCTTAAGAAATGGCACAAATTCTGACGGAGCGGCAGCACATTTTTTTAACGACCAGGTTGAGCTATCAACGGGAAATATAGTTCATTCAACAATTACATTTGATTCAGGAGGGACATTTTCTGATGGTAGCCCAAGAACCGATGTCAGCGCAGCAAGCTATGGCAATTTTGTCAAGAAACTCACACGCCACGAAGTTGGGCATACAATGGGGATGGCAGAGTCGGACGCGCCTAATGGCGATGTGTGCCAGCAGTCAGACGGAAATTCCGTGATGAACGGTCAATGCGGCACCAACGACAGTGCAGGTAACATGCCAACCTCAATTCGGGATTGTGATATACAGTCAACATCCGGGGTTTACAATTCGTGTGGCTTCGCCGGCGGCCGTGAGGCAAGTAGCGCATGCGGCGATCCGTGTGATGTAGATGGCAATGGCTGTATTGATGTGGCCTGCGGAGGTGATAATTGCGAGGGCGGATGTGGTGATATGCAGATGTGCGATATGGGCTACCATTGGGATACTATACAGTGCTGCTGTGCTGACTCTTCCGGGGGCTGCAATTCTCCTGTTTTAATAGATGTATCGGGTAATGGGTTCGATCTTACAAGTGCGGCAGGAGGAGTCAACTTCGACCTAAATCCTGATGGAATCGCTGAACATCTTTCTTGGACATCTGCCAATTCGGACGATGCTTGGTTGGCTCTAGACCGCAACGGCAATGGCGTGATAGATAATGGTACCGAATTGTTTGGCAATTTCACTCCACAGCCCGCCCCTCCGCCAGGGAAAGCAAAAAATGGTTTCCTTGCACTCGCTCAATTTGACAGAAATGCAAATGGCGGTAACGGAGATGGTCAGATAGATTGGCGAGATAGCGTTTTCCCCTTGCTTCGTCTTTGGCAAGACGCCAATCATAATGGCGTTTCGGAACAAAACGAACTCCATTCATTGGTCGACCTCGGGGTTGCCATATTAGACCTCGACTACAAAGAGTCTAAGCGGACGGATCAGTACGGGAATCGGTTCAAATACAGAGCTAAGGTGAAAGATATTCACGGTGCCCAGGTTGGGCGTTGGTCGTGGGACGTTTTCCTGGTGAGGGACAATGGCAGAATCTCGAAAAGCAAGCCAATCAACACATATGATCGCTTGGGCTTATTTTCAAATCCGTCCACTCGATGGCTGTCAATACTTTTTCCAGCTTTTCGCCAGGGATGGTGACGCTGGAAGTAACAGTCTCAATTAAAGAAAGGCGGGGATCGAAAGGTTCCCGCCTTTGTGCTTTGGACCGCCTCCGATTAACCTTTCAATTCGCGGGCGTGTTGTTCGTCTCTGCCAGTCTTCCACTGCTCACGCCACTTACCACTGGCGTCTGTCCGCGGCACACGGGCAACCCACTTATTGCCACGATGGAAAACGTAACCTTCGTTCGGTTTCACTCGTTACATCCATTCGTGAATGTGTAGCGTGTAGCCAGCGAACCGTGTAAAGCCTTACGTCCAAAGAACTTCGGAGGGCGGGTAGTGGGTCTCGAACCCACGACCTCCAGAGCCACAATCTGGCGCTCTAACCAACTGAGCTATACCCGCCGCAAAATCTGTCAGGTTGTAAACAGCGGAAAATCTCCGCTTCAAACGAAGACGCAATCTTACCGACCGGATTTCGACGCGTCAAGCAGCCAGCGCGCGCGCAACTTCGATCACACGTTTGAGGCTGGCAGTTTCATAATTCGTAGCTTCGTATCGTTGAATTTGCTGCTCTTTCAACCCTAGCCTCTCAGCGAGTTCCCGCTGAGAAAGCCCCGCCGCGATGCGCGCGCGAATCAATTTACGTGGCAACTCGGCAATTTCTTCAGGATTGATTTGACGGCGGCGGCTGGATCGTAACCGCTCATACTCCTTGATCTCCCGCCGAAGTGTTTTAAGCTGGCTGGCCATCGCATCACGTTGCGCGTTGATCAAACGGGGATGAACATCCGGGCGCCTGGACGGACGCGGGTCGAATTCTTTAAGAGCGCGCTCGAACTTTTCGGCCTGGGCTTTGGTGATGCGATATTCTCTCGCGTTACGAATCATTCTCTTTCGACCTTTCTCTTCAGCCGCAAACCTACAATGCCTTTCAGCTTCCCAGTGCGCCCGTCTAGTTGAAAGAAATCAAGGAACGGCTTTTCACTTTCGCCCTCGATCAGTTCGGCCGGGAACAATTCACCGCCGAACTTCGCTTTCTGAGCCGCTCGCTCATCGCTGAAATCGAGCAAAACCGGATCGAGCAAGTCTGGGTTAACGCCTTCGACACTTCAACAAGCGTCAAAGTCATTCGGCATTTTCTTCGTCGTGACGAAGCTTCCATCAATATAGACGATACGGCATCCGGCAGCGCGCAAAGAGGCAAGCGCCAATTGCAACCCTTTCAACAATTTCCGCCGACGCCTATTTACTCCGAATCGTTTATCAAATTCGCGCCAACTTGCCCAATGAACGCCACAGGGCAAATTCCCCGCCTCATCGAAATTGGGGATCATCCATTGATCTCCGCCGCACTGAGTAGTGGCAGACTGTTCTCCCAACACAACTATAAAATTGTGTTGGCGCGCTTGTCAACCGGCGTTACTCAGAAACTTGCGGACGATCGGCGCGAAGGCGTCAGGCTCGGCCAGAAACCCGTCGTGGCCGTGCGTCGATTGCAATTCGGCGTATTTGGCGTCAACCCCCGACGCTATCATTCTTTCAGCCAGGGCTTTGATCTCGCCCGGCGGAAACAGCCAGTCTGACGAGATGCCGACCATCAGAACCCGCGCCTTGACGCGTTCGAGCGCGACGCGCTCCGACTCATAGCCGCGCGCCGGGTGAAAATTATCCATCGCCTTCGTAATGATCAAGTAGGAATTGGCGTCGAAGCGGCTCGTGAAAATTGCGCCCTGGTAGTCGAGATAGCCGCCGATGTCGTAGCGGCCCGTGAATGAGCGCAGCGGGTCTTCGCCATTGCGGTTCGGGTTGCGCGCGAACCGCTCGGCGAAGAGTTTCTCGGACTTGTAGGAGATCATGGCTACCGAGCGCGCCAGCGCCAGTCCGGCGTTCGGCCCCTCGCCGACTTCGTATTCCCCGTTTCGCCACTTCGCGTCGTTGACGATCGCCAGCCGCTGCAGGTGGTTCAGCGCCAGCCCCATCGCGGTCAGCGGCGCGGCGCCGATGGCGATGCAATTCTCGACGCGCCCTGGCCTGTCGATCGCCCACTGGATCGCCTGCATCCCGCCGATCGAGCCGCCGATCACCGCGCGCAATCTCTCGACGCCCAGATGATCGAGCAACAAAGCCTGTGAACGAACCCAATCGCGCACAGTCACGATCGGAAAACTCGCGCCGAAGGGCCTGCCCGTGGCCGGCCCTGTCTGTTGGATAGTTTGCGGCCCGGTCGAACCATAACACGACCCGATGAGGTTGACGCAGATGACGCAATCGCGGCTGAGATCGAAGATTCCGTGTTCGCCGAACAACTGCGGCCACCAGTTGCCGACGCGCGCCGAGAGTGAGAGCGCGTGACAAACCAGAATCGCGTTATCGCGGCGCTCGCTCAATGCGCCGTAGACCGCGTAATGCAGGTTGACGGGCCGCAAAGAGCCGCCCGATTCGAGCGGGAACGGCTCGTCCTCGGCGAAACCGAAATCGCCTTCGTATGTTGGTTGGATCGACTCTGGCATAGTTCCAGGTTCCAGGTGTCAGGTTCCAGGTGTCAGGTTTCAGATAGGAATCTATGGCGCTGTTCTTCTACTGAAATCTGAAACCTGGCGCCAGACACCTGCTCAGGCGCTCGCCGCGGACTTTTGCGTCGCCGCTATCAGCGCCTGATCGATGTCGGCGATGATGTCGCGGATGTCTTCGACGCCGACTGACAAGCGAACCAGCCCCGGAGTGACGCCGGTGGACGCCTGCTCCTCTTCGGACAACTGGGAATGAGTGGTCGAAGCCGGGTGGATGACCAGCGATTTCGCGTCGCCGATGTTGGCGAGCAGGCTGAAGAGCTTCATCGAATTGATGAACGTTTTGCCCGCTTCGAATCCGCCGCGAATGCCGAACGTGACCAGCGCGCCCGCGCCCGCCGGCATGTATTTCTTCACGCGCTCATAATACGGGCTGGACTCCAGCCCCGGGTAATTGACCCACTCGACCTGCGGATGGGTCTGCAGGAATTTCGCCACTTCGAGCGCGTTCTCGGAATGGCGCTCCATACGCAGGTGCAGAGTCTCGGCGCCTTGCAGAAACAGAAATGAATTGAACGGCGTGGTACAGGCGCCGATGTCGCGCAGCGCCTGCACGCGGACTTTGATTATGAACGCCAGCGGGCCGAACGCGTCCGAATAAACGACTCCATGATACGACGGATCGGGTGTGGTGAAATCCGGGAAACGGCCCGAAGCCTTCCAATCGAATTTTCCGGCGTCGATGATCGCCCCGCCGATCGAGGTCCCGTGACCGCCGATGAATTTCGTCAGCGATTGAAGGACGATGTCGGCGCCGTGTTCGATAGGCCGGCACAATGCGGGCGACGGCGTCGTGTTGTCAATGATGAGCGGAAGCCCGTTCTCGTGCGCGATGCCGGCCAGCTTCTCGATGTCCATGATGTCGAGTTTCGGGTTGCCGACGGTCTCGGTGTAGACGGCTTTGGTCTTTTTGTTGATAGCCGCGCGCAAGCCGGCTTCGTCCTCGGCGTCGACGAAGCGGACAATGATGCCCAGTTTCGGCAGCGTATAATGGAACAGGTTGTAAGTGCCGCCGTAAAGCGAAGTGGTTGAGACGATCTCGTCGCCCGCGCTGGCCAGCGTGAGCATCGTTAGAGTTTCGGCCGCCTGCCCCGATGAGAGCGCCAACGCGGCCATGCCGCCTTCCATCGCCGCCAGACGTTTTTCCAACACGTCCTGCGTCGGGTTCATGATCCGCGAATAGATGTTGCCGAACTCCTGCAGCGCGAAGAGGCGCGCCGCATGGTCGGCGTCAGTGAAGTTGTAGGATGTGGTCTGATAAATGGGGACGGCCCGCGCGTTGGTCGCGGGGTCAACCGTCTGTCCGCCATGAATCGCCAGTGTGTTGAAGTGATAAGTGGGACTTTGCTCGTCAGCCATTACGCATTCTCCTTGGATGTTTTATTGGCGCAGAATTGTAAACCCCGGCGCTGAAGACGACACAGGGCTGCAGATAAAGAAGTCTTAGGACATAAACGCTCTTTGTTGAGTGGAATTCCCAAATGACTCGCGCAGCCAGTCTAGGTTAGGCTCCGATAAGCTGTCAAATGATATATCTATCTTAACAATCCGTGCACGAATCCAATCTCGTAAACCATAAACAATCCGAATCCGAGGCTGAAGCAGCCGGCCAACGCGCGCACGGCAATGTTCATCTTCGTGAAATATCCCGACGTCAGATGAATTGGCAGGCTCAGGATCAAGCTCATCACCATCATTCCGCCGATCGAGCCGACGCCGAAAATGATGATGTAGGCGAAGGCCACGGCCGTTGAGCCCTTGATCGTCATCAGCACAGAGAGCATTAGAGCGGCGCTACCCGCCAGTCCGTGAACCATTCCGATGATCAGAGGTCGAACGCCAAGCTTCAGCCCGTGATGAGAATGGCTCGCCTCCGGCTTGTCATCGTGAAGATGCGGATGGATGTGGGTATGGCCGGCGTGAGAATGCTCGTGAAAATGTACGCGGCCCCCGCGCGCGAGCTTATAGAGCACGTTCACGCCCAGCCCGATCAACATCAGCGCGACGCAGAATTCGAGCGGCTTTTCATACCTTCCGATCTCGAACCGCATCAGGATCACCGCCACGCCGGCGAGCAATAGCGAGGCCGTGTGGCCGACTCCCCAAAGCCCGCCGATCAAGAGCGAGCTGAACCAATTTTTTCGCTCGCTGACGATGGTCGAGACGGCCGCCAGGTGGTCGGTGTCCAGAGCATGCCTCAAGCCCAGCCCCAGCCCGATAATCAAAACGCTGAGCGCGGAGGTCGTGGTCGTCGCCTCGAGATCGGCGCGCCATAAGTCCGCAAGGTTTATTCCGGCTTGCCGCAACGACCCGTAGCAAATGGCCGCCCCCAAAACTGCAATAACGAACGCGCTCACCGCCGGCAGCGCGCGCATAACTTTTCTCGATGACGGAATTCTCGACAACAATTTCCCTCCGTAAACAAAAGCCAGGCCAGCGGCGGTCAGCGCGGCGGCCAATCCCAGACTGAACGCCACGATCAGAACCAACCCATATCCAACGCGGTTCATCGAGATTGCAGCAAGCATCACGACGAGAGCGGACGGGCATGGCATTATTCCGCCCGACACTCCCAGCGCCAGCAGACTTCGCCACGTGATCTCTGAGCCATCCGCGCCAGGCGGCAGATGCGTGTGGCCGGCCGCCCCATGATCGTGAGAATGATCGTGAGAATGATCGTGAGAATGATCGTGCGCAGCGATTCCCAGCGCCACTCGCAGCCGCCTCGTAAAAAGGCTCAGGCCGATCGCCAGGACCAAAGCCCCCGAAACAAAGCTCAATACAGGATAGAGTTTTTCAGGAATCACATAACGCGAGGCGAAGAGCGTCATGAGACCGAGCGCGAACACTCCGATCGTATGCGTGATTGTGACAGTCGCGCCTAAAAACGCTGCGTGCTTCGCAGTGCCGCGCGAACCGACCAGATACGCGCCAACGACCGTTTTGCCGTGCCCGGGCGACATCGCGTGCATTCCGCCCAGCGCGAAGGCGATCAACAATCCGATCAATATTACGCCGGGCGTCAGATTCGGCGCCGCGATTAATTCCGCGAACCGGTCGCGCGCATTCACGACGGGCTTGCCGTCCCGCAATGTCAACGGCTTTGCGCCCGGCGGCAATGGTCCTGCGGTCACCGACCATTCGGCGACGCGTTCGTTGAGCGGCGCCATCAGCTGATCTTCGGGGTAAGCCCTCAACTCATCGGTCACGCCGCCGCCATAAGCCGTGCTGTCGAAGACGTTCACGCCTGAAGCGGGCGCGATGACGATCTCGCGCCAGCCCATGCGATCAGGCATGTTCGCGTTCTCGAAGCGGAATCGTGGCGCCACGCCAGCGCCCGCGAACTCGCCGGTCAGTTCGTAAACGATGCGCAGCGTGAACAACCCGGCCGCCCCCGGCGATTTGCCAACGCTTTTTCCCGTCAAACGCAAAGCGATGGGGGCGCCGCCAACAGTAAGCTTCAAACCCGCCAGATAATCTGGCGTGACCCGATCGAGATAGGCGTTCAACTCGGCTTCGGTGAGATTGCCATCGCCGTCCAGATCGGCCTTTTGCGATTCCTGAAATGTGGGGATTTCGGCGAGGTCAACGACGTATCGAATGCGGGCGCCGGCGACGCCCGACTCGATGCGCGCGAAGTGGTTGACAGTGAAATTGCCCAGCGGATGGGCGGACACGCCAACGGACAGGCCGATAACGATGGCACCCAGTAAAAGCCGACGGAGCGCGCCATCCATAATTGGACGGCGGATGGTGAGCAAATACATTCGACAGCCCCTAAGAAGTGAGGCAAAAGTTTTGCGGGAAATTTCAATTTCCATTTGTCATTTGATATTTAAATGTTAAATGGAAAATGAAAAGCGATTACACCTCAGAATTGTTATCTGCGCGATTAAATATGAAGACCGCTGAAAAGCCTACTCGGCCAAGGCCTGTTTGGCAACCTGAGACTGTCGCGGATCGAAGCGCGGATTGAGCTTCAACGCTCGCTGCAAATATTCCTGAGCGGTCGCCCTGTCTCCCGCGCCTCGCGCAATCATTCCGGAGTGGTAAAACAGCTTCGCGTCCTGTGTGCCCAATCGCAGAGCCTCCTTGACCGCCTGCCGCGCCTCGTCAATCTTTCCGGCTTTGAGCGCCGTCCAAGCCAATGCGTCCGCGCCGTAAATATCGCGCCGCATTTCATATTCACGTTTTGCGAGTTGGTAAGCTTCGCCGGCTTTCAAATCGTGGTCGGCGTAAAAGAGCGCGAGTTGGCGGTTGTAAAGCCGTCCATTCGCGGCGCTGAGCCTGGCCGTCTGTTCACACAAGGCGTAATGCGCTTCAGCTTCTTTCGTTCGACCGGCGATCTGATACAAATCTCCGAGCGCGGCGACGAAGGCCGGGTCGGGCAAAATCCTGACGGCGCGTTCGTAATGTTCGATGGCGCCGTTCAGATCCCCTTTCGCCGCCAGCGCGCGACCGAGCCCGGCGAGCGCGCGGTAGTAATCGGGAAAAGTCACAAGCGAGTCGCGGTAATGTTTTTCCGCCTTGTCGTAATCGCCGGCGCTGAAGGCCGATTCGCCGAACTGCCATCGGAGCCAGGCGATTGTTTCGCGCGAGGGCGGAACCGCATCAACCGCCAGGGTCAGCGCCTCCGCGTAAAGCCGTTCGGCGCGCGAGTTGTCGCCCGTCAACGTGGCCATCCGAGCCAACCGCGTTCTGGCCGCGACATCCGCGCTTCCCCGCTTTCCCATCTCCCGAAACGCCGACTGCGCCGCTTCGTAATCACCCAATTCCATCAGCGCATCGCCGAGCAACAGATAAGGATCACCCTTGCGCGGCTCCAACTGCGCCAACTGCTCGGCGTGATTGCGCGCCGAAGCGAAATCGTGCCCGGCCATTTCGACCTGCGCGAGCAAGCTTAAGCCGCCTGCGTTCTGCTCAGCCGGAATCGCCTTGAGCGAGTTTCGAGCGGCGCGCGCCGCCAGGTCCAGCCAGGTCGCGCTCCCCGTCTCGCGCAACCGCAACAGGTAATAGCCCGCTAGTTTGTTCAACGCGATGAAATCGTCCGGGTCTCGTTTGACGCGGTCTTCGAGAAAGCGAATCGCCTGCTCGCTTCCATCACCGCCGGCGGCGTTGGCAGGAATCGGATGTGCGGCCGGGACGGTTATTGACGATGAATTCGACGGGGCCGATGAAATACCGCTTCCACAACCGGCGCCCGACAGAGCCGCAAGGCAGAGGAACAGAAAGATGGGGCGACGGGGCGACGGGGCGACGGGGCGACGGAGGAATGTATAGAAAGAGGGACAGAGAGATGGAGTGGTGGCAAGCGGTCCGCAAAATCGCCCCATCGCCCCGTCGCCCTGTCGCCCTGTCGCCCTGTCTCTCCTTCTTTCCATCCCTCTTCCCCAGGTTTGTTAGTTGCGCGTGTTGTCATCTACCCCGCTGTCGCGCGGCTGCTGCGGGGACGCGAAGAAGGGGAACAGGTCGCGGAGCGGCACGTCGTTCGCGTTGACGTTGTCGCCCAGCGGATGTTGATTGGCCACGAAGAAGAGGATCGTGTCAATCGTATCGTCAGCCAGGCGGCGTCCATTCGGGAAACCGGCGCCCGTATTGTTACCGCCACCGGGGCCGCTGTTGGCCTGGTTTAGATTAAGGCGCAGGAAATCGCCGCGCACTACGGCCACTTGCGCGAGGATGCCGATGTTGGTCGCATTCGTGCCGAGAGCGGTCAGCGTGGCGACAATGTCTCCGGCGAAAACCCCGGCGGCGTCGTCCCTCGTGTTCGCCAGGTTGTACTCGTTCTTGCGCGGGAACGGTATCAGCGCGACATTGACCGCCGGATTCCCCATGCGGTCAACATCGAAAAAGTCGCGTTTGAACGGCCCATCTTTATCTCTATCTTTATCTTTGTCCTTCCGACCGTCTTCGCGGTCGTCATCATCGCAAAAGTCCGTATCCGGGAAATGGCTGTGGCCATGCGAGACCGAGTTAACGCGGCGCTGCGTGCGACAGAACAAACCAAGCGTGTCGTTCTTTATATGTAAACGCGAACGCAACAACGAAACCGGCACGCTCAGACCGATTGAAAGCGTGTTGTAACCGGCGAAGCTGTCGCGCGCGCGATTGAAAAAGCCCGGATTGGGCTGACCGGCAAGAACCGAACTGACAAAACGATTGAAGGCCGGGATGTCGAAGAAGAACGGATCGTCAACCAATCCCGCGAAGAATGTGACGCCTGAGTCCTGATCGGTCGTAACCACCGGATCCGGCGGGGTCGGGTTTAGATTGGGATTGGTGGTTTTGGCTGTGAAGGTCCGGAAGAAAGTCGATTTGATTGTCGCGGTCTGCGGCGTCGCGCCTGAAGTCACCTTCTCCGAAAAAGTCACGTCAATGAAGTCATCGGGCGTCGCATCACCGTTAGCTTCGAGCGCAAACCGGTAGCGCAGGTTGTGATCGAAGACGCCGAAGTTGACGGCTTCGCCGGGCACGATGAATCCGCAGACTGTCAGCATCATCACCACCCTGGTGTTGTCATTGGGGTCGAGAAACAGGTAAATGTCGTTGAGATCGGCAGAACGGTCAACCCCGACGCCGGGACCGTCGCCGTGATCGGCCGCCCCGATCTTCGGCGCCGGCGCCAGCGTCAAAATCAGGCTGAGCGCTACTGTCAGAATCGCTATCTTTTTGCTTTTATCGCTAGGGAACATGATGAGGTGATCTCCATTTCGAGAATGACCGGCCTTTAAGGGAGCCGGTGAGGTTGTTGGCGCTTGGCTTCAAGCGCATAGCCGGGATGAAGTGTTGCGGATCATTCTCCGGGTAGGACGATCCGGCGCGGAGCGAAATGGCGAAGTCAGTCACATGGAGTTATTTGACGCAACATTCTCGCCGAGGGGAGATGTTTAGTCATAACGCCAGCGCCTTGCGCTGCGCGGCTGTAGTTAGGGATCGGGGCAACACCCAAAATAAATTCTTGTGGCGTGCGGCAGGTATGCTATATCGGTTTTCGCAGTTTGAAAAGCCATAATAATGTTATAACGGTTTTCGCGGTTTGATAAAGTCATGCTTCGGGTTTTTCAATTCCGCATGTGGCCATGACCCACGCGACGCCTGGCAACCTGAGTCTATTTGCAGTAATATCGCGGAACGCAATTTCCGATCCCTAAACAGATCGTAGTTCCGCAATCAGGCGGAAGCGTCCCCCGCAGATCCGCTACGTGACACCAAACGCTTCCGCCCGATTGCGGGACGACAAACGATCAAATTACAGCGCACATTACCGCGGAGGGGCAAAAATGAATCCCCTGAGAGATACTGCTAAGCGCCTCAAATTAAAACTCCCCATAGTGGCGGCGCTCGTCTGGATGGCGTTGGCTCCGTCGCCTTACGGCGCGGGAGAAGCTCAGCAGCCCGCAAGACCAAAAGGCGTGCTGGCGCTTTACTGGAACGGGAGAGACAATCCGACCAATATCACTTTCGAGAAAGGCATCCAGGCAGCTCTCGGATCGGCGCCCCCCGGCTCTTTCGAATATTACTCCGAATACCCGGAGGACAACCGCTTCCCCGGAGAAAGTCAATCTCTGGCGACGCGCGATTACTTGCGTCAGAAATACGGTAACGACCGGATTGGCGTGATCATCGCCCCGTCGAAGGCGGCGCTCAATTTCCTGCTCAAGTACCGCAGCGATCTCTTCCCGAACATCCCCATCGTTTTCCACGCGGTAAACCGCGCGGATGTGGATAAAAAAGATGATGCGAACGGCGTCGCGGTCAAGGTCGATAATCCTTATAGAAACACGATCGATCTGGCGCTCAAGCTACAACCGCAAACGAATGAAGTATTGATCATTGCCGGGACGTCGGAGCATGACAACAGACTCGAAATGGAGGTCCGGAAGGAGCTCAAGGAGTTTGAGGACAGAGGGGTGAAGCTCACATCCCTGAGTGACCTTTCACTTGACCCATTGATAACCAAAGTGAAAAGCGCGCCGGATCATTCCATCATCCTCTATGTCAAGTATTCTCAGGAGCAACTCGGCAAGACTTTGGACTCGATCAACTCCCTCACCCTGATCACCGGGGCGGCCAGGGTTCCGGTCTATACCGCCTTCGAGTCTCAATTGGGTCACGGGAGCATCGGCGGTCAAACAGCCACCCTCGAAGACTGTGGAAGGATGATGGGGGAGACAGCGATGCGGATCGTCAACGGCGCCAAGCCGCAAGACATGCCAGTGGTTATGGTCCCGACCGTTCCGATCTTCGACTGGCGCCAGTTCCGGCGCTGGGGGATTAGCGAGGACCGACTGCCGAAGGAAAGCGTGTTTCTCTTCAAGGAGCCGACCTTCTGGGAGCAGTACAAGTGGTGGGTCATCGGCTCCATCTCATTATGCGCGATCGAGGCGCTCCTGATCGTGGCGCTGTCGCTGCAACGGGCCAGGCGCAAACGGATCGAAGTGGCGCTGGCCGAGAAGGAGTTGCGCCTCCGTGAGGCCCAGGCTATCGCTCATGTGGGCAGCTTCCACTGGGATGTGGGCGCCGATGCGGTCGTCTGGTCGGACGAACTTTTTCGCATCTACGGCCTTAAACCCGCAGAGACGGTCATCACGTACAAAACCTACATCGAGCATGTTCATCCCGATCACCGGGAGCAGGTCGGCAGCGCAGTAGAACACGCTCTTACGACACGAGAGCCGTTCGAGCATGAGTACCGCATCGTCCGGCCGACCGGCGAGTCGCGCTGGGTTTTCGCGCACAGCCGGCCCATCTTTGACGCGGACGGGGCTCTGATCTCCATGCAAGGCGTCTGCCAGGACATCACCGACCGCAAGCGGGCCGAAGAGGCGCTGCGCGAAAGCGAGGAGCGAGCGCGGCGAACCCTGATGGAGCAGATGTTGGCGGGCGTCGTCGAAGGCGACGCGACCGGGAAGTTCGCCATGGTCAACCAACGCTTTTGCGACATCACCGGCTATACCGAGCCCGAGTTGCTGGGAATGCCGGTGTATGACCTCACGCACCCTGATGACTCTCCACGCTGCGCCGAACTTTACCAACGCCTTTTGGAGACCGGCGAGAGTTTCGTCATGGAGAAGCGTTACCGGCGCAAGGACGGCTCGTATGTCTGGGTCAATACCAATGTCTCACCCATCTATAACACGCAGGGCGCCATCGAAAAAGCAGTGGCGGTCGTTACCGACATCACTGACCGCAAGCGCGCGGAGCGCGAACGCGAACAGCTCCTCAAACAGGAGAAGGCGGCGCGCGCCGAGGCGCAGGCGGCCAACCAATCGAAAGACGAATTCCTGACGGTCGTCTCACACGAGTTGCGCAGCCCGCTCAATTCGATCCTCGGCTATGCGCGGCTGCTGCGGACGCGCCCGTCGGATGTGTCGCAGATCAAACAGACCGTGGAGATCATCGAGCGCAACGGGCGGATGCAGCTGCAACTGATCGAAGACCTGCTCGACACCGCGCGCATCATTAGCGGCAAACTCAAACTCGAAGTGCACCCGGTGGCGCTCGTCGGCGTGGTCACAGCCGCGATCGAAGCGGTGCGCCCGGCCGCGCAGGCCAAAGGCATCGAGATGATCTCCGACATCGATCCGCGCGCCGGCCAGATCACCGGCGACCCGGGCCGCCTGCAGCAAGTCGTCTGGAACCTGCTCTCGAACGCGATCAAGTTCACGCCCCGGTCAGGGCGCGTCGAATTGCGGATGGAGAGCGTGGATCATCACATCCGCATTACAGTCAGTGACACCGGTAAGGGCATCGAGCCCGAGTTCCTGCCTTTCGTCTTCGACCGCTTCCGCCAATCCGATTCATCGTCCGCGCGGCGCTTCGGAGGTCTCGGACTCGGACTGTCGCTGGTCAAACAACTGGTGGAGTTGCACGGCGGGACGGTAGAGGCGGCGAGCGACGGCCCGGGCTGTGGCGCGACCTTCAGGGTGATGCTGCCGCAACGCCCCGCGCAAGTCGGCGCCGTCGCGCCACAGCAACCTCGGGCGGTCGCCCAGCGCGAGGTAAGAATGGAAGGCGCGATTCCGCTCGACGAAGTGCCGTCGCTCGCGGGAGTGCGGGTGCTGGTGGTAGACGACCAGGAGGAGGCCCGCCAGTTGCTGACGGAAACCCTCGGCGAATGCGGCGCGCAGGTGACGGCGGTCTCATCAGGCGTCGAGGCGCTGGCGATCCTGGCTGACCCGCCAGGAGGCGAGCGCCCGTCCATTCTGATCCTCGATATCAACATGCCTGGCGAAGACGGTTACAAGGCGCTCGAAAGGGTGCGCGCGCTCGAAGCCGAACGAGGCGTCACGCAATCAGATCAAATCCCCGCCATCGCCCTGACTGCGCTCGGGCGGTCTGAGGACCGCTTGAAGGCGCTGGCCGCAGGTTTTCGAATGCACGTCGCCAAGCCGGTTGAGCCTGCCGAGTTGGCCATGGTCATCGCCAGCCTCGCCGACCGCCTCGCCGTCGGCAACAGTCTGTAAATTCGTTTGCGGCGCGCGCTGAGCTTCCAGTTAATCGCGACGGTCGTTTTATTGACGTTGATTGTCTTGCCCACAATCGCCGGGTCGAGACCGAATCTGTCCTGCCGGTAACAATGACTGATGAACGCCACCGGCGCAGTCCCCGCCTTGTCGTCATCTTCGATGACTTCGAACTTAGCAAACTTAACAAAGTAATAACATGCATGCCCCGCATGTTTATCTTCTATTTATCTGCGCCTTGGTAACTATCTACCCTGGCGCTAGCTGCGTTGGCAAGAGAATTCCTCAGACTGAAACGCGCCGCTAGCTCCATTTATTCCCACTACTGCCTGGCGCCTGACTCTCTCCAATTGAGTGGCGGGGCGGTTTTTGTTTGCCTCTATTTAGTACTGCTACTGCCTGCTACTTCTATTTCCTGCACGCGCGTAACTTCCCTGTCAGGCCAACACATTTAATACCGTTTTATTGCGAGCCTTACATTTACATTATATGTATGTCTCATAATACAAAGGGGCGACCCTTATAGAAACAGCCAAGGTACTAACAAGATACTAACACCGTCATTCGGTAATTAGGTTATAGATTAGGAGGAATGCTTTATGGTCGCAAATCGTCATGTCGCGCTCAGGCTTGTTTCAGTACTATCGACAATCATAATGTTGGCCTTGCCTCTCGCGGCGCAGGTTGATCAGGCCGCGATCAGCGGCACAGTGACCGATTCATCGGGCGCGGCGGTTCAAGGCGCAAAGATCGAACTGCTCTCTCCCACTACGGGTCTACATCGCGAGACCACAACGAACACAACCGGCATCTACCATTTGCCGGCGCTTCAAATTGGCAATTACAAAATCGCCGTCTCGAAAGAGGGGTTCAAATCGGTCGAATTCTCCAACGTCGAATTGTCGGTTGGTCAACCACGCACAATTGATGTCCGGCTGGAAATCGGAACAATCTCCACCACGGTCCAAGTGACCGCTGCAGTCGAGACACTCAACCGCAGTTCAGCCGAGGTGGGGGGCTTGATTGAAACCGAGCAGATTAAACAGATTCCGATCAGCGGGCGTAACTGGGCCAGCCTGATGTTGCTGGCGCCAGGCGCCATCAATTACGGTGACGGCGCCCAGCGCGCCATCCGCTTTTCCGGCCACTCCCTGGACGATAGCAACTTTACTTTTGACGGCATAGACACGAGCGGCGTTCAGGAACAGACGCAGAAAGCCGACACCCGGCTCAATATCGCTCTCGACGCCATCTCGGAGTTCCGCGTCAGCACCGGCGTCTATACCGCCGAGAGCGGCTCGGCCGGCGGCGCGCAGATCAACGTCGTGTCAAAGACCGGCGGAAACCAGTATCATGGCAGTACGTTTTACGCCGTTCGCAACGACGCGCTCGATGCGCGCTCTCCGTTCGACGATCCGACGACCGGACTTCCGCCGTTCACCCTCCATCAGTTTGGCGGTAGCTTCGGCGGCGCCATCAAGAAAGACAAGGCGTTCTTCTACGCAAACTACGAAGGGTTGCGCCAGAGTCTCGGCCGGACCTTCATCAATTTCGCGCCGAGCGCCTCGTTTCGCGCGCAGGCATTGGCCACGTCGCCTGCGCTCAAACCGATCCTGGACGCTTACCCGACCGGTGGGACCCCGGTTGACGAGAACACGAACCAGATCACGAAGGTAGCCAGCGACACCATCCGCGAAGACGCAGGGATGTTTCGTTTCGACTATTTGTTTTCCGAGAGGACTTCGATGTACGCCCGCTATAATATCGACGACGCGTACATCGACAACCCCACGGACGCTTTCGGGTCCCACAACGTGATTCCGCATGTTCCAACGAATGTAGTTCTTCAGTTACAGCACAGCTTCTCTCCGAGCACAATCAACGAATGGAAATTCGGATTCAACCGCGCCAACTTCCATAACTTCAGCATCGGGACGGCTCCTCTCGATGTCAGCATCGACGGCTTCGACGATGTGACCGGAACTTCGCTGGATACGGAGGTCGGCAACACGTTCTCCTTCATTGACAACCTGACTATGATTCGGGGCCGCCATACCTTCAAAGCGGGCGTAGACATCCGGCGCATTCAGCTCAACAACTCCGGCAACACCCTTACCACTTCGTCGATCAGTTACGCCTCGTCGCCCGATTTCGTCAATAACGAGGCGGATTCGGCCGAATACCTACAGGGAGAGGGAGTAGTCGGTAACCGGCGTACCTATTACCAGGGCTATTTTCAGGATGAGTTCAAAGTCACGCCCAATTTTACGCTGAACCTGGGCCTGCGTTACGAGTATTACTCAGTGACCCATGAGATTCTGAATCGCTCCGCGGTAGTCGACATCCGAGGATGCGGCGGTTTCTGTCCGAAAGGCACGCCGTACTATGACCCGAACACGAAAGACTTCGGCCCGCGCATCGGTCTGGCATGGGCGCCTTCGGTTTTCCACGGGAAGACTGTCATCCGCGCCGGCTATGGCATCTATTACGGCGGCAACCAGAACGACGACTTCAGTGACCCGGCGGAGAGCGCAGTGCCTCGGTACTCACTCAGTGCGGATGACTTTCCCGCATTGTCTTTTCCGCTCGTGGCGTTCCTGGATACGAAGAACCAGCTCTTTAGCCCGAAAGCGATTGACCGCCTTCGTAAGGATCTCTCTTACCAAAATTGGGACTTCGTGATCCAGCAGCAATTGCCCGGTAATGTTGTGGCGCAGGTCGGCTATGTCGGCAGCGCTGGGCATCACCTCTTCACCAGGCACACGGTCAACCTGATTGACCCTACGACGGGCAAGCGCCCCCTGGCGGGGTTCGGCTCGTTCGGCTTGAAGTCGAATGTCGGCAATAACAACTTCAACGCCTTGCAGGCCTCTGTAGAGCGCCGTTTCGTCAACGGCCTGCTCTTCCAGATGAACTACATGTGGTCGCACGGAATCACCGACGCTTCAATCGGCGCCGGCGAATCCGTGGCCTTCCAGAATCAAAGCTGCCGCGCCTGCGACCGCAGCGACACCAACGTTGACGTCCGCCACACCGTGACGATAAACACTGTCTACCAGTTGCCTTTCGGACCCGGCAAGACATTTCTGAACAACAACGGTGTTGCCTCTAAGATCCTGGGCGGATGGACGCTGGCCGGCATCGCCTTCGCCCGCACTGGACTGCCACTCAATATCACGCTGACGCGAAAGGCCTCGGACCTGCTGGACGGGAACACCTCCGGCCAGCGCCCGAACCTTGTTCCGGGTGTGCCGCTCTACCCGGCGAATCAGACCATTGACAACTGGCTCAACCCGGCGGCGTTCGCTATTCCTGCGAAAGGCGCCTGGGGCAATCTGGGCCGATTCATCGCCCGTGGCCCCGGGAACTATGAGATTGACGGTTCGCTCACGAAGACCTTCAAGCTGACGGAGAAGTTCGGCTTAAATTTCCGCGCCGCGGCTTTCAACCTGTTCAACCATCCCATGTACAGCAATCCGGGGACCAGTTTGGGCGCCTTCAGCGGTGGTAAGCCTACCGCTAGCTTTGGCAAGATCACCGACATCATTAACACCGGCGCCACCGGAACGGGCGCTCCACGTCGCGTTGAGTTTATGCTGCGACTCGAATTTTGATTGCTACGTTACTCCTGTCGTAGCGCATTCATTGGATCAACTTTCGTCGCTCGGCGGGCGGGAAGGTAGCCCGCCAATACAGCCATCGTCAGCATCACCAAAATGGCGATGGCGCCTGTAACGGGATCAGCTTCCCACTCTTGCCTCCAATCGGCGCGAAACCTTTGTGGCACGATCACGCCTATGACGCGGATCAGCCAGAGATGCGATCTTGAGAAAGGTTGTCTGTTCTGCGTAACCATCAACTCTGTATTTAGCCCGCGAATGCGGGCGGCAGCGTAAAGCCTGAGGTGCGCAAGGCGCGCAACCCCAAGAATGGCGTAAATGAAATTCACCTAGCCTGCGATAGCAGGCGACAGTTTCATTTTCATTTGCTCTTCGGCCCGTCGCTGTCGCCCGCATTCGCGGGCTGGGTAGACTTTGGGTAACGCATTCCTGGCGTTCCGCTGACGCTACACACCAGGCTTTATGCTATCGCCCGCGTTCGCGGGCTAGGAATCAGCGCGGTCCAAATCACTCACTGCGGAGCGCGATCAAAGGATCAACTTTCGTAGCTCGTCGCGCCGGCAGGTAACAAGCCAACAGCGCCACGGCAGTGAGCAGAACCACGATCCCCGCAAACGTCAATGGATCAGTAGCGCTCACGCCGACCAGCCAGCTCTTGATCAATCGCGTCAGCGCCAGCGCGGCCGCCAATCCGATCACTATTCCCATCGCCGCCAGCTTTACGCCATGGCTCATTACAAGGCGCAACACGTCGTTTTTTCGCGCTCCGAGGGCGATGCGGATGCCTATCTCGTGTGTCCGCTGGATGACCATGTAAGCCATCAATCCGTAGATCCCAACGGCGGCCAGCAACAGCGCCACGCCGGCGAAGACTCCGAACAGAAGCATATTGAAGCGAGGAAGTTCGACCGCTTTCGTCAAGACGTCTTCCATTGCGGCGACGCGCAGAGCCGGTTGTTCCGGGTCGAGATTCCACACCTGTTTCTGCGCCACGTTGATCAAATCCTCGGGCCGTCCGGTAGTGCGTACCACCAGCCCCATGTAATCAGACTCATGAAGAATAGCGGCTGATTCCGGTTCGTCGGTTTTGCGCCTGGTGGATTGAAGTAAAGGGCGATAAATCGTCGGCAGCGTCTTACTTTCGAGAGCATGCTGCATACTGTCTCCCACGATTCCGACAATCTTTACCCATGGTCTCTCTCCGAGGTACTTTTCGCCGGGTCGCAAGGGCGCCAACTCGACGCGCTTTCCTTTGATATAGGCCGCCTCCGGCCGTCTCCATCCCAGTATGCCTTTGCCCATCGGATCTTTCCCGAGCCAATAACGTCGAGCCATTGTTTCGTTAATGACCGCCACCGGCATTGATTGCCCGCTGTCGAACTTGTCGAACTCCCTTCCCTGTTTCACAGGTATCCGCATCGTTTGGAAATAACGAGGAGAAACGTAAACAATACGCGCCCACAGATAAAGCTTGGGCTTACCAGGGTCATGAAATGGATCCGGTGGGAAGTCGACCTCAGTAGGCTTACTGTACAGATCAGGCGTAATGTTCAACTCCTTCTCGTTTTCAACGCTGAATCCTCGGAGATTTTCTTTTCCGATGAGCGGAAGGCTGGAGGCGGCGCTGACGCTCTGCACGCCGGGAAGGCCCTCAAGGTACTCGGTCATGCGCCCAATGAATGAAATCATTTGCGAATGCTCGCGGAGCCTGTACCACGGAAATTGAAGCTGGATGGTCAACAATTTTTCCGGCTGGAACCCCGGCCTAAGTTGCTGCAACCGCCAAAAACTTCGGACGAGTAATCCCGTGCCTACCAGCAGCACCAATGCCAACGCGATCTCTGCAACCACCAGCAAACTCTGAAGCCGATGGCGACGCCAGAGACGGAAGCCGGCGGCTGAGACTGCGGCCCCTTCTTTCAGAAAACTGTTCAGATCAGGTTGGGATAATCGTAACGCGGGCGCCAAACCGAAGACCGCTCCGGTAAGCAGCGAGACGCCGAGCGTGAATGCGATCACCCATCCGTTGATCCCAACCTTGTCAAACTGAGAGAGCGAGCTTGGAACGGAATTCGGAAGTGGTTGGGGTATATCCACCGGGCCGGCGGCAAGCAAGGCGTCAATTCCCCAATGCGCGAAGAGCATTCCGACCGCCCCGCCCAATAACGCCAGCAGCGCGCTCTCAACCAGCAACTGCCTGACGATGCGAAACCGGCGCGCGCCAATAGCCATGCGGATCGCGATCTCCTTTTGACGATTCGCTCCACGCGCCAGCAGCAGGTTGGCGAAGTTCGCGCAGGCGATCAACAACACGCAACCAACTACGCCCCATAGCATAAACAGAGTCGGCCGAAAGTCTCGGGCCATCACCTCACGGAGTGGATAGACCCGCATCTCCGTCGATTTCTCGAAGCGAGACAGGATGGCGCTCAATTCCCGCTGCGCGCGCTCGATAGTTATCCCCGGCTTAAGGCGCGCTACCGTTTTGTACCCATGAGCGTAAGGAGCGTAAGGGCCACTCAGTTCCTCCGCGAAAGCCCATGGGACCAACACATCGGTCTCCGTGAAGAAATTGAAGCCTGGAGGGATGATTCCGATGACGGTGTAGCTCTTCCGTTGAAGCGTAACTGATTGCCCGATCAGGTTCGGGTCGGAGCCCCAGCGGCTTTGCCACAGGCGATGGCTGATGAGAACGACCTGATCACGCCCCGGTTCGAATTCTTCGGCCGAAAATGAGCGCCCCGGATTCGGGTGAACGCCAAATAAGGCTAAAAGCCCCTGTGAAATACGTTGGCCTTTTAATTGCTCGGGCGCGCCTCGTCCTGTCAGGATAAACTCTCGCGCGTCGAATGTAGACGGATGCTCCAGAAGCTGATTCTGTTTCTCGATCTCGACAAATTCCGGCGCCGTCAACGGCGCCGTCAACGCCCATTCAGCGCCAGTATTTGTCCCGCTCACGCCGAGCGCCACCATCCGTTCCGACTGAGAATAGGGCAGCGGACTCAACAAAACGGCGTGGATGACGCTGAAGATCGACGTGTTCGCGCCGATGCCGAATGAGAGCGTGAGAATCGCGACGAAAGTGAATACTCTGTTTTTAGCGAGCATCCGCACGCTATAACGCAAGTCTTGGATCATCTCGTCCTCCCATCGTTGTGGTTGTAAGACCAGCGCATCCCAGAAGGCGCTCGCGCTGCGCCGCAGCAGTTCAAGTTTGTTCCGCCAATCGAGACGGTCCCATTCGGCCAACAGCCGTTCGCGGTAGCGCAACTCCGCTTCCCACTCCTGCCGCCAATCGGCGCGAAGCCTTCGCGGCACGATCACTCCGATTACACGAATCAGCCACAGCCAGAAACGAAATCGCGTTGTTTGCGTCGTATCAGCCATCAGTCTTCCTTCAGTCCCGGAGGGACTGTGGATATTAGCCGGTAGTGAAACTACCGGAAGAATTGAAAGTGAAGTCTAGCCCCGGAGGGGCGACAGATGAGACTTCGGTCTGTCGCCCCTCCGGGGCTCCCGAGTTTTTCGGCGGCTCAATCCCGGTGGTTTTACCACCGGCTAATATCTGGCCGCCCCTCCGGGGCTATGGCCTAACTCTATTCTCAAAAACGATCAAGCGACTGATGAACTTCATTCGCTGCGGAGAGCGATCAACGGATCAACTTTCGTCGCTCTCCACGCCGGGATGTAGCTCGCAATGAAAGCGACGCCGACCAGCAGCAACGCTATCAGCGCGAAGGTCGCAGGATCGGTCGCGCTCACTTCGAAGAGCAGATTCTTCATAACGCGGGTCAGGGCGAGCGCCGCCGCCAGCCCAAGCGCCACGCCGACGAGCGTCAGGCGCATTCCCCGCCAGACCACCATCCGTAAGACATCGCCCGCTTGCGCGCCCAGCGCCATCCGAATGCCGATCTCCTGCGTGCGCTGGCTGACGGCGTAGGAAATGACGCCGTAAATTCCTACCGCCGCGATGACTAACGCAATGCCTGCGAAAACGCCGAACAGGAGCATTTGGAAGCGCCGTCCCGTAACTGCGCGGGACTTCGATATGCGTTCTTCCAAAGCGACGACAGGATTGACCGGCTCATTTGGTTCGATCGCTTGCGCCTGACGGCGTATGGCGCCGGCCAAACTTGCCAGACTGGCCGGATTGTTTTGACCGGAGGCGACTCGCGCGGCCAGGACGAAGCTATCCCAGTCCTGGTCTTGCGTTTGAGGGAGGTAGGCTTCTAAACGAACCTCCTGGTCCAACCTAAGCTGACGCGTGTCGGCCGCCACTCCCACGATGGCCCTTGGAATCCGCCCTACCACTAATCGATGGCCGACCGGGTTCTCGTTGGGGAAGAAGCGCCGAGCAGTCGTTTCATTGATGATCGCGACCTTCGGCGCCTCGGCGCCGTCTTGGGCGGCGAAAGGCCGGCCGGCGCGTATCCCGATGCCCATCGACTCAAAGTATCCGGGGCTGATGAAATTGACATCGATCATTGGCCCTCGTCCCTGTTCAAACGGCGGACGCCCTTCGATCTGAAGCGGAGCGAGTGTGAAACCTCCCTCCAGCGGAGTATTACCCGCCATCCCGGCGGACTGAATGCCGGGCAGAGCCCGGACGCGCGCGAGAATTTCCCTGTGATAAGCGGCGCGCTGCGGCGACTGCGGCGGATATTTGGCGAGGCTGGGGGTGAGCGTGAGCATCAACACGCCGTCTGGATTGAAGCCCTTGGGCACGGCCAGCAGGCGCAGGAAACTCTTGAGCATCAGCCCCGCGCCAACCAGTAAAACCAGCGATAGCGCAAGCTCGGTGATCATCAAGGCTGGCATCGCTCGGCGCCCGCCACGCTTTCCTGCCGCTGAGGACTGCGCCTTGAGCGTTTCATTGACATCAGTCTTCGACGCTTGCAACGCGGGAAGGAGTCCGGCGAGCAAACTAGTCAACAGCGCGACCCCGCAGGTAAACCCGAGTACACGGCCATCCACACGGCTCTCTTCGATGCGCGCAATCCAGTCAGGGCTGAACGTCACGAGCAGCTTAACGCCCCACTTGGCCAGGAGCAGTCCGGCAAGACCGCCAGCCGACGAGAGCAGCAAACTCTCGGTCAGCGACTGTCGCACGAGCCGCCACGCGTGAGCCCCCACAGCCGCGCGGATCGCCATCTCCTTTTGTCTGACCGCCGATCGCGCCAACAGCAGATTGGCCACATTGGCGCATGCGATCAGCAGGACGAATAGAACGGCGCCGAACAGCGCGAGCAGGGCTAGCCGCACATCACCGACGAGATCCTCGCCCAGCCCGATGAGCCTGACCTGAATATCGCCATACCTGCGATAGACATTTGGAAAGGACTGCCGCTGCCGGTCGAGGATGACGGACAAATCCGCTCTGGCGGCTTCCAACGTCACGCCAGGCTTGAGACGCGCGATCACCTTCACTCTGACCATGCTTCCCTGGCGGTTCAACTGCTGATTGACATTGAGAGCGAGCGGCAGCCACAACTCGACTTCGTCCAGGAACCGGAAGCCAGGCGCCATAATTCCAACGACCGTCCGGTTTTGGCCTTCCAGCGTAAGCGTCCGGCCAATCACTCGTGGATCCCCGCCGAAACGACGCCGCCAGAGCTTGTCGCTCAGGATTACAGCCTGCGCGGCGCCTGTCCTGTCCTCCTCGGACGTGAAAAAGCGACCTAGCGCGGGCGCGACGCCCAGCGTCGCAAACAGATCGGCGGAGGCGAAACCGGCATTCAGACGCTCAGGCTCGCCGCTCCCTGTCAGGTCGGCGGTATCAAAGCGGCAAGCGGCGATCTGCTCAAACGATTTCGCCTGGTCGCGCCATTCCAAAAATTCCGCGGCCACGGCATAGTCGTTTAGCATAACAGCCCGGTGATAGGTGACCATCACGAGCCGGTCAGGGTCCCGGTAAGGGAGCGGCCGCATCAATACCGCATTCACCACGCTGAAGATCGCCGTGTTCGCGCCGATGCCCAACGCCAGCGTGAGTACGGCGATGAAAGTAAAGCCGGGATTCTTCAGCAACATTCGCAAACCGAAGCGTAAGTCTTGAAACATCTCGTCCTCCCATCGTTGCGGCTGTAACCAGAGCGCATCCCAAAACGCCGCCAGGCTGCGACGCAATAGCTCAAGTTTGTTCCGCCAATCGAGCCGATCCCATTCGGTCAATAGCCGTTCGCGATAGCGCAACTCCGCTTCCCACTCTTGCCTCCAATCAGCGCGAAGCCTTTGTGGCACAATCACGCCAATGACACGGATCAGCCAGAGATGCGATCTTGAGAAGGGTTTTCTGTTCTGCGTAACTATCAACTCTGTATTTAGCCCGCGAATGCGGGCTAGGAATCAGCGCGGTCCAAATCACTCGCTCCGTATCGAGACTACCGGATCAACCTTCGTCGCCTTGCGCGCGGGGAGGTAGCAGGCTAGCAACGCCGTGAACACAAGCAAGAGAGCAATGACGGCAAAAGTGGTTGGATCGCCTGCGCCGACGCCGAAGAGCAGGCTCTTCATCGCTCTGGCCACTGGCAGCGACGCCGCCAATCCAACGGCCAGGCCGATCAACGTCAGTTTCATTCCCTGGCCGACGACCAGTTTGAGCACGTCGCCGGATTGCGCTCCCAGAGCCAGGCGGATGCCTATCTCGCGCGCGCGTTCGCTGACTGTCCAGGCCAGCACGCCATAAATGCCGA
The DNA here is from genome assembly GCA_035714085.1 of Blastocatellia bacterium. GTDB lineage: Bacteria > Acidobacteriota > Blastocatellia > RBC074 > RBC074 > JAJVID01. Next base: position 35,570 of record DASTMP010000339.1, read on the forward strand.
TGGCCGCCAGCATTAGCGCGAGCGCGGCAAAAGACCCTATCAAAAGCGCGGACAAGCGCCGCTGCGTTAGCGAAGCCGAGAGCGCTTCTTCCATTGTCCGGATTCGTTGAACGGGCTGCTCGCTGTCCGTCGCCGACACCACTTGTCGTACCGCCGCGGCAAGACCTGCCGGCTCGCCGGCCGTGCGAATCATCAACAATGACCGGTTGCTGAAAACCGGCCCATAAATTGTCGGTTCGACCGGCCCCGCCAGACCGAGGTCTTTGACATCGGCCACCACGCCGATGATCGGAACCGCCACGGGGTTCGGGAACATCACTCCATTCAAGAGCTTTTTGCCGATCGGATCTTCGTTAGGGAAATAGCGGCGCGCCAGCGTCTCGTTGATGATTTGGAACACGCGGTTATTCAGCAGGTCGTCTTCCGTAAAGGCGCGTCCTCTTTTGACCGCAATGCCCATTACCCGGAAGTAGTCCTGGCTGACGGAGCGAATTTGCGCAGTGGGAAACTGCCCTGGCGCGGGGCGTGGCGCGCCTTCGATCGCGAAGCGCGTTTTGGCGTTCGAGGCGGTCAACGGAAAGTTATCTATCGTGGCCACGCTCTCGACGCCGGGCAACGCGGCGATGCGCGGTAGCAATCGTTGATGGAAACTTTTCACCTGCTCGTAATTTTGATATTTCGGGCTGGGCAGTGTGAGTTGCGCGCTCAGCAGATGATCGGCGCGGAAGCCCGGATCGACCTGAGTCAATCGTTGAAAGCTTCTGAGCAGGAGGCCGGCGCCGACCAACGCCACCGCGGTCAGCGCGACTTCCGCGATTACCAGCGCGCGGCTGGCGCGGCGACTCGCGCCTCCGGCTGAAGCCTTGCCGCCTTCCTTGAGCGTCTGATTGAGGTTGAGCCGTGAGAGTTGAAGCGCAGGGATCAGGCCGAACAGCGCGCCGGTCAGCGTGGTTACGAGCAGCGTGAAGCCGAGTATGCGCAGATCCAGGCTGACAGCCTCCAACGCGAGCAGCGCCGGAAGCTGATCGGTCGTCGCGCTGGACAGCGCGGCGCGCAGCAACGGCAGGCTCAAAAACGCAAGCAACAGGCCGCCGGCGCCACCGAGCCATGCCAGCAACAGGCTTTCCGTCAGAAATTGCCGGAGTAAGCGCCAGCGACCGGCGCCCAAAGCCGCGCGGACAGCGACTTCCCGCTGTCGCTCGGTCGCGCGACCGAGCAAGAGGTTCGCGACGTTGGCGCAAGTGATCAAAAGCACGAGGCCGACCGTTCCGAACAGCGCCAGCAGCGCGGGTTTTAGGTCGCCGGTCAACCGTTCGCGCAGCGGATTGAGCATGACGCCGAAGTTTTTGTTGGTCTCCGGATAGGCCTGTTTGAGCCGCCCGGCGATGGCTTCCATTTCTGCGCGCGCTTGCTCCACCGTCACTCCGGCTTTGAGGCGCGCCACGACTTCCAGCATATGGGGCACGCGGCTGGTAAGCGGATACGTTCCGAGTTGTGAGAGCGGCAGCCAGACATCGGTGTCGAAGGGCAATTGCGCGCCCCGCGGCATGACGCCGACGACTATGTAATTTTCACCGTTCAGCCGGATTGCGCGGCCCACCAGGTTCGGATCGGCGGCAAACCGGCGGCGCCACAACCCATGGCTCACAATCGCCACGCGGTCATGCCCCGCCAGGTTTTCCTCCGGCAGGAAATTACGGCCGAGCGCCGGGCTGACGCCGAGCAAAGGAAAGAAGTTCGGCGTGACGCATGTGCTCTGCAATTGCTCCGGCTCGCCCGCTTCGGTGATCACATGCTTGCCCCAGTCTTTGATTGACCAGGCCGCCATATCCACGAAGACTTGGGCCTGCCGCCGCCAATCTTCGAAATCCGGTGTCGACACCTCGATCCTGGCAATTTCAGGGTGCGTCTCCGCAATCGACACCAACCTATCAGGCTCGGCGAATGGCAGCGGTCGTAACAAGACGGCGTTGACGACGCTGAAAATCGCGGTGTTCGCGCCAATGCCGAGCGCCAGCGTCAATACAGCGACCGCCGTGAAGCCAGGATGTGTTCGCAGCATCCGCGCGCCAAATCGCAAGTCTTGAAACATTTCGTCCTCCAATCTTTGTGG
>DASTMP010000340.1:0-44137 GCA_035714085.1 Blastocatellia bacterium
GTCGAAGCCGAAGTCCTTGCCCGCGCCCGTCCCCGCAGACTGCGGCATCGTGAATCCGGTCCCCACCGGGGTGGCCGCGCCGGTCAGCGGGTTGATCGTATAGAGGCGGCCTGAGGCGCCGTTGACTCCCAGCGCATAGAGCTGTCCAGTCGCCGGACGATAATCAATGCCGGCCAGGAAGTCGCCGGCCTTCAATCCCCTAACCGATGTAGCGCTGATGATCGCGCCGGGCGTTGAGGCGCTGAATTGCAAGAGCTGATTGTTGGCGGCCAGCGCGACGATGAAGTCGGTCTGCGCGGCGGCCATAACGCGTTCTTTCTTCCACTCTCCCGGGCGTACGCCCAGAATGGCGGCGAGCGAAATTATGACCAGCAGTAAGCGGCGTGATGTAATCGCCCGCGTGAACGCGCGTGATCCGCGCCATTGGCGTAGAGAGGCTGTCCGGTTAAGTTTCATAATCACTCCTCAGGAAATAACCACAAGAGATTGCGTTTGCGAGAGGCTGCGTGCGAAGAGGAGCAATTTTACGATCGGCAACGGCGTTTTTTATTCGCAGTCCATGGGACTTCGGGGGGGCTCGGGGCCAACCGAATGAGGAAACCTCGCTGACCGCGCCGAATTTTAGTGCCCGGGGCGGATGGTGTCAATTTTATACCGTTTCGTTGTAAACGCTCAGCGCCCCATCGACGCCACAATTCTTCCTATTGACATTCTGTACGAAGAGTCCTATCCTCCGCCGGTCTCTCTACAGAACGTCTATAGGAGAAAGCATGAAGGAAAAGAAGACTGATCTCTTGCAAGGCACTCTCGACCTCTTGGTCCTCAAGGCGCTGGCGCTTGGCCCTCTGCATGGACTGGGCGTTTCGAACCGCATCGCGCAAATCACACAAGGAGTTTTTCAGGTCAAACCCGGTTCGCTTTTTCCCTCGCTGCACCGCATGGAGGAGGCCGGGTGGCTCACTTCCGCCTGGGGCGAATCGGAGAACAACCGCCGGGCTAAATATTACCGCCTGACCAAGGCCGGGCAACGCCAGCTCAAAACCGAAACAGAGGATTGGCAGCGCATCTCGCTGGCGATCGCGAAGGCGCTTCAAGCGACATAAGAAGATTTCATGCCGCCTGGCGACCTCTTGGCGACGCCCTAAAACAATGGAAGCGCGCCACGTAGTTACGACTTATGGCGTTTGAAAATTAACTACTACAACAGCGTAGGGGCGGGTATTCCCCGCCCGCGTCCGTGATCCCGCCCGATTGGGCGGGGAAAACCCGCCCCTACAATGCTGGTTGCATCAATTATTCAAAGACCATTAATCGGCGACTACGTAGCCGTTTTCGGAGAAAGGAGAAAATCATGCCACTACTACCTCGCCTATCAAGTCTTTGGCGCAATCTGTTTCAGAAGGCCCGGAAGGATCAGGAACTGACCGAAGAGATTGACGCTTATCTGGAAATGCTCGTCGAGCAGAAGATCAACGAAGGTCTAAATCAGGCGGAAGCGCGCCGCGCAGCCTTGATCGAGCTCGGCGGCAGGGAACAGGTCAAAGAGAAAGTCCGGGAAGCGCGCGCAGGGTATCAGTTGGACACTTTGTGGCAGGATTTGCGTTATGCGCTGCGGATGCTGCGTCGCAATCCGGGTTTCGCCGCCGTAGCCGTGCTGACGCTGGCGTTGGGGATTGGGGCGAATACGGCGATCTTCAGCGTCGCCAATACGCTGCTGCTGCGACCGTTTCCGATCAAAGACGCCGACCGCATCGTCGATTTGCGCAGATCGTTCCATCCCAGATGGGAAGGGTTTTCCTACCCCGATTATCTCGAATTGCGTAAGCGGTCGGGCGCCGTCGCGGATTTGTTTGCCTTCTCAGATGCCGAACTTGCTTTGGGAGCTTCGGATGTTGGGAGTAAGGCGACGGTTGATAACGAGGCGGAGGAACTGCATGGCTTGCTCGTTACAGGGACCTTTTTTTCGTCGCTGGGCGGCAATGCGGCGCTGGGAAGGACGTTGACGCCTGATGACGATCAAGCGGATGGAGCGCATCCGGTCGTCGTGCTGAGTCACCGTTTCTGGCAAAGGCGTTTTGGCGCGGCGCCCGACATTGTTGGGCAATCGATTCTGCTCAATGGCCGCGCATTCACAGTGGTTGGGGTGGCCGAAGCGGATTTTACTGGGGCTGGCACGGGGAAGCCCGATGTTTGGGCGCCGCTGCTGATGCGCGATCAGCTCAACCCGAAGGACAAACTGCACACTCGGCTTGATGATCTGTGGCTCCATGTGAGGGGGCGGTTGCAGCCCGGCGTAGAGCTTCAACAGGCCGAAGCCACAATGGCGATGGCCTTTTCACAAATTGAGCAGGATAACCCGTCGTTTGCGTCAGGCCACATAAAGGGAATCGTAAGGGTCACAATCAATGAGAATGATCCGGAGAAGCGTCCGTCGTTTGCGCCAGCCCCACGACCTCGAATCAAACTTTATCCGGTTACGCTAGCTTCGATGGAAGGTCCCGAGATGATCCAGTCGCTCACGACGATAATGAGCGTCGCGTTGGGCGCGGTCACGCTGGTGTTGCTGATCGCTTGTCTGAATGTCGCGGGGCTGACGCTGGCGCGTTTGGCGTCGCGTCAGCGCGAGATCGCCGTGCGGCTGTCACTCGGCGCAAGCCGAGCCCGTTTGTTGCGCCAATTGTTCACAGAGAGTTTGTTACTGGCGGTCGTGGGTGGTCTGGCGGGCTTGTTGCTCTCGCACTGGATGGCGCAGGCGTTGAGCTTTGTGGCGTATAACCCGCCGGGCGGTATTGCGCTCGATTGGCGCGTGATGGCCTATACGCTTGGAATAAGCGTGTTAACGGCGGTGGTGATTGGCCTGACGCCCGCCTGGCAAACCACGCGCTTCGATCTCATCCCGGCGCTGAAGCAGGAGGGAACAGGATTCAATCTACGCGCGCCGCGCTTCCCCTTGCGCAGCCTGCTGGTGGTGGGACAGATTGCCCTTTCCCTGGTCTTGCTCCTGGGCGCGGGATTGGTTGCGCGGACGTTGCTGAGCGTGGTGAAGCTTGATCCGGGCTTTGAAACGAAGAATCTTTCGATCGCGCAAATCAGATACAATTCGCCCGGTTCGAGCGATTACGACGAAACCAGAGCCGCGCAATTTCAACGCGAATTGCAGGAACGCCTCCTCGCCACGCCGCCGGTAATAGACGCCGTATGGGTCGGCCACGTGCCATTGATGGACGAGCCATTTGATCCCGATCCCGGAGATGCCAGTTACTATCTGGATGATGGCAGCGCGTCCATTGGGGAGGTGAATGGCGTCACGGTAATCACGGCTAGAACCCCGCCTATTCGCGCCACGAGCAACGCCGTTGAGCCAAGCTACTTCGCCGCGCTTGGCGTCCCGTTGTTGTCTGGCCGCACATTCACTGAAGAGGATACCCGCGACGACAAGGCCGTAGTCGTCGTCAACGAAGCATTGGCGCGTCGCCATTGGCCGGGCGAAAGCCCGCTCGGCAAATCTCTCCTTACACGGGGTCGCAAGTGGGAAATTGTCGGCGTCGCGAAAAACACGCGGAATAACCTGTTTTACGCGGCGAATGAGCCATATCTTTATCTGCCCCTTCACCGAACAGAAGGCCGCTTCGGCTTATGGCTACTCGTTAGGAGCGAAGGCGACCCCTCCGCTCTGGCCGCGACGCTGCGAACGACCGTCCAGTCGCTCGATCCGAAGCTGAAAATCCAGGTCCGACAATTTGAGGATGTGCTGAAACACCCATTCGAGCCGTTATTGACGGGCGCTTCGCTGGCGGGTTTGGCCGGCCTACTTGCGTTGGCGCTTGCGGTCATGGGCCTGTACGGCGTCACGGCTTTTGTGGTCGTACAGCGCACGCACGAAATCGGCGTCCGCATGGCTCTCGGCGCAAGAGCGGCGGACGTCGTGCGGCTGGTGCTGCGACAAGGTCTGCGGCTGGTAATCATCGGTGTAGCGCTCGGCCTGCCGATTTCCGCGGCGGTTACGCGTGTGCTGGCCGCTGCGCTCTTTGGAATCAGCCCGACCGATCCGCTTACCTTCGGCGCCACTTCTTTATTGCTGAGCCTCGTGGCGCTGATTGCCTGTTGGATTCCGGCGCGCCGGGCGACAAAAGTAGATCCGTTGGACGCGCTCCGGCACGAATAACAACAAAGGCGCTTCAATCGACGTAGGAGGAAAATCATGCCACTACTGACTCGTCTATGCAGTCTCTGGCGCAACCTGTTCCACAAGGCGCGAAAGGATCAGGAACTGACCGAAGAAATTGACGCTTATCTGGAGATGCTCATCGAGCAGAAGATCATAGAAGGCCTCGATCCGGCGGAGGCGCGGCGCGTGGCGCTGATCGAACTCGGGGGCAGGGAACAAGTCAAAGAAAAAGTCCGTGATGCGCGTATGGGACATCAGTTCGAAACCTTGTGGCAGGATCTGCGCTACGCGCTGCGGATGTTGCTCAAGCATCCCGTCATGACGTTGATCGCCGTCATCACGCTGGCGCTCGGCATCGGCGCGAACACAGCGATCTTCAGCGTCGTCAATGCGGTGTTGCTCAATGCCGTGCCTTACTACGAGCCGCAGCGGCTCCTCTGGGTGACGGAAGCTCAGGAGGGGCGCCCCAAAAGCCCTTATGCAAAGAGTTATCTTGCATGGCGAGCGCAGTCGCAGGTTTTCGAACATCTGGTCGCTTATGAGAGAGGCAGTCGCGAGTTAACAGGCCGAGGCGAACCGGAGCGAGTTGAAAGTCTTAAGGTCACGGCCAATGTGTTTCCGGCTCTGGGCCTGTCGCCTCAGTTGGGGCGGGCCTTCACGGCGGAGGATGAGCGGCCCGAAGCAACGCCTGTGGCGCTGCTCAGTCACGCGCTCTGGCAGCGACGCTTCGGCAGTGATCCGGCCATCATCGGTCAAATGTTGACGCTGGGAGGTCAAAGCTGGACGGTCATCGGAATTATGCCGCCCAGATCTCGTAGTCTCCTTCCCCTGGAACGGACTGACGTCTGGCTGCCGCTTGCTCTCGATGTGAAAGATGAGCGCGAATTGCGGGATCACCAATTGAATGTGTTTGGGCGGCTCAAGCCCGGCTTCACGCTGGAGCAGGCGCACGCGGAAGTGAACCTGATTATGCGGCGCCTCGTACTGGCCACTCCGGGGGCGATTATGAATACCGAGGCCAGAGCGACACTGCTCATTGAAAACCTGGTTGGCAAATTAAGACGTGGGTTGCTGGCGCTATTCGGCGGGGTCGCGCTTGTGTTGCTGATCGCCTGCGCCAACGTGGCGAACCTGCTGCTGGGGCGGGCGGCGGAGCGACAGAAAGAGATGGCGATTCGCGCCGCCATAGGCGCCGGCCGCGCGCGCCTGGTCAGGCAGATGCTGACCGAGAGTCTACTGCTGTCCCTGCTAGGCGGAGCGACGGGTTTGTTACTGGCGGTGTGGGGCGTCAGGGCGCTGGTCGCGCTCGCCCCTGACCAATTGCGTCAAATCAGAGAGAGCCATATTGACGGCGCAGCGCTCGGCTTCACTTTCCTCGCGGCGCTGTTGACCGGCCTCGCCGCCGGCCTCATTCCAGCGCTGCAATCATCGCAGATCGATCTCAACGAGGCGCTGAAAGATGGCGCTCGTCAGGCGGCGGCGTTCACCCGCCGCGGGCTGGGGCGCGTTTCGCCAACCCTGATCATCGGCGAGGTGGCATTGACGCTCGTGCTGCTCGCAGGCGCGGGCCTGGTGATCAAAAGCTACCTGCGAGTGCTCGCAGTCGATCCCGGGTACGACCCGAAGAATTTGCTGCCGTTGTATGTCGGAGTCGATCAGGCGAAATACCCGAGCGGCTCGCCGCAGTTACATGCTTTCCACCAGGAGGTTCTCACGCGGGTCAAAGCTATACCCGGCGTCAAGGATGTCGCAACTGTAACCGGCGCGGGTATTCCCTTCACCGGCTTTGGCAGCAAGACGTTGTTCAGTATAGAAGGCCGGGCGCCGGCGCCCGCTGACCAAAGACCACAGGTTGATGTTAATTCTATCAGCTCGGATTACTTTCGCGCGATGGGCATGCAGTTGCGCGCCGGGCGCAGCTTCACCGAACAGGACGACGAAAAAGCGCCGCGCGTCCTGATCATCAACGAATCGCTGGCTCATCGCTACTTCAGCGGCGAAGATCCTCTTGGCAAAAGGATCTTGACTCTGTCTTCTCCGCGCACGATTGTGGGCGTAGTGGGCGACGTGAAGCGTTTGGGCCTGGAAACCGAGGCGGAGCCGGAAATCTACCTGCCGTATTCCAAAGATAGAACTCATGGACCGAATGACTTCAGTTTGGCTTTGCGGACGGTGGGTGATCCGCTGGACATGGTCCCCGCCGTGCGCTGGCAGATCCACGAGCTTGAACCGACCTCCGACGTAAGGATGGAGGAGCAGGGTCTGGACGAAACGCTTGCGCCGCGGCGTTTTCAAGTGTTGTTGTCCGGCGTCTTCGCCGCAGTGGCGCTAGTGTTGGCGGCGGTGGGCGTCTACGGCGTCATTGCCTATTCGGTCAGTCGCCGCACTCACGAAATCGGGATTCGGATGGCGCTCGGCGCCCGTCCGCGTGATGTGTTGTTGATGGTAGTCAGGCATGGAATGGCGTTGTCGCTCGTCGGCGTGTTCATCGGGCTGGCTGTCGCTTTGGGTGTAACGCGCGTGTTGAAGGGTTTGCTCTTCGAGTTGAGCGTGACTGACCCGCCGACGTTCACGCTGATCGCGGCGCTGATGCTGAGTGTCGCCTTTCTGGCCTGCTATCTGCCTGCGCGCCGCGCGACAAAAGTAGATCCAATGATTGCGTTGCGACAGGAATGACTAAGGAGAAAAAATCATGCCACTGCTGCCTCGCTTATCCAGTCTCTGGCGCAACCTGTTCCATAAGGCTCGAAAGGAACAGGAGCTGACTGAAGAGATTGACGCTTATCTGGAGATGCTCATCGGGCAGAAGATCAACGAGGGTCTCGATCCGGCGGAAGCTCGCCGCGCGGCGCTGATCGAGCTCGGCGGCCGGGAACAGGTCAAAGAGAAAGTCAGGGAAGCGAGCGCGGGATATCACCTCGAAACAGTGTGGCAGGATTTACGATACGCGCTGCGTACGCTGCGGCGTAATCCGGGTTTCGCTGTCGTGGCTGTGCTGACATTGGGGCTGGGCATCGGGGCCAACGCCGCGATCTTCAGTTTGATTGACGCCGTATTGCTGAAACGGCTGCCGGTCAAAAATCCCGAGCAACTGGTTCTGCTCAGGCATGCCGACAGCCGCGGGACCGAGAATACATTCGCTTATCGCACCTACGAGCAAATCCGGGATCAGAACCAGGTCCTCTCTGGCCTGCTAGCCTATCATCCGTTGCGGTTGACTGTGAGCGTGGATGGGCAGCCGGAGCTGGCAGTGGCGGGCCAACTTGTGTGCGGGAATTATTACTCGGTGTTGGGCGTAAATGCGGCGCTGGGCCGGATCATTCTCCCGGATGATGACCGGGCGCCCAGCGAGTCGCCCGTTTGCGTCATCAGTTACAACTATTGGCAAAGACGCTTCGCAGGCGACCCGGCCGTCGTAGGGAAGACGATTCATCTAAGCGGAACGCCTTTTACCATCATTGGCGTGAGCCAGCGGGATTTCTTTGGCCTGGAAGTTGGCAGTTCGCTGGACATTTCGGTCCCGCAGATGATGCGGCAGCAAGTAACGGCGGAGGGAGGCTACTTCACCGTCATGGGGCGGTTGCGGCCTGAGGTCACAATGCCACAGGCGTACGCCACTTTGGGTTTGCTCTATCAGCAGCTCTGCGCCGAATACGCCGCGACCAACTGGATGGTCAAAGGGGGCTTCCCGAACTGGCTTGAAGAGAAGTTGGTTTTGGAGTCAGGCAGCCGCGGGTTGTCCGAGTTGCGCTGGCAGTTCTCGCGTCCGTTGCGGTTGCTAATGATCGTCGTGGCGTTAGTGTTGTTAATCACCTGCGCGAACGTAGCGGGATTGCTGTTGGGGCGGGCCGTAGCGCGGCGCAGGGAGATTGCGATCCGTCTGTCACTGGGCGGCGCGCGTCTGCGGCTGGTCAGGCAACTGCTTACCGAGGGCGTCTTGCTCGCGGGGCTTGGTGGCCTGCTCGGACTATTATTCGCTTCCTGGGGAACACGCCTGCTCCTGCCGCTGCTGTCGCAGGGAGAAATTCCCACCCGCCTCAATCTCAGCCCTGACGCTCGCGCGCTCGCGTTCACGGCTGCCGTGGCAATGCTTACCAGTATGGTGTTTGGCCTCGCGCCCGCGTTGCTGGCGACGCGCGTGGATGTGAACTCCGCGCTCAAGAACGACGCTTCGGGTTTCGCCACAGAGAGCCGTGGCGCTTCGATGACCTTCGGAAAATTGTTTGTCATCTTACAGGTCGCGCTGTCATTGCTCTTGCTGATCGGGGCCGGCCTGTTCGTGCGAAGCCTGCGAAATTTGCAGCAGGCGGACGCCGGCTTTGCCCGCGATAATGTGTTAGTGACGAAGCTGGAACCGGCTGGAAGCCGTTCCAAATCGCCACAACTCGCCGCGCGCTACGATGACTTGCTTAGGCGGGCGCAGGCGATTCCTGGTGTGAAGTTGGCGAGTTTAGTCGGCTACAGTCCTATGAGCCGGCGTGAATGGTTAGTGCTTGGCCAGAACCCGGAGTGGTCCCGCGCTCCTATGTCTGTCCAGGGTTATATGTCTCGGCCCGACGAGGAAATGTGGATCAATTGGATGCAAGTCTATCCGAATTCCTTTGCCACGCTCGGCATCCCGCTCGTGGCGGGACGCGACTTCGGCCTGCAAGACAGCCAGGTATGGAGGCCGGGTCCATGTTCATCCGCCGCGCTGGTCGGGATCATCAATGAGAGCATGGCGCGCCGCTTCTTTGGGAATGAAAGCCCAATCGGGCGGCGTTTCGGTTTTACCCAGGTCAGACCCATGCAATGCCCTGATGGTAGCGTGAGAGGAGGCGCCGGCGCGATTGAAATCATCGGCGTGGTCAAAGACGTCAAATACGCGAGTCTCCACAATGAAGGTCGAGAAATGTTCTATCTCCCATTCCATCAGGCCAATACTGGCTTTGGGGAGATGACGCTTGTTGTGCGGACGGAGGGCGATCCCACAACGGTCGCAGCGGCGGTACGGCGCGAGGCGCGAGCGATGGACCCGGCGGCGCCTCTGTTTGAGGTCGAGACTCTGGCCACGCAAGTCTCGGCTTCGCTCCGCGAGGAGCGCCTTCTCGCAATGCTGTCGAGCGGCTTCGGACTGCTGGCGCTGCTGCTCTCCTGCCTCGGTCTGTACGGCATCTTGTCTTACACCGTCGCGCAGCGCACGAAAGAAATCGGCGTTCGGATGGCGCTCGGCGCTGCTCGTCGCGACGTCCTCTGGCTGGTGTTGAGCGATGCGTTGCGGCTGGTCTTGCTCGGCGCCGCGCTGGGCGTCCCGGCGGCTTTGGCGGCGGCGCGCCTTGTCGCCAGTCAACTTTTCGGAATTAGCGCAGCCGACCCAGTCACTATTGGTCTGGCTACGCTGATGTTACTTGGGGTCGCGGCTGTGGCCGGCTACCTGCCGGCACGGCGGGCGACGCGCGTGGATCCATTGGTGGCGCTGAGGTATGACTAGCCATCGCTTATTTATCAATTTAGCTCAAGGGGGGATGTATGAAGTATCAACTGCTGATCATCGTTTTGCTCGTACTATCGGCGGCGCCCGGTGTCGCTGGCAGCGCCGCGACTGACATCTCTGGGACGTGGAAAGGCGCTATTGACAGGCCAGGGAACAGCTACGGGCCCCTGGACATAACCTTCATCATCAAACAAGAGGGAGAGAAACTTTCTGGCTCATACTTCCAAGGCAACAAGAAGGGCGAGCAACAAAAAATCACCGGTATTGTGAAAGGCAATAAGGTGGTCATCAGTTATGAGCTCAATCCCCCAGCCGAGGTCAAAAAGCCTGGCCTCACAGTCACCTTCAACGGCACGCTTGAGTCTCCGAACAGGATCACAGGCGCTATCGGAAACCCTTATTGTGATGGGGAGTGCAAGTGGACTGTGACCAAGCAGAAGAAGTGAGGCGGTAGCGCATGCGATGCGCTACAACGGTGGCCTATGCATGCGCTTCGCCGGCGAGACGGCTTTTGCATGTTTCCCCACAAAATGAAGGAGAAGAAATCATGCCGTTACTGCATCGTCTATCCTGTCTCTGGCGCAACCTGTTCCACAAAGCCCGGAAGGATCAGGAACTGACCGAAGAAATTGACGCTTATCTGGAGATGCTCGTTGAGCAGAAGATCAAAGAGGGTCTCGATCCGGCGGAAGCGCGCCGCGCGGCGCTGATCGAGCTCGGCGGCAAGGAACAAATAAAAGAGCAAGTGCGGGAGGCGCGAATGGGACACCATCTGGAGACATTGTGGCAGGACATTAGATATGCCGCGCGCAGCCTGCGCAAGCATGCCTTGTTGTCTTTCGTCGTCATCGTGACGCTCACCATCGGCATCGGCGTCAGCGCCGGAGTCTTCAGCTATTACAACGCGGAATTCCTGCGCGCCCGCCTTTACAAAAATCACGATTCCTTCGCACGAGTTTATGCGGCCTATACCAGAGACCCGACGAGGCCGGGCCACTATGGGGCGACGACTCTGGAAGATTACTTGGCTTTTGGCGACAGGGCGAAATCACTACGCAATCTGGCGGCGTATGCGGATTTCCGGGCGCCGCTCGGCAAGGATGACACGGTCGAGGCGCGCGCCCTCCTGGCGTCCTGCAACTTCTTTTCGCCTTTCGATCTGGAACGGCCGCTGATGGGGCGGTTGCCGCAGCCGGAAGACTGTTCCGCGGTCAATCAAGTGGTAGTGCTGAGCGAACGATTGTGGCGCAATCGGTTTGCCTCCGACCCGCAAATCGTCGGGAAGGTTGTGCATTTCAACGGCCAGCCGGTGACTGTGGTAGGAGTAACGCCGGTGTTCGCGGGTGAGATTCCTGGGGACGCCTGGCTCCCGTACACGCTCGAAACCTACCTGAAGCACGGCGATGACTTGCAGAGACCGGGCGAGGCCGTATGGCTGAGCATTGTGGGCCGCTTGAATCCGGGATTCTCGCATCGTGATGCCGCCGCTGAACTCAAGCTTTTAGCCAGCCAGCAGGATCGGCTACATCCGGGGCGGACGACCACGCTCACCGTCACCGACGGCTCGTCGATTCAGGAGCCCGAAGATCGCGACAAAATAATGTTGGTGTTCGCGGCGATTCTGGGATCGCTCATCATTTTTGTCCTGATTGCGTGTGTGAACGCTGCTACGCTGCTTCTCGCGAGGGCCGCCGCGCGCCGGCATGAGATCGCTGTGCGGCTGGCGCTGGGCGCGGGCCGAGCGCGGCTGATCCGGATGCTGTTGACAGAAACCTTCCTGCTGGCTGCTATAGCCGGCCTGGCGAGTTTCTATCTTGCCTATCATATTCCCGACGTTTTGAACCATTGGCTCACCGGCCCTGGTGGCGCCATTGATTATTCGCAGTCTCCAGACTGGCGCGTGTTTGGCTACCTGACGGCGGTCACGATTTTGGCAGGGGCGATGGCGGGGCTGACGCCCGCGCTTCAATCCTTGAAAATCAACCTGACGGATATGTTCAAAGGCCGCCAGAGTATGCCTGGCGGCGGCAAAGGTTCCTGGCTATATGGACTCTTGATCGGGGCGCAGGTCGCATTGAGCTTCTTTTTGTTATGCGGCGCCGCTCTCTTTGTTAGTGTCGCTCGGAGGGCCGCTTACTTCGAGCCTGGCATTGAAACGCGGCATGCGTTCGAGGCAGGACTATATGTGCAGAGAATAGGCATGGAGCCGCGCAACTGGGACGCCTTGTATCGCGCTCTAAACGACCGCATCAACGCTTTGCCAGGCGTTCAATCCGTCGCTTACTCATACCGCTATCTGTTTAGCAAAGGCTTGTGGATGGCTGATGTTCAGGCGTCAGACCAGGCGCTGCGCCGGGCGGAGATCAACTCTGTATCATCGAATTACTTCACCACGCTCGGGATTCCGATCGTGAGCGGGCGCGCGATCCGCGAAGACGATCCTCCCTGTGAAAAGGCCACTGGAAGGACCATATGCGCCGTTGTGGTTTCGCAGCGACTCGCCCGCGAGTTCTGGCCGGACGGGAATCCGCTCGGCCAGACGCTTCGAACTCCGGAAGGGAATAACTTCGAGGTCGTGGGCGTCGCCCGCGACGTTTCGAGCGCCAGACTCGGAGGCCTTGATGAGCCAAGGATATATCGGCCTTTGAGCCTGAATAACTCTTACCCGCCTCACCCAATTGTGCGGTTTTCGGGCGACGGGGCGCCGCTCGCTCGCGCCATCACCGCGGCCGCCAGAGAATTAGCCCCTGAACTTGTCGTAAGAGTGAGGACGATTGAGTCGAGGCGAGAGGAGTTGACGGAAGATATTTGGAGACAGACGCGGCTCGTCGTATTCCTTTGCGCGACGGCAGTCATCCTGGCGGTCATTGGCATCTATGGCGTTGTCGCCTTTGCCGTGAGCCAGCGTACTAAAGAGATGGGGATTCGTATTGCCCTCGGGGCGCAATCAATGGACGTCTACCGCGCCGTCCTGGGGGCGAGCGGGAGGCCCATCGCCATCGGTTTACTGGTCGGGCTGGCAATCTCTATAAGCGTCTGGGCGACGATGGCGCCGCAGATCCGCGAAGTGGAATTCGCCGTGAACGTACTGGATCCAGGCGTCTACGCCACTACCGCCATTTTATTAGCGAGTGTTGCTCTGGCGGCGATGCTGATCCCGGCGCGGCGGGCGACGCGAGTGGACCCCGTGACGGTGCTGCGCGATGAATGAGCCTGACGCTGCAGGCTCTATAATCAATCGAAATCCCACACATCCATTAGCCATTCGCCATTACCAAATTATTAAGGCAGGTTACAAATGCGTATATGATTTGGGGCGATTTGTTTAATCGTCCTGCTTGCGGCTTTGTCCAATAAGGATTCCAGTGAGGAAAGGGCGCGAGTAAACAAATCGCGTCACGGTTCCGTCCACGCATTTGAAAACTGATTTAGCCAGAAGAAAAGCAATCTTTTCTTCGTGGTTGTCGTATTTCGTTTTCATAGACCATAAATTCTGGCGCTGGCGAAGAAGCCGGCGGCTCAAACTCAAGCGCAGGAGGCATAACCATGAAACCCAGACTCGTTTGTTTGCTGATACTGGTCGCGCTCAATCTCAACGCTTGCCGCGCGTCGACTGATGCGGCGCCCATCGCGGCGCAAGGCAAAGCCGGCGTCGCAGAGCGGATTCAGCGTGTTGAGAACGGGCTGCTGCCCGCCGTTATGATCAAAGGCCAGACCACGGCGATGAAACTCGCCGAGCGCATGGCCCATTACAAAGTTCCGGGCTTGAGCGTCGCCGTCATCAATGACGGCAAGATCGAATGGGCGCGCGGTTACGGCGTGATCGAAAAAGACGGCGACAAGCCAGTCACTCCCGACACGCTCTTCCTGGCCGGCTCAATCAGCAAGCCTGTGGCCGCGTTGGCGGCGCTGCGCCTGGTCGAGCAGGGCAAACTCAACCTGGATGAGGACGTGAACCTGAAGTTGAAGACCTGGAAGGCGCCGGATAACGAATTCACCAAGGATAAGAAGGTCACGCTGCGCGGTTTGCTCAGCCACAGCGCAGGGCTGACCGTGCATGGATTCCCCGGCTATGCGGTAGACGCGCCGATGCCGACGCTGGTTCAGATTTTGAACGGCGAGAAGCCGGCCAACACCGCGGCGATACGGGTTGACATCGAGCCGGGCAGTCGGTGGCGCTACTCTGGCGGCGGTTACACCGTGATGCAGCAGTTGTGTATGGACGTGACGGGAAAGTCATTTCCCGAACTGACGCGCGAGCTGGTCCTGGCGCCCGCCGGCATGCGGCAGAGCACTTACGAGAACCCCTTGCCGAAACCGTTAGAAGCCGTGGCCGCCACCGCGCATAACTGGAACGGCGATAAGGTTAAAGGCCGCTGGCACATCTACCCCGAGATGGCCGCCGCCGGATTGTGGACGACGTCGTCTGACCTGGCGCGTTACGTCATCGAGGTTCAGAGCGCGCTGGCCGGCCAATCGAAAATCCTTTCGCGCGAGATGGCTCAGCAGATGGTGACTGTGCAGAAGGGGAGTTACGGGCTCGGTCCGGGGCTGGATAACGCGGGGAAGGAGTCGGCGCGCTTCGGCCACGGCGGCGTGGACGAAGGCTTCGAGGCCCTCTTCACGGCCTACTGCCGAGGTGGGCGTGGCGCGGTGGTGATGATGAACGCGAATCGCGCCATACCGCTGGCGGATGAGCTGATTCGCGCGATCGCTCGCGAATACAACTGGCCGGACTACCTGGCGCCGGAGCGCGTCCTGGCCAAAGTTGACTCCGCCGTTTATCAGAAATATGTGGGACTTTACGAGCTTGATGACGGCTTCAAGATCACGATGACGGCAGAAGAGGGGCGGCTCTGGGCGCAGGGGCAGGGGCAATCCAAATTCGAGCTGTTGCCTGAGTCGGTAACGAATTATTTCTCCGACAACGGCATTGTTCACCGCTTCGAACTGGGAGAGGGCGGGGCAGTGGCCGCCGTGATCATCGAGCAGGGCGGGCGGACCATGCGGGCGAAGAAGATTAAGTAGCGTCATTCTTTTACTGAAACCTGGAACCTGGAACCTGAAACCTGGCGGTAGATGGCGTCCAGAAATGGACATGCGGTAGAATCCCCCACCCCTAACTGTCAGAGTTAGCTTGTCACACTAATGTTGTACTTTAAAACTAAGTCGCCGCTTTCCCTTTTGGCGATCGGAATCGGCCTGATCGTCATCCTTCTTGTATCTTATGTGAGTCTGTGGGCGCTGGGCCACAGTCGCATCAATGCGCTTGATAATGACGCCCGCGCGCGACTCGGCGCGGCCGTGCGCGACATGCGTAAACGCGGCATCCGGCCTCGTATTAACAGCGCATTCCGCTCGCGCGCCGAGCAACGCGCCATCTATCGGTGCGCCCGCACCCGCCGTTGCCGCGCCCGGCGCGGGATCTACGGCGCCAAGCGACCCGGAACCTCGATGCACGAAGCCGGGCTGGCCGTAGACATCGGCGGCGTGGCGAGCGGACACCGGCGTCGTCGCCTCACGCCCAGAGGGCGCCAGGTGGTGCGCATCATGCGCCGGCATGGCTTCAAATGGCGCTACGGCTTGAAAGACCCCGCGCATTTCGAGCTAAGCCCGCAACTCGCCGGCTATCGCACTGAGAAAGCCGCAATCAGAGCTGGGCAGCGACGCTGGGCGCCCAAGAGTCGCGCTCGCCGGCGAGCGAGCAGACGCGCTTAACGACGCGACCGCCGTATCTCATTTAGTCACGACGCATCGATTTCTTGAACGAGCGAGCGCGCCTCTCAGCTATAGCTGCGTATAGAGCAGTTTCAAATTTCTAGCCTGCGCAATCAAAAACCAATTTAAAAGCGCTAAGCGACGACGAGGCTGGCACAATACATGCGAATGAAAACTGCAAGACTCAAGGCTTAGCCTTGCGCCTTATTCATGAATGAGAGTCGTCTGAAGGCTCTGAAAGGAGGAATATGAATTACAGACGATTTAAGAAGATACTAGTTTCGTTGGCGCTGATGTGCGTCTTCGCGCTTCCTATAGCGATGACAGTTACCTCTCCTGTATACGCGCAAAGTGGCGTGTATAGCGACGTGGCGCAGTACCGTCGTTATGGCTATGGAGGGTATCGTGGCTATGGTTATCCTTATGGCGGCTACTATCGGAGGGGGTACAACAATCCCTACTATTACAGGCCTTACTATAGGCAATATTACCGATATGGCTATGGCTATCCATATGGTGGCTACTACCACAGAGGCTATGGAGGGTACCGATTCGGCTACCGTTACTAAAAACGGAAGTAGAACGCATACCGAAGCGCACGAGAGTGTAGGCGCCAGCGCGACGGCTTTACGCCTGAAGATTCAATCCGGATGTAGCTCTTGTCTACATCCGATGTGGATGAAAGCCACATTATTGGCGTAAGGTAATGCGCGCTGAATACATGAATCGGCGATTATCCGCCCCCTTGTAATTCGCTCACGCCAGAGCAATTTGAAGGCTCTGGAAAAGGAGGATATGAATTTGAATTACGAGCGCTTTAAGAAGGTAATAATTTGGCTTGCGCTAACATGCGTCTTCTCGCTTCCTATAGCGACGACGTTTACTCACCAGGTCTTTGCGCAAGAACATCATCGCCGTTACGACCGTCATTCCTACCACGATCATCACCGGGCGAAATATCGGCGAGGATATTCCCCCAGGGTAAGGTACGACGGACGTCATCACAGGTATTATCGGCGATACCATTAATGAATGAATGATTCAAAGAAGAAGCGCAGATTGAAGCGAAATGGAGTGGAGGCGTCGGCCTTTGGCGCTTCCGCTCCCTGATGTTTCAAATAAGGGCGCATAGGGTTCAGCCTAAAGGCTGAACCCTATGCGCTCTTCAACTGGAGGATAAGGTATGATCAGATCTAAATATATACGATTGATCTTAGGGTTGCTGTTGATTATGAGCGTCGGCGTCGGCGTCAGCGCTCAAATCCCCGGCCGTTGGGTCTATCTGGGACAGGCCAATGTGGACGGAAGAGTGGATCGCGACAAGATCTACGTGGGGCGCGGGCGCGGCAGGTTCCAGAGAGTTCAAATCAGAGTCGAACGCGCGCCGATTGAGTTTTACCGCGTGGTCCTTCATTACGCCAACGGCCGCAGTGAAGAGGTCAACGTCCGGCAGAGAATCTCCGCCGGCGGCCAGACGCGCGCCATTGATTTGCGCGGCGACGATCGGGCCATAGACAACGTCGAGTTCTTCTACGCCAAAGGGCGATGGGGGAATGGACGCTCGCCTAGAGTCCGCCTCTACGGAGTCTGAATCTGAATTGTAGAATGAACCGCCAAGGGGCTGTTCGCAGGTAAAAAGCAAATAGAACGCCGCAACGCGCGGAAGAGGATACACGCATGACGACCTTCAATCCTCTTCCGCGCGTTGCGGCGTTTTTCAGTCGTCGCATCGGTATGCTAAGCTTAGCGCCGCACATACTTACGTGAGGTTTGTTATGAATGCGCGTATTAAACATCCTTCTTCCCGCGCCAATTATCAAAGCTACCGACGACAACTCGCCGTTCTCGCGTCGCTCGGCCTTGCCACCGCGCTTTGTCTTGGGCTTCTCGCGTTGCGCGCCTGGCATTATGGCGCCTCCGCGCGCACCTGGTTGGTTTGGAATCTCTTTCTCGCCTGGCTGCCGGCGTTGGGCGCCTTTGCCGCTTACAACCTGAATCACTGGCCCACACGTTTTCGCTGGCTTCCGATCATCGGACTCTCACTACTCTGGCTGCTGTTTCTGCCCAACGCGCCTTATCTCATCACCGACATTGTCCATCTCAAACAGAGCTACGGCGCGCCGATCTGGTACGACCTGATCACGCTGGTCGCTTTCGCCTGGACGGGCTCATTTCTCGGATTGGTCTCGCTGTTTCTGATGCAGATGTTGGTTCGCAGGACAGTGGGGAACACGGCCAGTTGGTTATTCGTTCTCGCCGTCTTGACGCTGAACGGCTTCGGAATCTACTTCGGGCGCTTCCTGCGCTGGAATAGCTGGGACGTGTTCTTCCACCCGACGAGTCTGCTCTACGAACTGTTGGAAGGATTGCGTAATCCTTTCGCATATTTACATACGATCGCCTTCGCCGGGCTGTTCACGCTCCTCTTCGGCGCCGTCTATCTGATGTTGCTCTCTTTTACGCAACTGCATCAGGAGCAGGAGTGGGACAGATTAAAGTCTGTCCGCAGCATGAATTGGGGTCGGACAGACTAAAATCCGTTACACAATAGCCGGCGGTCAGGGTTTCCAAGTTCCAAGCGCAACGGCCGGAATGAAATCTTCGATCGCTTTGGGATCGAAGGCGATCGCGCGCTCCTCTTCAGCGCTCTTGTACGCCGTCATGAGCAACCGCGTGACTTCCAACCCGTCGTAGCAATTCACATCAGGCTGTTTGCCGTCCAGGAAACAATTGACGAAGTAACGATTCTCGGCCTCGTAACCGTATTCGGTCGTTTCGCTGGGGACGACGGGCATCAGCCCCTGCTCGGCATTCTGTTTTTCGACCAGGTCTTCACCGGACGCGCCGTGGACGCGGCGGCTCAGGAAGAGCTTGAGGCTGGTGTCCAGCGAGTTGATCGAGAGCGAGTATTCCGGGCCGAGCAGCTCGGAGGACAACCGCAGGCCCGCGCCGACGAAGCACCACGAGGTTGTGACTTCGGCGATCAGCGGCGCGCCCGCGTCGTCGACGTAATGAATGGTGGCGCGCGCGAAGTCTTCTGAAGGCCTCGTCCGGTAATCGACCTCTTCGCCCATCATCTGCCGAAGCAGATCGGCGTATTCGGGGCGCGACCATTTCAGGCTCGCGATGGTCGCCGAAACTTTCACCGGTTGGACGCTGTCGCGCGGTTTGGCGGGATCGGTCAACAGCAGCCGCGCGACTTCGACCGAATGGCACATCATGTCGTTGAGCACCCCGCCGCCTCCCAGTTCGCCCTGCCAGAACCATGGCATGTGCGGGCCGCTGTGCTCCTCGGCGCAGCGCGCCAGATAAGGCCGCCCGGTCAACACCGCCGCGCGACGCCACAGAATCTCACGCCCGCGCACGATGGCCGGCTCGAACAACTGGTCTTCAAGATATCCGTGCAGCAGCGCTGACTCTTCGATCAATTCGATGACGCGTCTGGCCTCGGCCGCGTTGCGCGCCAGCGGCTTTTCAACCGCAATGCCGGTCAGCCTGCCTTTGCCCGATTTCAGCGTCTTGACGACGGCTTCCAGGTTCTCGACTCGCTTGTGGTTCGGGCCGCACAGCCATATCGCGTCGATGTCGGGCGATGCGACCATCTCCTCGATCGAGTCGAACGCCTGGCAATCGCCGACGCGCAGCTCGCGCGCCAGCGCCGCGGCCTCTCCGGCTCGCTGTTTGTTGGGACTCCACACGCCACGCGCGTCGGCGTCGCGAACGGCGATCAAGGATTGGATGTGAAAGCGGGTGATGAAACCGCTGCCGATGAAGCCGATGCCTAGTCGTTTGTTTGCCATAGTTGATTCAAACTCCGTCAAATATTTTGGTCAGGATGTGAATGGTCGGTTGCGGTCGGCGCCCAATGTCGCGCAAAGCAATTTGAGCCATAACGATTCTCTCTGTCGCCGGTAAGGTAGAGTCAGCATTGAAAAAACTCAAGTGAGGAACAGGATTGAAAGAGCGCCTTTTCCCATGCGCCGATTCGACAAAGCATCCGAAGGTTGTAGGCAAAAGTATATTAACAAGCGCCAGCGCTTGAACAAAAGAATAGATTGTCGCAAATCACGCCACTGCCAGGTCAGTCCGTGCGCATGACAACAGCTTGAGACTCCAAATTAGGCCGATGAGTCATGTTTGGATGCATTACTCCCGCATGGAATGAGACGGGGCTTTCTTCCTTTTCTTTGTCTTAAGAGGCTTTCCGGTCACCGGATCTACAAATCCTGGGACAATCTCTGGCTTCCCATCATGATCAAGGTCAGAGCAAGGGACGAGATAAGGATGACGATACTCGGTATTGGGAGTCATCGCCGGCCAGCAAGGATCATCAGCATACCAAATGCTATCGTGGATAGTCTCCATCATGGTGGGGATATCAACACCATCTTTTGAATCGCAGACGGCGCGCCGAAGCTTCTCCAATTCTTCTTTGCTCACGCGTGAATTAATGACGCGCTGAAGCTCCCCCAACTCATAGCGACTGAGGCGGAATCCGTAGTCTTTGACGATCCCCCTGAGCTTCCTACCATCTTTTTTAGCCTTGACCAAAGACTCGAGAAACTCATGGTCAATAATAGCTAAGCCGAGAGCCGCCCAATATTCAATCATGGTTACCTCCTATCAAGTTGTTATATGGTTGTGTTGAGGTTTGTGCCAAGAGTTCTAAGCGTCATAAGCAAGCGGTTGACTGATGAGATAGCCGCTCGCTTGCGCGCGGTACCGTACCAACCTTAGAGCGTATTTTAAAAGCTCTTTTCTAAAGCCCGCGGAGCGGGCGTCAGAGTAAAGCCCGGGGTGGAGCCGAAGGCCGCAACCCCGGGTCAGGTTTGGAGCGCCATCAAGCCCGTGAAACGGACGGCAGCCTTCATGGCTGTCGCCCACTACGTGGGCTTTGGGTCCTTTACTACCGCACTCCTGGAGCTCACGCTCCAGGCTTTATGCTGTCGCCTGCTCCGCAGGCTCTTAGGTAGTCTGATTTAGCCATCTTATTCAGGGAGTCTGACACGCTGTATTAGATTGCGAAACTTCGGGTCGGCGCGCAAATTTTCCAATATCGGATCTACTTTGAGATAAACCAGAATGTCTGAATGCTCATCATATGCCTTCTCCAACCATAGGAAGGCTTGTTCCCTGTCGTTTAGAGCGCCATAAATTGCTGCTATCAGGTATGGCGAAGTATGGCTTTCCCCCTTCAGTCCGTTAATCGTATTGAGTATCTGCTGTGCATTGTCCTGCTGCCCAGCGCTCGCATAAGCGTATCCCAGCATCGTTTTGTTATTGTTACTCGGGGAAAGGGCAACCGCCCTTTGCAGCTTGGCAATGGCTTCCGCGAACATTCCCTTTTTCACATAAGCAAGTCCCAACAGCCAGTGCGCTTGGTCAGAGTCTGGGTTCATCTTGAGCGTATTCAGGAGTTGGGCGATGGCTTGGTCGAAGTTGCCCGCGCAGTAGTAGTGCCACGCCACGTCCCGATGAATGATGACGGAGAGAGGATCTAATTCCTGAGCGCGCTTGATTTCGGCTATGGCTTCCTCGCGCCTTCCCAGGGCCGTCAAATACTCGGCATACCAGTGGTGTGCAGTCGCATTGCTTGATTGGATCTCAATCGCCTGCTTAAATTCTCTCTCGGCTGCTGGCCAGTCCCAATCATTGAGCATATGCACGACGGCTAAGGATGTATGACCGTCTGCGAGATTGTTATTCAACCCTAGCGCGTGGATCGCCGCCAGCCTTGCGATGCGCATGGACAGCGCCGGTGGGAGTGTGCCTTCCCCCCGAATGTAAGCATTGGCCATGCCGACGTAGGCCATCGCATAATTCGGGTCTTTGACGATCGCCTGGTTGAAGTAATCGATGGCTTTTTTGATATCCTCCTCAGCCCGCTTCTCAAAGTAGGAGCGGCCCTTGAGATAAAGCTGATGGGCTTCGGGGTCGACTGTGTAAGCTCGCTCCAGACGGTCTTGCTCCTGCTGGGTCAGCCTGGTCCCAGTCACTTGAGTTATGGCCTGCGCCAATTGGTTTTGCAGAGCCGAGATATTGCGAATGTTCTGCTGATAACTATTGGCCCAGAGAGGCTGCCCTGTCGTCGCGTGGATCAATCGCGCCGTTATCCGCACACTTTCATCAAAGAGCAACACTGAGCCCTGGATAACGGCTTCCACATTTAATTCCCGGGCAATCTCCGCTGTTGGCTTGCGCGTACCTTTGTAACGCATGACCGAGGCGCCGGAGATCACTTTCAGCGTCCCGATCTGTCCCAGGGTGTCGATCAATTCACCGGTCATCCCATCAGCGAAATACTCATATTCAGCGGCGCCTGATTCAAGCGGCATCACTGCAATGGATTGAATCTGTCCCGAACTCTGAAGCTTTATTCCATCAAGGCGCAAGTAACGCCAGGCTCCGAGTAATAAGACTGCTGACGCGGCCACGATCAGCGCGGCCCGAAACCGCGCCGGCCAGCGCGCCGGGACAAATCTTGAGGGGCCCGAACCACCTGAGATGGTCTTCAGGGCGAATGCCAGATCCCGCGCTGACTGAAACCGCTCCGCAGGGTTTTTCTCCAGGCAGTGCGTTATTACCTGCGCCAGATCCGGCGGGACGGTTTTGCCTGAATCCGCCAACTCCGGCGGGTCGTCTCTCAAGATGGCCGCCATCGTGTCCGCCACTGTTTTGCCCGCGAAAGGCCGGCGGCCTGTCACCATCTCATACAGGACAGACCCTAAGGAGAAGATGTCGCTGGGCGCTTCGACTTCGTCGCCACGCGCCTGCTCCGGCGACATATAACCGGGCGTGCCCATCACAAACCCCGGCTCGGTCGCGAACGTCGCAGTCGGCGCTGAGGTAATGTTTTCGTCTGAGGCTGAGGCTTCGATTCGCGCCAGGCCGAAATCGAGAATCTTCGTCCGGCCATCCAAGGTAAGGAAGATATTTTCGGGCTTCAGGTCGCGGTGTGTGATGCCTTTGGCATGCGCCGCCGACATCCCTTCGGCGATCTCGACTCCGATTCCTACAGCCTTGCGCCAGGGCAGCGCGCCACGCGAGAGGCGGCTTCGCAACGTCTCTCCTTTTAGCAGTTCCATAACCGCATAGCGCACGCCCTGTTCGGTCCCGAAATCATGGATAGAGAGGATGTTGGGGTGCGAGAGCGCGGCCACCGCTTTTGCCTCGCGTTCGAATCGCCGCATCGCTTCGGTGTTATCGGCCAGGCGCGCTGGCAGGATTTTGACGGCCACTTCGCGATCGAGCCGTGTGTCCAATGCGCGATAAACCTCTCCCATCCCGCCCGAGCCCAAAGGCGAAAGCAGGTGATAGCGGCCAAGCGTCATCCCCGCCATGCTCCCGATTTTGTCTTCGGCAAGGAGATCGGCCGCGACTTCGGCTTTGATGGCTTCAAAGTCGCGTTCGGTGTGATCGTGCGCGGAGAGGAGCGTCTCCAAATCCTGGCGCAACGCCTCATCACCGGCGCAGGCTTCATCAAGGAACGCGGCCCGCACGCCCGGCTCGCGCTCAAGGGCGGAATAAAACAGCTTCTCGATTTGCCCCCAACGTTCAGGCGTCATTTGCCAATCTCCCGCTGTAGCCAGGCCTTGGCCAGGGTCCATTCCCGCATCACTGTGCCCGGCGAGACCTGGAGCGCCTCCGCCGTCTCTTCGACGCTCAATCCGCCAAAGAAACGTAGCTCGACGATCTGGCTCCTCCTCGGGTCAAACTTCGCAAGCGCTGTGAGCGCGTCATCCAGCGCCACCATCTCCGTCGCTCGCTCAGTCGAGATCTCCGCCGCTTCATCCAGCGTGACCTTCATCGCTCTGCCGCCTCGCTTGGCGTTGTGGCGCGCGCGCGCGTAATCGACCAGGATGTGGCGCATTATTCGCGCAGCCACCGCGAAGAAATGGGCGCGGTTCTGCCATTGGAATGAACTTTGATCAACTAACCGCAGGTACGCTTCATTGACGAGCGCTGTGGTTTGCAGCGTGTGGCAGGGACGTTCGCCAGCGAGTTGGCGACGGGCCAGCCGGCGCAGCTCCGAATAGACTATCGGCATTAACTGGTCGAGCGCGGCGCGATCTCCATTGCGCCAGGCCAGAAGCAAGTGAGTTACTTCGGGAGTCGGGGGCGAACTCATACATACTCCTTCCGCCCGGAGCGGGCTGGAGACTGTTTATGGGTAACACATAGCTCATAAAAAGGCGCCGCAAAGTATACTACTTGCCCTTCCACCGCGCACGACTATTTCCTGCGAAGAAAATCTTTCGTCGTCGTTAGAGTTTTTCGTCTCAATTTACGCTTCTATAGGTGAGAGCAGAAGATGGTAGTAAAGCAGCCGGTCGGCTCTATCGACTGAAGACCCGAAGTCGAGGAGCTTTAATAACTTCGACCGGAGCAACAATTTGTGAAGCTATAAGCTCCTATCAAGCGATCCTCGGCCAACCCACCAAGGCGGCGCCTGGCGATCCGAAAGCTTCTCCGGCTTCGGATTGCCGCGCCTGTGGGTTCAGGAAAGGGTTACCTACCTTAATTACCGCTTCAACCACATTTTGATCGAACGTGAGACCATGTCGGACGCGTCCTGCTGGACGAAGTGTCCGGCCTTGGGGATAGTCACCAGCGTCAGGTCGCTTTCGAGCCATTCCCAGGTGTTGTTGAGCGCGCCGGGCAGTAGAAACATATCATCAAGGCCGTGAATCATCAGCACGGGCATTTTGACTTTCACGACGGGCGAGGCGTCTTCCTTGTACGGCTCGCGCGGATAATTGCGTTTGTAGTAATTGAGCATCGCCTCGAAATCTGAACGTTTGAACGCCTCG
Source organism: Blastocatellia bacterium (assembly GCA_035714085.1). GTDB lineage: Bacteria > Acidobacteriota > Blastocatellia > RBC074 > RBC074 > JAJVID01. The sequence goes on from DASTMP010000340.1 coordinate 24,170, forward strand.
ATGTATTTCTTCTTCGCTTCCGGGTCTTTTACCCAGATAGTCAGTTGCTCGGCGGTCATTTTAGTATGCGCGTCGGGTTGTTGGAAGTTGCGGGCGTACTGGCTGTTCTTCTGCTGCTGCGGGTTGTTGGCCAGTTCGCGGGAAAGCCCGCGCAGGTGCGGCAGATTGAGGATGATCAGTTTCTCGACGAACTGCGGTTGATACATCGCCAGAGTCCACGAGACCGCGCCGCCCCAATCGTGCCCGACGATGATGGCCTTCTCGCGGCCCAGGTGTTTGATCACGGCGATTACGTCGCCGACCAGCAGCCGCATGTCGTAATTCTCGACGCCTTTTGGCTTATCCGAGAGATTGTAGCCTCGCTGGTCAATCGCCACGACATAATAATCCGACGAAAGCGCGGCCATCTGGTCGCGCCACGTGTACCAGAAATCGGGGAAGCCGTGGATCATCACGATCAACGGATTTTTCTTGTCGCCGAGCGCGGCGTAATGAATCTTCACGCCGCCCGAGTCGGCGTAGCCGTCTTCGACGCGCTTCTCGATGTCATCGCCAGCGGCGAAGACAGCGCCGAACGGAATTAAGCTGGCGCCCAGGCAGAGAACGAGCGAAGTAAGTTTCATATATTCTCCTCCGAAAATTAACCAGGAAGAAACGAAGAAAACGAAGAAAGAACCAGAAAAGCCTTCGTGCTCTTCGTTTCTTCGTGGTTGGTTCTCATTATTTTCAGGGCGTCGCGACGCCACGTGAAGGTTCCTCAAATCGCTTTGTTATTATCCCGCGCGCAGATGGCCATTGGATAGCGCCGGATTGCGGTTCGCGAACTCGGCGAACGTTTGCGATACGCATTCCGCCACAGCCTCCGGCACGACTCCATGCGCGGCGTCGGTCACGTCGCGCATACGGTTGGTCGGCGCGATGTCGAGTAATCGGCGGTTGATCCGGCGCAACCGTTCAGCGCCCAGTTCGCGCCGCTCGGCGGTCAACCCGCTGGTATAAATTACGATCTCGCCGCTTTCGCGCAATACATCGCGATCAATCAGCGTGACGCTCCTCGCGCGCAGGTTAGATTGGATGATGTCGCCGGTTTGCAGATACAAAATGCCGCCGCCGCGTTTGGCTTCGGGCGTGATGTGGCCGATGGCCGCGCCGTAGCTCACGCCGGAGTATCGCCCGTCGGTCAGGATCATCGCCAGCTTTTTCAAATGGCGGTTGGCGTTGACGTGCTGCATCGGCGTGAACATTTCAGGCATTCCGTAACCTTCTGGGCCCTGGCCGCTGATCACGACGGCGAATTTGACGATGCGTTCCCGGAGCAGGTGATCGAACAGCTCCGCGCGCGAAAGGGAAGTTACGCCCGGGTCCGCCTGCCGTTTCGAGTTGTTCTCGTAAATTCTCAGCAGGTCTTCGCGCGTGATGGCCTCATTCGACTTGACCGAGTCGAGATAGTGGTCGTCCAGCAGCATCCTGTTGGCTTCGTCTTCGTTTTCAAAATAAAGCACGATGGCGAGCTTGGTATCGAACTCATCAAGCTGCGCGTCGGGCATGCCGCTGATTTTGACCACTGCTGAATCGAAGAAATTGCTCTGCAGCACGTCGACGCCGCTGATCTGGCGCCGCGGGCTGGCGAGCACGATCTGGTTGCTCTTGACGCCATCGGCCGAGAGGTTGCGAGTGTCGGACAATCGGTCTCGCCACGTCGAGCCGGTCGCGGTCGGGGCGTTGACGTTCATCGGGACGCCGTTGCGGATCAACTCGTACATCACGGTCTCCATCCCGCGGATCTGTCCCGAGCAGCACTGTTCGGCCAGCTCGAAGATCGTGCGGCCCTGCGTCAGGCTGTAATCGAAGAGGTCAGGAACGGCGTTGGCCAGGCGGACGCGCTCGTAATCCCAGATCGAAAAGTCCACGCCCGCATGGATCACCGCCGAGACCATGTGCATCATCAGATTGGTCGAGCCGCCGGTTGTGGCGTGAATGCGGATGGCGTTCTCGATGTTCTGTTTGACCATCTCGGAGACCGAGTAATCAGGGTTGTCGCAGTAGTCTAAGAGCGCGTCGACGGCGGAGTTCACCCGATCCTGGTCCGGCGGCGCCGTGAGCAGCTCGAGCGCGGGATGGACCAGGCCGAAGGCTGAGACCACGTGGCGCGACGAATTGCCCGTGCCGTTGAAGGCGCAAATGCCGCCTTTGCCGTCGCATGTGTTGACGGCCAGCCGCTTCTCGAGATCTTTGTGTCGCTCGCGCGCGAGGACGCCGGCGGCGACCGCGCGGATGAAGACGCCCTGGAACGCCTGGTTCGACGAGCATTGCAGAACATAGCTGAGCGCGTCGCGCAGGTCGTCGGCGATGGCTTGATGATCGGCGCCTTCGGCTCTGCGGGCGAGCTCTTCGATCTCGTCACGCAAATCTTCAGGGATGGTTCCGCCTTTGAGCACGTGGGCGGGCGCGAATGTGGCGAAGACCGGGGCGTCGCCTCGCGCTCGCCTGGTCACGTCCAAAATGGCGAGCGCCGCCACGGCGGCCAGCGGTTGTTTGTCACAGCCCTGAATGACGAACGCGCCGTGGTAAGACTGCGCCTCCATCTGGTTGACGATCATCTCGGTCATCGCGTTGCGCGACTGGAGGGAATAGCACATCCCGACGTTCGATTGGGCCGTCCCGTCGCACAACACCGGAGTCGAAAACGCGAACGGCACGCCGCCGCGCCGCCAGATTTGGATCGCCGCGCGCGCGGTCGTCTCGTGGTCCATGACGTGCGCCGGGTGATCGGGCGAGCCGCCGATGACGGCGACGCGCGGCGCGTTCTGGTCGAGACGCTCGACTATCTCTTCGAGCGAATAGGCGAGATCGCGCGCGCCGACGAGCGCGCGGCTGCGGTCGAGCAGAGCGGCGACCGTGATCGGTTCGTTCGCCTTGCCTTGAACTTCGCGTTGATACGGATTGTCCCCGCGTGTGATGCGAATGAAATCAGTCACGTCTCTTGAACCTTTCGTTTGATAATCAGTATGAAACCGGAGTGGCGTCTAGCGCGCCTTAAGCTAAGTCATCGCGCTATTAGTGTCAAAAGAAAATGGAACTCGCGCGCGTTTGGCGGTCTATTGAAATATAGACGACGCGCCGCCGGCGCCAATGGACAAAAGGTTACGCGGCGATCTTGCTAATTACGCGTCTGCGCGACCGTTTTCCTCGACGGACGGGAATTTTTCCTGAAACTGCTTACAGTTCGAATTCGTCTCATGAAGCATGATGTCGCTATTGGAAAAGCCTTTCTGATCTGAACGGAGTTGGAGGGAGAGGAATTTACAGCAAGAGGAAAAGAGAATGACCAATCGAATCACTAGCCGAGCGAGCGGCAAAGCGCATCGGCTCTTATCGATCTTTTTCATCGCGCTGGCGCTTGCCGGCGTCGCGCTCGCGCAGAATTCGACGCTGCGGGGAAGGGTCCTTGACGAGCGCGGAGACGCGATCCCTGGCGCGGAAGTCACGCTGATCGGCCAGGGCGGCAAGGAGCGCAAGACAAAGAGCGACGCCACTGGCGATTTTTCGATCTCGAATATTCCCCCCGGAATCTACACGCTGACCTCCTCCTACAAGGGATTTCAAACTCAGACGATCAACGATTTGAAGGCGCCGTATTCCGGCGTTCTCGCCGTCAATATGGCCATCGCCGCGGTCGAAGTGATCACGGACGTGTCGGCCAACAACACGGGTGTCTCAACCGACCCTGATCAGAATATGAACGCGATCACGCTGACCGAGCAGGAGATCGCGAACCTGCCCGACAACGAAGACGATCTGCGCGATTATCTGAATGCGCTGGCCGGCGGCGGCGTGAACGGCGCGGGGGCGGACATCCTGGTTGACGGATTCAGCGGCGGAAGATTGCCGCCGAGGGAGGCCATCGCCCGCATCGTTTTCAACCAGAATATCTATTCGGCGCAGTTTTCCAACCCGGGGTTCGGGCGCGTGGAGATCATCACCAAGCCCGGTTACGGCGAATGGCGTGGCAGCGGCAGTTTCGATTATCACAACTCCGCGCTCGACGCGCGCAACGCTTTCGCCTTCACCAAACCGGACGCGGCGCAGCAGCGCTATGATTTCTTCATGGGCGGGCCGCTGCTCAAGAAGCGCCTCTCCACATCGTTCTTCGCCAACCGGTCTGCCCTCAACGGAAGCAACACGACCATCCTCAAATTACTCAACTTCAATCTTCCGCAACTCGGTTCTACGGCGAACTGCCAGTCGTCCGGATCGGACCTTTTTGCGACAGCTGATTGCAGGCCCAACGTGCCCACCCAAACCGTCAATACATATGCCGGCGCGCGCGTTGATTATCTGATCAATAAGACCAACACGCTCAATGTGAATTACAACTACCGCATCAGCAAAATTACGAACTACGATTTCCAAATCCGCCTCGGCGGCGGCTTCGGTGGCGGCTTCGGTGGCGGTGGTGGCGGTGGCGGTGGCGGCGGTGGTGGCGGTGGTGGCGGTGGCGGCGGTCCCAGTTCCGGCAATGACATGTTTGAGCAAAGCGGATCGAGTCGCGAGAATTCGAACCACACCTTGCGGCTGACCGAGACCTGGATCGTCAACACGAATATGATCCACGAGGCTCGTTTTCAATATCAGCACGAACACAGCGATCAACAGGCGAACAGCGATGGGTTGTCCATCAACGTGGCCGATTCGTTCGCCAGCGGCGGTTCTACATGCTGCCCGAATCTAAGCGCCAGCGACAGCTTCGAATATCAGGATTACCTGACGTACACTCACAAAAAGCACACGCTCAAAGGCGGGATTCAGTTCGACTACGAGAAGGACCATACTATGAGCCAAAGTAATTTCAACGGCACATATTTCTTCTCTTCTCTCGACCAGTATCGCGCCGCGCTTCTCGCGCTCACTGATCCTTCCGCTCCGCAGTGCAACCCGGCCCTGGTTGATCCCAACAACCCTGCCGCCACTCCGTGCGCGACTCAGTTCACGAAGAACGAGGGCGTGGCATTGCTCGATTACAAGATGTGGCGCGGCTCGTGGTTTATCATGGATGACTTCCGTATGAGACCGAATCTGACGCTCTCTTACGGTCTGAGGCACGAGTTTCAAGGGCACGTGGATGATAAACTCAATTTCGCGCCTCGCCTCGGCGTCGCGTACTCGCCGAGCCGCAAGACGGTGATCCGCGCCGGGGCCGGCATCTTCTTCGACCGCCTGAGCGACAATAATTACGCAAACACGATACGGTACAACGGGGTCACGCAGCAGAGTTTCACGATCCGCGACCCGATCTTCGACCCTGACAATCCGCCCACTATCGATCAACTGCAGGCCAGGTCACGTGGCCGGACCACATACATACTCGATCCAAACTTTGAGGAGCCGTATTCGGTCAACGCGAGCATTTCGCTCGAGCGGCAACTGCCTAAATCGTTCGTCGGCACGTTCACCTATTTTCAAGACAGGGGCTTTCATCAATTCCGCACGCGCAACATCAACGCGCCGTTACCTGATCCGAATGACCCTACAAGGCTCATTTTCCCGAACCCTCTTGGGGGGATCATATATCAGTATGAATCTTCGGCCAGGTCGTTGACAAACCGGATGGATTTCGGACTCCAACGTCGTCTCACCAAGCTCACGATCTTCGGCAGATACAGTTTAGGATGGATGAAGACCGATGGTGGTATTCCGGCGGACAGCTACAATTTGAAGCCGGAATGGGGGCGCGCGTCTGGTGATCGCCGGCAGAGCGCATTTATCACCAGCTTTATGAATTTGCCCAAAGGGTTTCGATTTCAAACGACGGTGAGCGCCTCGACGGGCCAGCCGTTCAACATTACGACGGGCTTTGATGATAACAGAGATGGCGTGATCAACGACCGCCCGGCGGGTTTAGGCCGTGACGCCAATCTGACGCCGATCTTTTATTCTCAACCGCTGTTTGATCGCCTGATTTGCATCCCCGGCACCTCGACCAAACTTGTTGGAGGCGTTACTCAGTGCATGAACGCCGCTGGCGCGTTGTCGAATCAGGAAACGCTGCGCCAATTCCTCACCGATTTTTATCCGAATGGCGTGATTGCGCAGGGGCCGGGAAACTTCACCGTCACCACTTCTCTGAGCAAGACATTCGGTTTCGGCAAACGCAATGGTAACGGCCTGCAGTCACAGGCCAATCAAAACGGCGACAGCGGCGAGGGTGACCAAGCCAGTGGCGCTCGCGGCCCCGGTGGTAGAGGCGGCGGCGGCGGTGGTCGAGGAGGAGGAGGCGGCGGTGGTAGAGGCGGCGGCGGCGGCGGCGGCGGCGGCGGTCGTGGCGGTGGTGGAGGCTTCGGCGGTGGTCGAGGCGGTGGTGGTGGTCGAGGCGGTGGTCCTGGCGGATTTGGCCCCGGCCAGGAAGGCTCGCGTTTCAACCTGACCTTCACCCTCAACGTCTCGAATCCATTCAACCGTGTCAATTTCGGTTCGTTCAGCGGCAGGCTAGGCTCACAGTTCTTCGGGATACCGAACAGCGCGCTGCCTGCTCGCCAGATGGATCTCAACGTGAGGTTCAGTTTCTAACTTGCTTGGCTGAGTCGGCGCCGCAAGCGATAGCTAGCGAGGCTCGATCAACACGACCCGCTCGCGGCGCTGATCCAAATTCGCAGGTCAACGAGACTCCCAAACTAAAAGATGGCCGATCGCGCAATGAACGTTCGGCCATCTCTTTTTGTTTCCCAGGAGCGATTCAAATCGCGCTACGGCCCCCACTGAAACGATGAAAATGCGCCACGTAGTAACGAATTTATTCGTCACTACGTGGTTTTCCTTGGAGGATAAAGATGGATCTGGGCATCAAAGATCGCGTGGCGATGGTGGCCGCGGCGAGCAAAGGTCTCGGAAAAGCCTGCGCGATGGCGTTGGCGCAGGAAGGCTGCAAGGTCTCGATCTGCGGGCGCAACAGCGTGGAATTGGAGAGAACCCGATCGGAGATTGAAGCGCGCGGCGACACGCTCGCCATGGTCGCAGACGTCTCTTCGGCGAGCGACCTTGAAGACTGGTATCGGCGAACGATTGACCGCTTCGGCCAGGTGGACATTCTTGTGACCAACACCGGCGGCCCTCCGGTCAAACGTTTTATGGAATTGAGCGACGAGAGTTGGTTGTCCGGAGTCGAGTCAACCTTGATGAACGTGGTGCGCCTCGCGCGCCTGGTCATTCCGGGAATGCGGGAGCGGCGTTGGGGAAGGATCATTCATCTGACTTCGCTCGTCGCCAAGCAGCCGGTAGATGAGCTGACGATTTCGAGCACGCTGCGCGCGGGGCTGTCAGGCTTGACCAAGACGATGGCCAATCAGCTCGGGCCGAACAGCATCACCGTCAACGCGATCCTGACCGGACACATCCTGACCGATCGGCAATACGCGCTCGCCGATGTTCGTGTACGAGAACGGGGGATAACTCACGAAGAGTATTTCGCCGGGCAGGCGGCTGAAATCCCGTTGCGGCGGATCGGCGAACCGCGCGAACTCGGCGAGGTTGTGGCCTTCCTGGCCTCGGAGCGGGCGAGCTATGTGACGGGAGTTTCGTTGCAGGTTGACGGCGGGCTGATCCGCTCGACGATGTGATGGATAGCTTTGCCACAGAGGCGCCGCAGCCACAGAGGAAAAAATATAGATCAATAGAGCCGCTTTTTTTTCTTCACCAACTCTGTGACTGCGGCGCCTCTATGGCAATTCATTTGATTTAGACTTTCATGATCTCGTCTTCTTTGTGTTTGGCGAGATCGCCGATCTTGGTCACGTGCTGGTCGGTCAACTTCTGCACTTCGTCCAGCCCGCCTCTCTCCTCATTTTCGGAAATCGTTTTGTCTTTGAGCGCCTTTTTGAGTTTGTCGTTGGAGTCGCGGCGCAGGTTGCGGATCGCGGTCTTGTGATCTTCGGCCATTTCGTGAACGGTCTTGACCATCTGTTTGCGGCGCTCTTCGGTGAGCGGCGGGATCGGGATGCGGATCAGTTTACCGTCGTTCGACGGGTTGACGCCGAGTTCTGAAATGCGGAGGGCCTTCTCGATGTCGTTGATCAATGACGGGTCGAACGGCTGGACGGTGAGCATTGAGGCTTCGGGCGCGTGGATCGTCGCTACCTGATTCAACGGCGTCGGCGTGCCGTAATATTCGACCGAAATATTGTCGAGCAGGCTCGTCGAGGCGCGCCCTGTTCGCACCGTGGCGAGTTTGTGGCGGAAATCCTCGATCACTTTTTCCATTCTGCTTCTCGTTTCTTTGCTGACCTCTTTGACCATGTTGTCCTCCGAAATAAATCGGGAGTGGGGAGTGGGGAACGAAGCCAAAGAAGTTACTTACTTGACCCCCACTCCCCATTCCCTACTCCCCATTCCCAATCGCTTATTTGGCGTTCGATCCGGCCTGCGCCCTGACGATCGAGCCCACGCGCTCGCCAGCCACCGCGCGTTTGATGTTGCCAGGCTCAGTCATGTCGAAGACGAGGATCGGCAAATCGTTGTCTTTGCAGAGCGAGACTGCCGAGGCGTCCATCACCGCAAGCTCTTCCTGCAAGACTCTCATATAGCTAAGCTCGTCTATCTTGACCGCGTTCGGGTCTTTTCGGGGGTCGGCGGTGTAGACGCCGCCGACCCTGGTCGCCTTCATAATGACGTCGGCCTGAATCTCCAGCGCGCGCATCGCCGCCGCCGTGTCAGTGGTGAAGAACGGTTGCCCGATGCCGGCGGCGAAAATGACCACGCGGCCTTTTTCGAGGTGGCGGATCGCGCGGCGGCGGATGAAAGGCTCGGCGATCTCCCTCATCTCTATCGCGGAGACGACGCGGGTGAAGACATTCAGCTTTTCGAGCGCGTCCTGCAGCGCGATGGCGTTCATCACCGTCGCCATCATCCCCATGTAATCAGCGGAGGCGCGATCCATTCCCGTCGCGCTCGCCTGTAGCCCGCGAAAGATGTTTCCACCGCCGACAACCAGCGCGACCTCAACGCCCAGATCATGCACCTCTTTGACTTCCTGCGCTATGCGAAGAACCACCTTGGGATCAATCCCGTAGGCGACCTCTCCCATTAACGCTTCGCCGCTGAGTTTGAGAAGAATTCGCCGGAACCGCATTTGATTTTTACCTGATGAATCGGACACGTCAAACTTTCCGCAACGATGTAGGGGCGCGTATTCCACGCCCGATCGCGCATTCCCCGCCCAATCGCCTCAATCATGGACTCAGGCGGAGAATAGCCGCCCCTGCGTTGTTACTGATTAGTCAAAGTCGCAATCTCCTTGGCGAAATCATCGGCGCGTTTTTCCAAACCTTCGCCCATTTTATAGCGGGTGAATCGTCGAATGCTGATCTTTTCGCCGGTCTTGGCCGTGATCTGCTTGACCAGATCGGCCACCGTCAGCGTCTGATCCTTCACGAACGGCTGTTCGAGCAGCGCGACTTCGGTGAAGAATTTCTCCATTCGACCGTCAATCATTTTATCGATGATGTTCGCCGGCTTATTGGCGTTCTTCGGATCGGCCATCGCCTGGCTTCGGGCGATCTCGCGCTCCTTTTCGACTACCTCGGTCGGGACCTGCTCTTTGCTGACATAAAGCGGTTCCGACGCGCAGATGTGCATGGCCAGGTCTTTGACGAAGCGCTGAAAATCCTCGCCGCGCGCGACGAAATCGGTTTCGCAGTTCACCTCGACGAGCACGCCGATTTTTCCGCCCATATGGATGTACGCTCCCACGGCGCCTTCCGCCGCGACGCGCGACTGGCTCTTCTCGAATTTGGCCTCGCCGGCCTTGCGCAGTATGTCGATGGCCTTATCGAAGTCGCCGTCGGCCTCGGTGAGCGCCTTCTTGCAGGCCATCATCCCGGCCTGGGTCTTTTCTCGCAAATTTCGAACCATTTCTGGCGTAATGACTGCCATAACTATTCTCCCTCAATCTGCAAAAACGGCGCAGCCGCGCATGGCGCCAACGGCTGCGCCGTCGAAATCAATAAAACGTTAGAATCGAATCTCGAGCGGATTACGCAGCGCTCGCGTCCTGAGCCGGGGCCTTTTCGGCCTCAGACGCAGAAGGGGGCGCAGTCGTCTCGACGTTAGGCGGCGGCGCTTCTGTCGTCGTTGCTACTCCGGCCGCTTCCGTCGCTTCAGATGGATGGATTACCGCCTCTACAGTTTCGACCGCCTCAACCGAAGAAGGCCGTACTCCGCTGATAGCGGGTTGACCCGTCCCCGGGGCCGTCTTCTTTCCGCGTCGATCTCCACGTCCACGATCGCCGCGTCCGCGCCCTCCACGCTCACGACGATCGCCGCGTTGCGGCTCTCGCGCCGCCCGGTCACGCGGCTGGCGCGGGGTGATTTCGATGGTGACTCCGGAGGCCTTCGCATGTTCAGCGGCGGCGGCTGCCTCTTCAGCCTCTTTCTGTTCCGCCAACTGACGCCCTTCCAAAATCGCGTCCGCGATGCGCGACGCGAACAGCCGCACCGCTCGCAGAGCATCGTCATTGCCAGGAATGATGTGGTTAACCCCTTCGGGGCTGCAATTCGTGTCCACCACCGCCACGACCGGGATGCCCAGCCGGTTGGCCTCTTTGACGGCGATCTCCTCTTTGTTCGTGTCGATCACGAAGATCACGTCGGGAAGCTTCTTCATCTCCTTGATGCCGGCCAGATTCTTCTCCAAAGCCTGGCGTTCGCGTTCGATTTGAAGCCGCTCCTTCTTAGCGTAGGCTTCGATGCGGCCGTCGGCCTGCATCGCCTCGATCTCTTTAAACCGCTTGATAGACTTTTGAATGGTCTGGAAATTGGTGAGTAGCCCGCCGAGCCAGCGCTGGTTGACGTAAAACTGATTGCAGCGCAACGCTTCTTCTTTGATCGCGTCCTGCGCTTGCCTCTTCGTCCCCACGAACAGAACGGTTTTGTTCGTGCCCTCGCCGCTCAAGTTGGTGATGAACTTGATCGCCTCTTTGAACATGCGCTGGGTCTTCTGCAGGTCAATGATGTAAATGCCGTTGCGCTCGCCGAAGATGTATTCCTTCATTTTCGGGTTCCAACGACGAACCTGATGCCCGAAGTGGACTCCCGCTTCGAGCAACTCTTTCATAGTTACTGTTGCCAATTAATCCTCCGGATTTGGTTTATGTACTCGCCATCTCATAATTCTGTTCGTTCATAGAACAACCAATGATGAGAAGGCAATGGGTTGGTGGTTGGTGGTCAGTGGTTGGTGGTTGGTTGAGAATAAGTGTCTCACCAACCACCAACCACTGACCAGTACCACTAAAAATTAGCGTTTCGAGAACTGGAAGCGCTTACGCGCGCCCTTCTGACCGTACTTCTTACGCTCTTTGGCGCGAGGATCGCGCGTGAGCAGTCCTGCTTTCTTGAGCTTCTTACGAAGCTCGGCGTTGAACTCGAGCAATGCGCGCGCGATGCCGTGACGCACCGCGCCGGCCTGACCGGCCGAGCCGCCGCCGACAACATTGACCACCACGTCGAATTTGTTGACGGTGTCGGTCAATTGCAGAGGTTGGCGGATGATCATGCGAAGAGTTTCGTTCTTGAAGTACGAATCGATAGCGGCGCCGTTGACTTTGAAATTGCCGCCGCCGGGACGCAGGTAGACGCGCGCCGTAGCGCTCTTCCGCCGTCCAGTTCCATAATATTGCATCTCAGCCACGTGTTGAAATCGCTCCTGATTCTGATTCTATTGTTACTTCGCCGCGACCCGAAGGGACGCCGGTTTTTGCGCCCCGTGCGGATGTTCGGCCCCGGCGTATACTTTGAGTTTGCCGCCCATGGCGCGGCCCAGCTTGGTCTTGGGCAACATGCCTTTGACCGCAAGCTCGAGGAGTCGCGCGGGATTCTTCGCCAACAAATCGCGAGCGGAAATTTCTTTCAACCCGCCCGGCCAGCCGGTGTGACGCCGGTAAAACTTGTCGTCCAACTTGTCGCCTTTAAGAACCACTTTGGAGGCGTTGATGACGATCACATGATCGCCCGTGTCGAGGAAGGGAGTGTAGGTCGGCTTGTGTTTGCCCATCAGAATGCGCGCGACTTCGCTCGCCAGACGCCCGACGGTCAATCCGTCGGCGTCAATGACGTGCCACTGCCGATGCTGCTCCAAACCCTTGCCACTGGGAAAATAGGTTGCCATAGATGTGAACTCCGTGTTTAAGCGTGAAAAACGCGAACGCAGAGGATAAGAAAAACAGTATTTAGTGTCAAGGCATTAGAGGGTTCGGCGCGCCCGCGAAGCGGATTCTGGACTGATTCTTGCTTGGAGCGCTCTTAGACAAGGGATCCGCCGCTGAAGCAAAGGTTGGCGGGAGGGGCTAAAATTGACAAATCAATGAAATAGCTTGATGATCCGACGCGCGCAGGCGGCGCTAATCGATTCGCGCTATCCACGACCGGCGCCGGCTTTGCAATTCAGTAATCAGAACGACAACCTGATGAATGAAGAGATGAACGCTGGAACTCCTCAGACCATCAACGAGCTATTCAACCAGGCGATGCGCGAAGGCGTCAATCGAGTCGTGATGCGCTACAAACGTGACAGGCAGTGGCATGACATCACGGGCGCGCAATTAGATGAGCGGGTGCGGAATCTGGCTCTCGCCCTACATCATCTCGGGGTTCGCGCTGGAGACCGGGTGGCGTTGCTGGCTGAAAGCAGTCCCGAATGGAGCATTACCGACTATGCGATCCTGGCCAACGGCGCGATCAACGTGCCCATCTATCCCACTCAGGCCGTAGACCAGGTCGGATTCATCCTGCGAAACAGCGGCGCCCGTATGCTCTTCATCTCGAACGCCAAACAATTGCGCCGCATCCAGCCTGCGCTCGATTCATTGAAAAGTAAAGAGCGTCCACGGTTAATCATGTTCGAGGCGCCGAGGGAAGGGAAAGAAGAGAAGAAAGACGGCGCCGTGACGATTCTTACCGATCTGGAGAAAATCGGGCGGGAGGAACGCTCGCCGAAATCCCAACTTTACGAACTACTCTCGGCGCAATCTCAACCAAATGATCTCGCGACAATCATTTACACCTCAGGCACGACGGGCGAGCCGAAAGGCGTGATGCTCACGCACCATAACCTGGTCTCGAACACGCTTAGCTCCGGCGAGATCTTCGAACTGAAATCCGACGATTCGGCTCTCAGCTTCCTGCCGCTCTCCCACGTCTTCGAGCGCACTGTGCTTTACATTTACATGCGCTTCGGCGTGCAGATTAATTTCGCGCGCGGAGTCGAGACAGTCGCCGAAGACATCAAAGAGGTCCGCCCGACGGTCATCACCGCCGTGCCCCGCCTCTTCGAAAAGATCTACGCCACGATCAATAAGCGCGCCGCCGAACAGCGGCCGATGAAACAGAAGATATTTCACCGCGCCGTGGAAGTCGGACGCGAGGTGGCTATGCTCAGGAACAGGGGCGAGAGGGTCCCTATCAGGCTCGCCGTCGAATTGAAGGCGCTTGACAGGCTGGTCTTCACGAAATGGCGCAAGGCCGTCGGCGGAAGGTTGCGCTTCTTCGTTTCAGGCGGCGCGGCTCTGCCGCCCGAGCTGGCCTACATTTTCGCAGGGGCCGGCATCGTGATCCTGCAGGGCTACGGTTTGACCGAAACCTCGCCGGTGGTCTCCTTCAACCGCCCGGACGCGAACCGCATCGGCACGATCGGCCAGGCGATTCCCGGGGTCAAAGTCCGCGTCGCCGAAGACGGGGAGCTTCTGGTTCAGGGCGACAACGTAATGCAGGGCTATTATCAAATGGCCGAGGAGACCGAGCGGGTCTTGCAGCGAGGCGCAGACGGCGTATGGTTTCACACTGGCGACATCGGAACGATCGACGCCGACGGTTACATCCGCATCACCGACCGCAAGAAAGATCTGATCAAGACCAGCCTGGGCAAATACATCGCGCCGCAGCCGATCGAAAACCTGATCCGCGCGATCCCGATGGTCGAGCAAGCGGTCGTCATAGGCAACTCCAGAAAATTCCCCTCGGCGCTGATCGTCCCATCCTTCGACGCGCTGCGATCATACGCGAAGTCGCTCGGCGTCGAAGCCAAAGACAACGCCGAGCTGGCGCGCCATCCGCGAATCGTCGAGTACTTCAAGAAGAAGGTCGATGATGTGACAAGAGACCTCGCGCCGCACGAGAAGATCAAGAGGATCGCGCTGCTCGACCAGGAGTTCTCGATCGAAAGCGGGGAACTGACTCCCACGCTCAAGGTGCGCCGCAAATTCGTCGAGGATAAGCATCGCGCGGTGATTGACGCGCTCTATCCGAAGTTTGAAGTCGAAGCAAATTGAGATGGTGGTTGGTGGTTGGTGGCTGGTGGCTGGTGGCTGGTGGCTGGTGGCTGGTGGTTGGTGGAGATGCAAATTTCGCGTCTCTACCAACTCAGACGTCTCGTCTAAAGCGGCTAAGAACATGAAGATCAAAAGCTACCGAGATTTGGAGACTTGGCAGAAATCGATTGAACTTGTTGAGGAAGTATATAAAGAGACGAGATCCTTTCCGAAGGAAGAAATTTATGGATTGATCAGTCAGATGCGAAGAGCCGCGGTTTCAGTGCCGTCAAACATTGCCGAAGGGCAAGGGCGCGATTCCACCAATGAATTTCTCCGCCATCTGTCAATTGCTTATGGTTCGCTGTGCGAACTGCAAACTCAGATGCTTATCTGTTACAAGCTGAGCTACCTGAACCGGCAGACCTACGAGCGACTCGAAGATGTATCGGCGTCAGTTGCGCGCCTTATCAACGGACTGGCGAACTCATTACGCAAGTAGTTGGCGGCAACCAACCACCAACCACCAACCACCAACCACTGCCCATGTCGTATTCCCGCAAATCAAAATTCCCGCTCGCAGAGTTGATCAAGAGTTTGGCGCCGATTACATGGATGGGCAGGCTCATGCTGGCGGGCGTCATCGTTTGGTTCATCGACTGGGTCTTAGTCGATGGCGAGACGCTCATCGGCAGCAGGTCGCTCAAGACCATTGTCGATGTAGCCTCTGCGCTCGCCTTTATTCCGCTCGCTTATTTTTTGATCAGGGGAGCGCGGTGGGTGGCCGGGGATCTGTTGTGGCGGGTGCGCAGGCGTTTGATTGTGACCTACCTGCTCGTTGGCGCTCTGCCGTTGTTGTTGATGGTGGCGCTCCTCGCGCTCGTTTTGCTGGCGGTGCTGGCGCAATCGAGCGTGAATCTGGTTGGGAGGCAGCTCGACGGTTATCTCGAACACTCCCAGGCCGCGGCCTTGGCGATCAGCCATAATCTGAATCGTCTCGACGCTGAGAGTTTTGGCGCGGAGCGGTTGCGGCGTCGATTGCAGGAACGGGCAGATTCACTGGGGCCGATCTTCCCCGACGTGACGCTCATCGTCAGCCAGAGTGATGGAGCGGGCGTAGCCGATGGAGCCAATGGGGCCAATGGGCATGGGTTCAATGTAACAGTCATAGGCGCCACATCAGAAAATATAGCGGATGGCGCAATCATCGATGACCCATCTACACTGGCGCTGACTTCCCCGCCTCCTCAATGGCTCTTGTCGCGCCTCGACGTCGATCGGGAATTTCACGGCCTGGTGGTTGAGGAAGACCGACTGGCGCGCCGCCGAATTCACGCGCTACATGTCATCAAATTAGAGCGACGGCCCGCGACCATCTTCCAACTCAGCTATCCGATCAGCGAGAACCTGTGCGCACATCTAAGTCACACGACGGACCTGGAGGTGAAGCCGGCGACGGCGAATTTTCCCCTGATCATGACTCCGAGCGGGCCGCAGCCCGACGTGGAGAGCGCGAAAAGGACCGGCGGGTTTCAAGGCGGCGGCTGGCCGATCTTCAAACCGATTGCCGAGTGGCGAACGGGAGAAATCAGGCAGAACGAGGCGCTCAGAGTCGATCCGTCCTTCATCCTGCCCGAGCGCATCTACCAACGCATTCAACAGTTCAAATCGGGCAGCGCCATCGGCAGCGCGGTCGTGCTCGGGTTGGGCGTCCTGGTCGTCTTCTTTTTGCTCATAACTCTGGCCGCCGTCAGCTACGCCGTCATCCTCACGAGATCGATCACGGGCGCGGTTCACTATCTTTACGAGGGGACGATGAAGGTTGAGGCCGGCGACTTCGATCACGAGATTCCGATTACCGGGCGCGATCAACTGGCCGGGTTAACGAAGTCGTTCAACCGCATGACGGTCTCCATCCGCGAATTGCTGCGGGTCTCGGCCGAAAAGCAGCGGCTCGACCAGGAGATGAAGATCGCCGCCGCCGTCCAATCACGCCTATTCCCGCGCTCGATCCCGAAATCCGAAAGGCTCGACATCGCGAAGGGGGTCTGCATCCCCGCGCGCATGGTGAGCGGCGATTATTACGACCTGCTCGATGTCGCGCCGGGCGTGATCGGAGTCGTGATCGCTGACGTTTGCGGCAAGGGTGTCTCGGCGGCGCTAATGATGGCCAACCTACAAGCCAATCTGCGCGGCCAGGCCCAGGCCCATCGCGACGCTTATAAGAACGGCGCTCATCCTCTTGTAGGGGCCGCCAATCCGGCGCGGCGCGTCGTCGAACGCGTCAACCAACAGGTCGCCGGCTCGATGATGGACGCGAGCTTTATCACCCTCTTCTACGCCGAGTTCGACGAGCGGCGTTCGACGATCCGATACACGAACGCCGGCCACAATCCGCCGCTGCTGTTTTGTAATGAAGGAAGAGACAGTGATGGCGTGAAGAGGCTCGACGTGGGCGGGACCGTACTGGGCCTCTTCTGCGATACGGAGTTTGAAGAGGAGGAGATAGAGCTACATAGCGGCGACACGCTCGTCGCCTTCACTGACGGCGTGATCGAAGCGCGTAACCCCCTCGGCGAAGAGTTCGGCGAAGACCGCCTGGTCGGGGTCCTGCTCGAAAACGCCGGACTGTCAGCCGCCGAGATCGAAAACCGCATATTGCGGGCCGTCGAAGATTGGACCGCCGAGGCCGAACAGGAGGACGATCTCACCCTCGTCATTCTCAAAGTCAAATAATATTCTGGAACTTTGTCCGCCGCACGGCGTGCAAATGCGCGTTCGGGGAATTCAATGTCATCCTATTCTTTACACCGCTTTCTTGATTACCTCCGTGCCCCGTTCACACTGCTGGCGCTCCTGGGATGCGCTGCCGCTTGCGGCAGCGCATCTGCCCAATCGCTTCCCGGCGACTCGCAACAAACTCCCCAATCCAATCCGATAACGACGAATGGCGAACTCATGCCTGTTCAGCTCAGTGACAGGGGGTATGTGGGCGTCTATCTGGGCGACCTGAACGCGGAGCGCGCGCGAGACCTGGGTTTGAAAGAGATCCGCGGCGCCGTGGTTGGACGAGTGGAAGAGGGCAGCCCGGCGGCCAACGCCGGATTGCAGGAGAACGACGTCATCCTCGCCTTCAATGCCGAGCGCGTGCAGAACCGCGCTCACTTCTATCGTTTACTAATCAGCTCGCAACCGGGAAGCGCAGTCTCGTTGGGGATCATTCGCGGAGGCGCCGAACAGAAATTGGCGATGGTTCTGGGGCAGCGTCGTTTGAGCGTCCCGGACCCATGTCAGAGACTGTTCAGTGAGGCCAACGCCTATCTCGCGTCGGCCACGGAGAGCCATAAGTTGGCCGATGAGGCGCAGCAAAAAGGCGACGAAAAAGAAGCGCGACGCTTTTTCGACGAGGAGAAGATGTTCCGCCAAATGGCCGAGGAAAGCCGCGCTTATATTGAAGGAGAGATACGCGACGGCCGTGTTGCTGAGTGCCAGCCGTCGCGCCGCCCCGTAAACGCCAATCGCTATCAAATCGGCGTGAGCGTGGCCCCGCTGACCCCGCAATTGGCCGATTTCTTCAATGCCGCCCAGGCCAGCGCGCTGATTACCGAGGTCAGAGACGGAGAGTTGGGGGAGCGGGCCGGATTGAAAGCGGGCGATTGCATCGTCACGGTGGACGGCAAAACGGTCAGATCGTCTTCGGACATCGATCGGCTGCTCAATCAGGAAAGTTCTGGAGAATTGGAATTCGTCATCGTTCGCGACCGCAGCCAGCGGACAGTCAAGATCAAACTCGATCAAAAGTGATCGAGTCGGCCTATTTTTCAGCAGGCGCATTCCGCGCGAGATTCAAAGTTTTCATTTGAGAATTAGATCAGATATCACTTGTATGTACGAATCAGTACCGCGAGCGGTAGCGAGCGCGCTTTAATTTGAGGCGCGCTCGCTACCGCTCGCGGTACTGATCCAGCGCGTCTTCCCGTACACGCAATTGCAAACCGATCTAGTAATTCGAGGGCGGGCAAAAAATAAGCGGGTGATGAGGATCTCTCACCACCCGTCTTAATTGTGTCAACTACTGAATGTGTTCTTATGCGTGGCTAGAAACTTACGCGGAAGCCAAGCTGTATACGCCTGGCGCCCGGAGAGTTTGTCCCGTTCTCGGCGCTTCCCGGCGTAAACTTCATGAACTGGTTGACGTTCGTGATGTCCGTGACCGGCGCGCCCCAGTTGGTATGGTTGAAGATGTTGGCCGCCTCGACGCGGAACTCCGGCTTGAAACGCTCTTTTATCCTGAATTGCTTGAAGAGCGAGAGGTCGGTGTTCCAAACCCTCGGCCGGCGGAAGGTGCTGCGGCCCGTGTTGCCGAAGCCTGCAACGCTGGTACCGGTCGGCTGCGAGAACATGCTCGGGTCGTAGTAGGTTTCAGTGGCCGATCCAACAGCGCCGATCGGACTCGGATCACCATTGAAGTTGAGGAGGATCGATCCGCAGCCCCGGCAGTTCAAAGCGCTGTTCGAGCCGCCGATCGAATACGGCGTGCCGGAGTAGTGGGAATATATGCCGCTGAGCTGCCAGTTCCCGAGAAGATTGCCTGCAAGCCTGTTGTTGTTTTTCAGGAACGGCAGTTCATAGAGAAAGCCCATCTGGAAAATATGAGTCCGGTCGAAACCAGACGTATCGAAGTTGTCCGCGTATTTCAGCGGCGTATTCCAGGTGAGCCCTACCCATCCATCTTCGTCGGCCATGTCCTTTGAGTGGCTGAGGGTGTAGGCGCCCTTCAGCAAGAGACCGTTCTTGATTGGCCGGTTAAGCGCCACTTGCAGCGAGTTGTAACGGCTCTTGGTGCGGGCCGCCCAGTCGTTGATGGCGGTGGTGCCAGCCAGGGAGAAGTATTTGAGCGCGGCGTTACCGCCGCCCGGCTCCCCGTAGTTGATGTTCAGGTCGGCGTAGCCGCCGTCCGTGCGAGTTCCGACATATGCCACTTCGGTGATGAGCTCGAACGGAAACCTGTGTTCGAATGCGACGTTATATTGTTTGATGGTGGCCCGGTCGAGGCCTTTGCCTGAGCCTGGGAACGCCTCGGTTCCCGCGTTCGGCGTCCGCATGAAGACGCCGACCGGCAACTTCACCCTACCGGAACTGATATCCGGGACTACAATGGTGGGGATACCGGTGGCCAGGCTGGTGACCGGGAAGAATGTCTCGCCAGTGGCGTTGAAGTTGATGTCCTGGGGGAACGATCCACGCATCGGCCGCGACCAGGGGAGCGGATTGACGTTCTGGCCGTAGCCGGCTCTTATAACCGACTTCTCGCCAAGGCGGTAAGCGACTCCCACGCGCGGCGCCGCATACAACTTTTGTAGTTTGAGCCCGTTGTCCTTGGGCACATCGCCCAGACCGCCCAGCAGAACGGTGTAGGTGGCTAAGTCAAGCCGTTCGAGGCCGCGGTCCGCGCGGGACATAAGCGGGTAATACTCGATACGGAGGCCCAGGTTGACGGTCAGGTTCTGGGAGACGCGCCACCGGTCACGCACATAGAATCCATATTGCCACTCACGCCCGGTTTGAGGTTCGGTCTGGACGTCCTTGGCATAGAAGCTCGGCGTGCCCAGCAGGAACGCCGCGAACTGGTTCCAGGCCAGCGGAGTGTACGGTTTAACGCCTGCTGCTTTTT
>DASTMP010000341.1:0-3998 GCA_035714085.1 Blastocatellia bacterium
TGGGTCAAAGCCGAGTGGGGGCAGTCTGACAATAATCGCCGCGCCCGGTTTTATAAATTAACGCCTGCTGGACGGAAACAACTCAAACAGGAAACCGCTGACTTCGAGCGTCTGCTGGAAGCAATTCTGCGCGTGATGCAACCGACGTGAGGTAAGCCAATCGTGTTGAATCAATTACTTCAGCTCTGGCGCCGGCTACTCTTCTATCTGCGGCGGGATCAATTCGACCGTGACTTGGCGGAAGAGATGGAACTTCATCTGGAGATGAAGGTGAAAGAGAACCTTAAAGCCGGGATGAAGGTGGCGGACGCCCGCGCCGCCGCACAGCGGCAATTCGGCAATCAGACATTACTCCAGGAGGTGAGCCGCGAGATGTGGGGAGTCAAATCAATCGAGACGCTCTTTCGGGATTTGCGTTATGGCGTGCGAATGCTGCTCAAGAGCAAAGTCTTCACTACTGTTGCGGTGCTCTCGCTCGCATTGGGGATCGGGGCAAATACGGCGATCTTCAGTTTGATCAATGCGGTCCTTATGAAGAGGCTACCGGTCCAAGATCCGGAGCAACTTGTGCTGCTGACCATCGCCGATCACGGAATTTCTGGGGCGAGCTTCTCTTATCCGCTTTATGAGCAATTCCGCGACCGGACGCATAGTTTCTCAGGCATCATCGCTTCCGGCGGCATAGGCCGTCTGAGGGTGGATCTAAATGAATCCGGCGCAGTGGGACAGATTGAATTCGTTCAGGCGGAAAATGTCTCCGGCAATTTCTTTTCGGTACTGGGCATCAATACGATTCGTGGTCGCGCACTGACCGCTGAGGATGATCGAGCAGGAAATCCTCATTCGGTTGCTGTGATCAGTTATGGATTCTGGCAGCGCAGATTCGGCCTTGATCCGGCGGTCGTGGGGAAGAATATCATACTCAAGGATGTTCCCTTTACCATCATCGGTGTGGCGCCGCCGGGTTTTTCCGGATTTGAGGTTGGCCGCAGTTCTGATCTCTGGTTACCTCTGCAAATGATGCCGCAGATTTTTCCGAGGAGCGATATATTGAATCGCCGGAACACTTGGTGGCTGCGCTTGATGGGACGCCGGCGACCGGACACGACCATGGCGCAAGCGCGCGCGGAACTGGACCTCATCTTTCAATCGATGCTCGCTGAAATCGCTGGATCAGGAGTGGGCTCCAGATGGACGTCGACCGAGCGACGCAACTTCCTGGAAAGAAATATCGAACTTCAGTCAGGAAGCACGGGCTGGACTGCTTTACGCAAGCAGTTCGAACAACCACTGCTGATCTTGATGATGGTGGTTGGACTTGTGCTGGCCGTCGCCTGTATCAACGTTGCTAACCTACTGCTGGCGCGTGCGGCGACGCGGCAAAAAGAGATCACCATGCGCCTCGCCCTGGGCGCAGGCCGCCTGCGGCTCGTCCGGCAACTGCTCACAGAGAGTGTGTTACTGGCCATCATCGGCGGCGCTCTGGGACTGCTCTTCGCTCAGTGGGGCGCTCGTTTGCTGCTCACTTACTTGCCTGGACGCGGGAACCTCGCGCTCAATCTCCATCCAGACCTCCGCGTCTTCGGGTTCACGCTGGCGGTCTCCGTGTTGACCGGCTTCCTGTTTGGGCTCGCCCCCGCGCTGCGTCTGACCCAGCTCGATCTTGTCTCGATGCTGAAAGACCGGGCCGATCATTCGGGCCGGGGCAAGTCGCGTTTCTCACTGAATAAAATACTGGTGGTCACGCAGGTTGCGCTCTCGCTCGTGCTATTGGTCGGCGCGGGACTGTTTATGCGCAGCCTTCAGAAGCTGAAAGGGCTGGATTCGGGTTTCAACCGCGAAAATGTGATTCTGTTCTCGCTCGATCCGGATTACGACGCCGAGCGGCGCGCGAATTTGTATCAGCAGTTGCTGAGTCGGTTGGAAGCTTTGCCGGGCGTGCGATCGGCTAGCCTCTCGAGCCACGGCTTGCTGCTTAACGACAACTGGAACGAAAAGGTCGCGGTAGAGGGATACATGCCGCGGCCCGATGAAGATCTGCTCTGTTATGGGCAGGTCGTTGCGCCAAAGTTTTTCGAGACGATGGGGATACCCATCCTGCTTGGCCGCGATATCGGCCCGCAAGACGCTCGACAGATCGGAAACGATGCCCACCAGAACCCTACCCACGTCGCCCTCATTAACCAAACGATGGCCCGTTATTTCTTCCCCAACGAAAGCCCGATCGGTAAGCGTTTCACTATCGACCGTCCGGATGAGCCCATTGAAATCATAGGGGTGGTCAAGGATGCAAAGTATGAAACTTTGCGGGAAGGGCCGCGACGTATTTTTTATCTATCATTCTTCCAGGGATCCCCCAAGTTGACCACGACTTTTGAAGTGCGCACAGTCGGTCCACCGGCAAGTCTGGCGGAAACGATTAAGCGTACGATGCAAGAACTCGACCCGCAAGTACCTGTGCTCCGCCTACGGACAATGAACGACGTGGTGGATGATTCGCTCACGCGGGAACGATTCGTCGCCAGACTCTCTGGTTTCTTCAGCCTGTTTGCCTTGCTGCTCGCCGCGATTGGCCTCTACGGCATTCTGTCGTATGTCGTGATTCGCCGCGCGAACGAGATCGGCGTTCGGATGGCGCTAGGAGCGCGGGCGCCGGATGTCATCCGAATGGTGTTCCGAGAGTCAATGCTACTGGTTGTGGTTGGTATAGCGATCGGGCTGGGCGCAGCTCTAGGCGCCACTCGCTATATTTCGAACCTGCTCTATGGATTGGCGCCGACCGATCCGGCGACGATCTCATTGGCCGTGCTAGTGATGTTGATTGTTGCGTCGCTGGCAAGTTATTTACCCGCCAGGCGAGCGTCACACGTAGACCCGATGGTCGCGCTTCGCAATGAGTAGGAAGCTCACGGCGAAAGATTACTAGACACAGACTCAGCCTGAATTATCCGGAGCGTGAGTGATGGCAAAGCGTGATCGCAGGAGCGACAGGAAGGTTATCGACCGGCGGCTAAAAGAAGGACGCGGGCAAGGCAGGGGCGCGGAGTACAAGCCGTATCTGCGGGTGCAGGACGTGCCGTCGCAGGGCCTAGCAACGCGCGTCGGCGGGTGGAAGACCGGGAGAGAGCATCACCTCATGAGCTGTTTGGAGTGCGATTATTTCTACCTGCTCGAATGGTCGTCAGTCGTCGTCGATATTCGCGAGCAGTACCCGCTCGACCTCGACGAGACGCTCGCCATCGCCTCCGATCTCGGTATCCGTCATCCAACAGACCCTCGCACACGCGAATCCGTTGTGATGACTAGCGATTTTGTGAACACCGTCCGCCTGAGCATAGGCGCGATTGAGCACACCCGCACACTAAAGTATACGAAAGATCTTGGGTCGTCGCGTGTGATGGAGAAGTTCGAGATTGAGCGGGTGTACTGGGCGTCGCGGGGCGTCGACTGGGGCATCGTGACAGAGCGTGAGATCGATCCGGCGCTCGCCAAGAACATCAGATGGCTGCACCCTTACCGTGACCCGGTTGCGCTCGCCCCGTTGACCGACGCGACGATTCGCAACGTGGAAGCAGTACTCACGCCGCGCGTGTTTGAAGAGAACCTGCCGTTGCGTGACCTGACCGATGAGTGCGACCGGCGTTTCTCCTTCCCGCCCGGCGCAAGCCTCGCGGTCGTTCGCCACCTGATCGCCAATGGTCGCTGGCTAGTCAACATGACATCTCCGATCCGAGTCCCAAAACGGCTCAACTTAATCGGTGTCGCGGAGCCGTCCATCTCAATGCGTGAGGAGGGGTGAACCGATGAAGATCACGGTCAACTTGCTCATCGGATGGCACACTACGGACGCCGACAGCGCGGCATGCGCCGAACGCGTTTTGTGGGTCAGCCCATCGGGGAGTGAGATCATAGTCATTGACATCTTTAACCGAGCCGCGCTGCCCATCCGACGATCATACGATGAAGTCGCGCACGCTCTCGCCGTCGGCGCAGCCATC
>DASTMP010000342.1:0-10544 GCA_035714085.1 Blastocatellia bacterium
CGATCCAGGCTTCGTGACGGGCTTTGCGCACCAAGAAACAATCGGTCTGCGGCGCCTGTTTGTACTCGCCCAAAGCGGGCGAAAACAACTTAATATTTGTCAGAGAGTCAACATACAAGAAACGAAGAACACGAAGAAAGAGCGGATAAAATCTTCATGTTCTTGGTTTCTTCGTGGTTGATTTTCGGAGGAATGAAAATCATGCGTTTGAAGGTCTGGCTGCGCCGATGCTGCTCAGTAGCGCTGACGTTGATCCTGGTGTCGCTCTCGAATTTGGGCGTGATCGCTGAAACGCATCGCTTCACGCCGAAGGTCGGTTATCCGACCTTCGCTAAACGCGAGCCGGTTTTGCGCGTCAAGCCCGGCGATATCGTCGAGACCAGTTCGTTGTGGGGCGACTGGTACGAGCGGGCTGGCGGCGCCTGGCCCGGCGAGGTCGGGCCGTTTTATATTGAAGGCGCGACTCCCAACGACACCCTCGTCGTCAAGATCCTGAAGCTGCGTCCGAATCACGACACGGCCGTTTCGACCCATTCGCCCGGGTTCAGCGCGCTCGCCAACGACCGTCGCACGCCGATGCTCAACGATCCCACCCCGGCCAAACGCTTCATCTGGAAAATCGATCGTGAGCGCAATCTTGGTATACTCGATCTTCCAAACAGCAAAATGAAGCGCATCGAGGTCGAGTTGAAGCCGATGCTCGGCCGCGTGGCCGTCGCGCCGCCGGGCGAAGAGTCGTGGGCCGGACTCTGGCCCGGCGATTTCGGCGGCAATATGGACGCGTCCGATGTTTGCGAGGGCGCGACCGTCTATCTGCCGATTTTTCATGAGGGCGCGCTGTTTTATTTCGGAGACGGCCATGCGCTGCAGGGCGACGGCGAGGTTTGCGGCTCCGGACTCGAAACCAGCATGGACGTGACGTTTCAATTCGATCTGATCAAGGGCAAGCGGATTCGCTGGCCCCGCATCGAGAACAATGAATACCTGATGGCGACGGGCAGCGTCCGCCCGCTGATGGACGCATTTCGTATAGCTCAGATAGAATTGATCAACTGGCTGGTGGACGATTACGGCTTTGAAAAATGGGAAGCCTTTCAGGTAGTTTCGCAGGTCGGCGTGACGCGCGTCGCCAACGCGGTTGACCCGAACTACACCGTCGTCGCCAAATTCCCCAAAAGGTATTTGCCGAAGAATTAGGGGAATGGGGAATGGGAATTGGGGAGTGGGGAATAGAAAATAACTTCCTTATTTCCCATTCCCCATTCCCGACTCCCCACTCCCGATGCTCTTCAAAGGAGACTATAAGCAGTTGCTCGAACTCGCCAACCTTACCAAAGAATATGCGACGCCGCGAGGCCCGCTACCGATCCTTTCCGACATCAATCTGACATTTCAGCGCGGCGACGCCGTGGCGATTATGGGCCCGTCGGGCAGTGGCAAAAGCACTCTGCTCTATGTCGTCGGCGCGTTGGAGCCGCCGACTTCTGGAACGGTCACTCTCGACAAGCAGAACCCGTTCGAACTTAGTGAGCCGGCGATGGCCGCGTTCCGCAATCAGAAGATCGGCTTCGTCTTTCAGGATC
Organism: Blastocatellia bacterium; assembly: GCA_035714085.1. Lineage (GTDB taxonomy): Bacteria > Acidobacteriota > Blastocatellia > RBC074 > RBC074 > JAJVID01. The sequence continues at coordinate 1,584 of DASTMP010000342.1, forward strand.
ACTGCCTGCTGCCGCAATGCTCCGTGCTCGAAAACGTGTTGGCTCCGACGCTCGTGGGCGGCCCGAACGGCGATTACGTCGAACGCGCTAAAAAGCTGCTGGAGCAGGTCGGATTGTCCGAACGCCTGGATCATCGCCCGGCCCAATTGTCGGGCGGTGAAAAACAGCGTGTGGCTATCGCTCGCGCGCTGATCCGTGAGCCGTTGCTGCTGCTATGCGACGAGCCGACCGGCAATCTCGACCGCCATTCGGCCGAGAACGTCGCGTCGCTGCTCCTCGACCTTCACGAACAGCGGCAGACGATCCTGATTGTGGTCACGCACAGCGCGGAACTTGCCGCGAAATTTGGCTCTCGGTTCGAACTGGTCGAACGACAACTCAAGCAGGTGTGATGGTCACTACCGTTCGCGGTACTGGACCGACGGATAAGTATGGACGCCGTAACGCTGGTCAAACGCAATCTCACTCACTACTGGCGCACGAACCTCGCGGTCATTCTTGGCGTGGCGACAGCCGTTGCCGTGCTGGCGGGCGCGCTGCTCGTGGGCGATTCGGTGCGCGCCAGCCTGCGCGATCTGGCGCTGGCTCGACTGGGCAAGACCGATCTGGTCATCACGGCCCCAGGATTTTTCCGCGAACGACTGGCGGACGACCTGCAATCGCACGATCAGTTCGCGGCCAATTTCAACGGAACGTGCCCGATCATCGCGCTCGATGCCGTGGTCACGCGCGACGAGAATAACGCGCGGGCCGGCGGCGTGCAGGTTTATGGCGTTGACGAACGCTTCTGGAAATTTCACGGCGCGAATATCCGAACGCCCGAAGGCAACGACATATTGATCAGCCGGAGCCTGGCTCAGGAGTTGGGAGCAAAACAGGGCGACACTCTGATCTTGCGGATCGAAAAGCCGTCGGCGATTCCCGCCGAATCATTGCACGGGCGCAAAGACGATCTGGGGCGCACAGTGCGACTGACGATGCGCGAGGTTTTACCCGCAGCCTCGCTCGGCGAATTTTCTCTGCGCCCGCAGCAGGGCGCGGTGCGCGCCGTTTTTATCGAGCTGAAAAAATTGCAAAAGAATCTCGAGCAGGACGGCAAGGCGAATGTAATTCTGTTTGCGGCGAAAAATGCGGACGGTCGATCGGCCCATATCGCCGCGCAGATTCTGAAGGACAAATTCGCGCTGGCCGATCTGGGGCTGAGGCTTCGCGCGCTCGAACAGCAACAAACAATTTCCCTTGAGAGCGACAGCGCGGTTATCAACGACACATTGGCCGACGCGGTTTACCGGATGTCGAATACGGCGCGCCTCAAGGCCGCTCCCATCTTGACTTATGTCGCAAACACGATTCGTCTCGGCGCCCGCGAGATTCCTTACTCGTTGATCACTGCGATTGATCGGCAGAGTATGCCTGCCTTGTCCGGCGCTCAAGATCCGTCTGTCATCGCGCTCAACGATTGGGCGGCTGAAGACATCGGCGCAAAGGTAAATGACGAAGTCGAACTCGATTATTACCTCTGGGAGCCGGAAGGGCGATTGGTCACGAAAACTGCTCGGTTTCGCGTGGCGGCCATTACGCCGATGCAGGGCGTCGCGGCTGATCGCGATCTGGCGCCCGATTATCCCGGCATCACTGACACGGACAGTCTTGCGGATTGGGACCCGCCGTTCCCGATCGATCTGAATCGCGTTCGTCCGAAAGACGAGGATTACTGGCGGCGATATCGCACGACTCCGAAAGCTTTCATCCCGCTCGAAGCCGGGCAGAAGCTTTGGGGATCGCGCTACGGCAAGCTGACCTCGATGCGCCTCACTCCCAAAGACCCGAGTGATTTACAGGGAATGCGTGACGCTCTTGAAAAACAACTACGAGCCGCGCTCGATCCGAACCAAATGGGATTGGCGATTCAACCGGTCAAAGAACAGGGCTTGCAAGCGTCGCGCGGCGCGACCGACTTCGGCGAATACTTTACCTACTTCAGCTTCTTTCTGGTCATCTCGGCGCTGCTGCTGACGACACTTTTCTTCAGGCTCGGCGTCGAGCAGCGGCTGCGTGAGGTCGGGCTGCTGCGCGCCATCGGGTTTTCTACAAAGCAGGTCCGCGCGCTGTTTTTGCGCGAAGGACTGGCGCTTGCGGGGCTAGGTAGCGTCGTCGGGTTGATCGGCGCTATCGCTTACGGCGCTCTGATGATGTTCGGATTGCGCACTTGGTGGGTCGGGGCGGTTGGCACGACGCTGCTTGGACTGCGCGTCACGCCGCAGTCATTGCTGATCGGGGCGCTGTCGGGAATAGTGACCGCGCTCGTCTGCGTCTGGTGGACGCTGAGGTCGTTGAGGGAGTCGTCGCCGCGAAGCCTGTTGACCGGATCGGTCGAGGACATGGCCCTTTCGAGGGAGCGTGGAAATGGATCGAGGACCGCGTCATTGCGCGCAAGGCGATCTTCGATCTTCAATCCTCGATCTTCGATCCTCGTTTTCATCTTCGGCGCGCTGGGAGTCGCGTTCTTGATCGCCGCCGCATTGAAGTTGATCGGGCAGGTCGGAGGGTTTTTCGGCGCGGGAACGTCGCTGCTCATCGCCATTCTTTTCTTCTGGTCGTCGTGGCTGCGTTCGGACAAGAAACGGACGATTTGCGGACAGGGCGCGTGGCCGATGGCGCGGATGGGCTTTCGCAACGCCACGACGCGGCCCGGTCGCAGCGTGCTCTGCATCGCGTTAATCGCCTCGGCGGCTTTCATCATCGTTTCGGTTGACGCTTTTCGGCGTGACGACCGCGCGGCGGCGCTCGATAGAAATTCTGGCGCCGGCGGTTATCCGCTGATGGCCGAATCGCTGCTGCCGATCATTTACGACCTGAACAGCCAGCAGGGCAGAGATGAGCTGAACCTCAACGACGACAAATTGGCCGGCGCGAAGATCACACGGTTCCGGTTGCGCCCCGGCGACGACGCCAGTTGTTTGAATCTTTACCAGCCGCGCAACCCGCGAATACTCGGCGCGCCCGACGGCTTCATCGGCGAATCGCGATTTGTGTTTCAATCATCGCTAGCTAAGACCGGTGAGGAGAAGGCCAACCCGTGGGTCCTGCTCAACGCGAATCCGAGCGAGGGCGTGGTTCCTGTCGTGGCTGACGCCAATTCGCTGACTTACATTTTGCATTTGAATCTTGGAGAGGAATTGGCAGTCAATGCCAGCAACGGCGCTCCTGTCAGGCTTCGCGTGGTCGCCGCGCTCGCCGACAGCGTCTTTCAGGGCGAGCTGCTGATGTCGGAGTCGAACTTCAAGAAATTGTTTCCCGATCAGGAAGGTTATCGATTCTTCCTGATCGACTGCGCGCCGGAGAAATCTTCAGAAATCGCCGCCGCGCTCGAAGACAAGCTTTCCGATTTCGGTTTCGACGCGATCGGGACCGAAGAGAAGCTCGCCGGCTTTCATCAGGTAGAGAACACTTACCTCTCGACATTTCAGACGCTGGGCGGGCTTGGATTGCTGCTGGGCACGCTCGGACTGGCCACGGTCCTGTTGCGCAACGTGCTCGAACGCCGGCGCGAACTGGCGTTGATGCGCGCCGTCGGCTATCGGTCGTCACATCTGTCGCTGATGGTGATTGCGGAAAACGCCCTGCTGCTGGGCTGCGGCTTATTGACCGGAGTGTTATGCGCGCTGCTCGCGATCATTCCGGCGCTCGTCGCTCGCGGCGGGCGATTGTCGGCGGTGTCGCTCGGATTGTTACTGCTCGCAGTGTTGTTAACTGGGCTTGCCGCGTCGCTGGTCGCGGTCAGAGCGGCTGTTCGCTCGCCGTTGCTTCCATCACTACGAATGGAATAACGAGGCGACACAAAAGAGATCAACACAAAGAATCAAAGGGACAAAGGGTCAAAGAAACAGCCAGGCTCCGCCTTTGCCCCTTCGACCCTTTGACCCTTTGTGTTGATCCATACGTTGATTTGCAATATGGGTCTTATGTATTAGTTGAAGCGTTATTTGCTCCAATACTTTGCCCCGCCGGCGGGCGCCTCCCACTTATCATTCGGATGATAATAACGCCAGACGGCTCGTGAGATAGCTCGAATCGCCTGCCTACGTTGATTCACTTCATCCTCCTCTTTGATGAAGATCGTCAGAGCGTATGTTCCTGACGGCGAATGAACAACCGCCATATCCGACTGAGAATGATCAGAATTTCCGCTCTTACTGGCGACCACGACCCAGGGCGGAATCTGGCTGGCAATGCCTTCGTCTTTATACTGATGATTCAGCAACCGATGCATCTCATCCGACGACGCGGGAGTTCCGGCTTTGCCGCTGACGATCATCTCCATCAAGGTCCTCATCTCATTCGGCGTTGACGCTCCCATCCCCCATTTCTTAAAGGACTCAGCATACTTCTGCAACGCAGCCTCATCCCCCTTGAGTTTTTCACTCATCGGCCACTGAACAATTAGCCGCGTGGTCTTGAACCCATTACGATTAAGCCAATCGTTAATCACTTCAGTCCCGCCGACCCACCTCATCAGCATGAGCGTCGCAGTATTGTCGCTTACCGTGATCATCTGATGCATTGCTTCCTTGAACTCGATCTCGGCGCCCGCTTTGTAGTTTTGGAAGAAACCGCTTCCGCCGGTCTGATCTTCTTTGAGCAGCGGGCGGAGGTCGAAATAGCCGATCTCGCCCCGTTCGACCTTCTCCATACCGGCGCACATAATGGCGGCCTTTATTGAGCTGTCGGTCGGAAACATCTCGTCGCCGAGCCGGTCCAGGCTCTCATTCCTTGTCAGATGATGGAGACTATAGCCGAGCTTGCCAGTAAACTTTTCAGCAATCGAATCCAACTGTTTGCGCAGATCGTCTAACTTTGGCGCCTGAGGCGTCGCAGTTGTGTGAGCGATCAGAAGACAACTGGAAATGGCCACCACCGCCAGTGTCCTGCTTAAAGTTCGCATAGGGACCATAAGAATGACCTCCCGTGGGACTGATTTTTTCAGAGTGGAATGTTGCCGTGCTTGCGCGGCGGATTGGTGTCGCGCTTGTTTTCCAACAGCTTCAACGCGCGGATCAGTTTCTGGCGCGTGAATCTCGGCTCGATCACTTCATCAATAAAACCGCGCTCGGCGGCGATGTAAGGCGAAGCGAATTTATCCTGATATTCTTCGATCTTTTCACGACGCGCCTCGTTTTTGTCGGCTGCGCTTTCGATCTCGCGGCGGTAAAGAATTCCCACGGCTCCTTCGGCGCCCATCACGGCGATCTCGGCCGTCGGATAAGCGAAATTGATGTCCGTGCGGACGTGTTTCGACCCCATCACGCAATATGCGCCGCCGTAGGCTTTGCGCGTGACGACGGTGATCTTGGGCACGGTCGCTTCCGCGTAAGCGTAAAGTAGTTTCGCCCCGTGGCGGATGATGCCGCCGTATTCCTGATTGACTCCCGGCAGAAATCCCGGCACGTCCTCGAAGGTGATGATCGGGATGTTGAAACAATCGCAGAAGCGCACGAACCGCGCGCCCTTCACGCTCGCGTCGATGTCGAGCACGCCGGCCAGATAAGCCGGTTGATTCGCGACGATGCCGACCGGCTGCCCGTTCAGCCGCGCGAAGCCGATGACGATGTTGCGCGCGTAATGCTCCTGAATCTCGAAGAAGTAACCATCATCAACCGTAAGCTCGATGATACGGCGGATGTCGTAAGGCTTGTTTGACTCTGACGGGACGACCGTGTTGAGCCCTTCCTCGGATCTCTCGATCGGGTCGTCGCAGGGGATTCGCGGCGGGTCGTCCATGTTGTTCGACGGGATGAACGACAACAACTCGCGGATCAATCGCAAACAGTCCTCTTCGTTCTCAGCCGCGAAATGCGCGACGCCGCTTGTCGCGTTGTGAGTAATCGCGCCGCCAAGCTCTTCTTTGGTGACCTCTTCGTGGGTGACGGTTTTTATCACGTCGGGGCCGGTGATAAACATGTAACTGGTGTTTTTGACCATCACCGTGAAATCGGTGATGGCGGGCGAATAGACCGCGCCGCCCGCGCACGGCCCCATAATCGCCGAGATTTGCGGGATAACGCCCGAAGCCAACGTGTTGCGCAGGAAGATGTCGGCGTAACCGCCGAGCGAGACCACGCCTTCCTGAATCCGCGCGCCTCCCGAATCGTTCAAACCGATGACCGGCGCGCCGACCTTCATCGCCAGGTCCATGATTTTGCAGACCTTCTGCGCGTTGGTCTCCGACAGCGAGCCGCCGAAGACGGTGAAGTCCTGCGCGAAGACGAAGACCTCGCGCCCGTCAACAAGGCCGTGCCCAGTGACAAAGCCGTCGCCGGGAATCTGTTGCGACTCCATGCCGAAATCGAGGCAACGGTGCGTGACCAGCTTGTCGAACTCCTCGAACGTCCCGTCGTCGAGCAGAAACTCGATCCGCTCGCGCGCAGTCATCTTGCCTTCCTTGTGCTGGCGCTCGATTCTTTTCGCGCCGCCACCGGCTTCGGCCGCAGCGTTCTTTTCGCGTAATAATTTCAGCTTGTCTTCAATCATCAGGCGGCAAGGGTAAAGCCTGATTCGCCTTTTGGCAACGAGTGCGGTTGCTGTAAATTACTCTCGTTTTTCAACCTGGTTATTCGCGATTTCAATTTAGTCGCAATAAGCGACGCCATGAAAGAATGAAAATCGCCTTGGGTGCGCGTCGTTTCCATCTCGGGGGCGTCTGATTCCGATTAATAGGTCTTTCGCCCAAGACTGCGTGCTGGAAGCGACGCGTACCCAGGGATTTTCCACAGGAGGCAATATGAGCGCTGCCAGTCCGGCGCCTGAGCGTTACCCGCGTTTACAACGATTGATTCAATGGTTGACCTACGCCTATCTAATCCGATTCCCATTGCTGACGGTCGCGGCGCTGATCGGAATTCCGTGCGCAGCGTTTTTGACGGGCGCCCGCTCGCTGCTCGAAAATCTGTTCGACCTCAGTCCCGTCGGGATCATGCTGGTCACGATGGCCGCTCTGCTCGCGGCCTGGAGCGTGATGGTCACGGCGCGGTTGACTTTGACCTATAGCGGCGAGCGATTTGATGTCGCTCAGGCCAGTATCGGCCCACTCGGTTGGCGACATATTTTGCTCTTCGGTCTGCTGGCCGCGCCGATCACCGCCGGAGCCGTTTACGAGACCATCGAACTTTGGGATTACACGCCGCCCTCGACCAATATTTGGAAGATCGCGGCGTTCGCGCCCGGAATCATCATCGCTTACTGCCTGCTCTGGGTGGCTGACGCGGCGCGACGGCGGGTAGACAGCCCTGCGACCAATCGCAAGGCGCCCGCCATGCTGCTGCCTTCCAAACGACTTCTGACCGGCGACATTATTCGGCCGCTCAGCGAAGCGGGGCCTGCGGTCCGCCCGCCGGGCTGGCTGGCGAAGCGGGTGATGAAGATCCCGCAATACTCAGGTCGCGGCTATATCGATTACGAAGGCCATCTCCAGGGCCGATTCCCGGTGCTTCCTGGCCACGGCGGGGCGCTGGCTATGTTGGCGACCTTTATGACGGTCTACGCCGCTCTCGGCGTGATGACTTCGCCATGGTTGAGCCCGCTCAGGGCGCCGTCTCTGGCCGGATTGCTGTTGCTGGTGACGATGCTCAACTGGGGATTGTCGGGCGCCGCCTTCTTCCTTGACCGCTACCGCATTCCAGTATTGATTTCGATTTTGATCCTGATGGGACTCATCTCAATATTCTTCCCGCAGACCGACAGTTACTACTTTATTTATCCGAAGGGCGCCGGCGCCGAAATCAAGCCGCAGAATTTGCTCGCGCCGCGCAAGGGCGCAAAGGTGATTCTGGTCGCGGCCAACGGCGGCGGCATTCAGGCTGCGGCCTGGAGCGCGCGCGTGCTGACGGGAATCGAAGAAGCTTGCCGCAGCGGAGGCGATTGCGGCAAAAGCAGTTTCGCCCGCTCGATCCGGGTGATCAGCGCGGTTTCTGGCGGCAGCGTCGGCACGATGTATTTCGCCAACGCCTACGGCAAGTACGGCGCGAAGGCAGGCGAATTGCCGGACAATAACGCGCTGGGGCAAATCGTCAAGCTGGCCGAACGTTCGAGCCTCGACGGCGTGGCGTGGGGATTGGTCTATTCGGATTTCTTGCGTACGGCGGCGCCGTTTCTTTCCAGGGTTTCATTTTTCCGGAGGACTGACCGTGCCCGCGCCCTGGAATTCGAATGGCAGCGGGGCGTTGATCTGACAGCCCGGCTCGGCCAATGGAAGCTCGACACGGTGGAGGGCAAACGTCCCGGTGTGGTTTTCAACGCGACGATGGTCGACAGCGGGCGCCCGCTGCTCTTTTCGACCATCGAGCACGATAAGAACCTGAGCGTCGCAAAGGTCTTCGATAGACTCTATGAGGGGTACGACACTCCGGTGACCAGCGCCGTTCGGATGTCGGCCACGTTCCCGTACGTTACGCCGGCGGCTCGCGCTCACCGCGACGGCAAAAGAGATTGGTCGGAAGCCGAATACCACGTGGTTGACGGCGGCTATTACGACAACTACGGTGTGACCGCGCTGATCGAATGTCTCGACAACGAATTGGACAAGCCGGAGGTCGATGTCACCGAATTGATGGTCATCCGCATTCACAGCATACCCGTTGTGAATGAGCCGGATCGAAGCCCGCAGCGCAACCGTGGATTCTTATACCAGATGGGGGTGCCGATCATCGCGCTCGATAAGGTGCGAGGCGCGGGACAGCTTTCGCACGGCAACGTCGAATTCGACTTGTTGCAAAAACGCTGGCGGGAGCGCGCCGGACGCAAAGTGGATATCGAACTGGCCACCTTCGAATACCCGAGTTACGACGACGTGCCGCTCTCTTGGCATATGACCGACAAGCAGAAACAGGCCATCGAAAAAGCCTGGAAGGAAAAATACGTGGATGATCCGAACAGCGATCTCGGCATGGTGAAGAAGTTTTTGGC
>DASTMP010000343.1:0-24835 GCA_035714085.1 Blastocatellia bacterium
CGCCGGTCAACTCTTGCGGCGTTCCCGACCGAAAGAGTTTGCCGTCGCTGATAATATAGGCGCGATCTGTAATCTCTAACGCTTCGCGCACATTATGATCCGTAATCAGAACGCCGATCCCGCGCGAACGCAACCGCGCGATGATCTGCTGTATATCATCTATCGCAATCGGGTCTATTCCCGCAAACGGCTCGTCGAGCAAAATATATTTCGGTTCGATAGTCAACATCCGCGCGATCTCAGTCCGGCGACGCTCGCCTCCCGACAGCGCGTAACCCTTATTCTTCCTGACGTGACTCAACCGGAACTCTTCGATCAATTCTTCCATCCGGTCGTGGCGCTCGGCCCGGGTCATCGGCAGCGTTTCGAGTATGGCCAGAATGTTCTGCTCGACAGTGAGTTTGCGAAAGACCGAAGCCTCCTGAGGAAGATAGCTGATTCCGAGGCGCGCGCGCTTGTAGAGCGGCAACTTTGTAATACTCTCTTCGCCGAGCCAAACGCCGCCTTCATCCGGCTCTTCCAACCCGACTACCATGTAAAACGTCGTGGTCTTTCCCGCTCCGTTTGGGCCGAGCAATCCGACGATCTCGCCGGGACGAACTTCGATGGAAACATCGTTGACGACGCAGCGCCGGCGATATGATTTTCTCAAGCCGTCAGCACGCAAAGCCGCGCTATCTGACTTCGACCCTCTCTCGAGATCGTTGAGCTTGGCTCCTCTGATCTGACGATCAAGAACCTCGCTTACCATCACTGCCGATCCTCTCGACTTGGCCGACCCGGCCGCCTTGGCCGCGCCAGCCGCATCATTGTTTGCGGCTTTTCGCGCCTTGTGCTTCTCGCGCCCTTTCAAGAAACCCCTCCGTCAACTTCCTTATCAAGCTTAAGCCACTGACCGTCTCTCGATTTAACTTCAAGGCTTGAAATTCGGCCCGACACCAGTCTCGGTTCTCTTTGACGTCGCCGCAACTCAATTTTGGATTCGATGCGTGGTCTTCACACGCCTCTTAGCGCCGCTTCCAACATTGTTGTCATCATTAGCTTCGATCCTAGCATCGCGTAAATGCAAAGTCAATTTTGGGCTTTTCGTCACCGCGTCGCGCTCGTGATCCTCGACGACGGCGACGTTTCCGGTGAGTATCGCGGTGTCGGTCGCGGCCGTGTAAACGACCTGGTCCCCTGTCGCGCGGCGCGCGGGTTGGGTCATCACCACGTTTTTCGACGCGGTTAGAGAGACTAATTTGTTCTCTTCATCCATTACCGCGTCGGCCGTCAGCGAGTCGATCTGGTCGGTGCCCTGACGAATCTTCACCGAGCCCTCATAATGCGCGGTGCGGGTCGCGTCGGTGTACACGATCCGGTCGGAAGAGGCGAAGACCGGTACGATTTCTTTGCGCCCCTTCTCGACCTCGCGCTCGAAATCGTAGAAAGCCGATCGCGCGTTGTTCCAGGCCGTCATGACGCGTTCGCCCTTGTCGAGTTCAATGTATTCGGCGCGGACGAAATCATCGCCCTGCCACGCGCGCGCGTCGCCGATATAACGCGCCGCGCCCTCGTTGTGCTTCACCATTGCGCGATCCGAGGCGATCGTCACCGGCTGCTTCCTGTTTTTAAACGGCGCGGCCCCGCCCGTCGAGTCTTTGCTGAAATACGTCGTGCGCGCGTGTCCGCGCAACTCGCTCTCGCTGGTCTCGACGTTGGCGTCGATCTCATCGGCGCTGGCGCGCAGCGACGGATCCCATAACTGCGGCTTCCCGCGCATCGCCACGGTCGAATTCGACGCGGTATAGACCCCGCGCGCGGCGACGGCCACGCGATCGCCCTCGGTCATCTTCGCGTCGCCGTCGACGGTCAGATCGACCACGTCCTGAGTCTGCTGGCTGAAGTTGGCGGTCATCTTCTTTCCGCTCAGAGTCTTCTTCAATCGCTTGCCCGGGGCGTCTTTTCCTTTACTCTCGGGTTGCATCGGATCGAATTCGGCGACGCCGTTCGGTTCGGCGACGAAGGTTTTGATCGCGTTGTCGGTCTCGAAGAAATCGGCGGTGAACTTCGGCGCGCGCAGCGTCTTCTTTTCGGCGCGGGCGCCCTGGTCACGGACCCGCTTCGGCGTGACGGTCAGGACGGCGGCGCCGGTGGCTTCGGCGCGCGACAGATTCTTGCCGTCATCGCGGAAACTGGCCTGCATGGCGTCGGCTTCGACCACCCGCTCCGACCAGTTCCCCTCCTTCGCCGAGTTTAAGACCGCCTCCAGCTTCATCACTGTCCGCCCCTGCGTGCTGATCAATTGAATGTCGCTGCTCTTCTCGTTCGGTTTGTAGGTGATGTCGATCCGCTCGGCGGTGATCTCGCGCGGCGAATCCGGTTCGAGCGATCGAACGCGCGCGCCGCCGTAAGCGGCGGAGTTCTTCAACCGCCGCTCTTCATCGAAGAAGAAATCCATATCGCGCGATTGCGCCTCCGAAGCCTTGCCCTTCTCCCGCGTTTCCAGCCTCGAGTTACCGCGCGCCTCTATGCGTTCGATCTTCTTCGTCTGCGGATTGACGAAGCCCGTGGCCAGATCGGCGCGCCCCCATCGCTCGCCCTGCGTGACATTGACATTGCCCTCGAACTTCACCGTCCCGTCTTTCTCGATGTACTCCGCGCGGTCACCGTTAATCTCAACCGGCGCTCCCTTCTTGTTCGGGTCGGGGTCGGCGCTGACGACGTGCGCGCTTTGAGCCAGGGTCAGGACATGGTCTTTGGCGCGCAGCGTGGCGCCGACCGACGATCCGCTGATTTCCCCGTGGCGAAACTGCACTGGAATTTCGGTGTGGGCTATTTCGCTCTGCTGTTCGTAAGTGATCGATTCGGAGGTGACCTCGAGGCCGTCGCTGCTCCTCACTTTGACGTTCCCCGTGAATGTAACCTGGCTCTGGTCGCGCAGATAAACGCCGCGATCGGAGACTACACGCAGGCTCTTGCCCTGCTCGATGTCGAAGGCCGTCAGGTCGACCTTCTCAAGATCGTGATGCCCGTCCTCGTATGCGATATCTTTCGCCGCCAGCATCCGCAACGTCTCGCGCCCGGTCTTCGGGTCCGACTTGACGAATTTGTAGCCCTCGATGATTGAGACCACTGTGCCGGGCAACACCGGCGGCCCTTTTTCAAAATCGGGGTAATGCGGCTGCCTGCGGGCGCGAATAAATGCGGTCACGATGACGAATACCGCGACTATCAATACCAGCAGTGAGCCTATGCGTCCGATCGTGGGAATTTTTTCTCTGATCATAAAACGTCTTCCTGCATCGCTCGGGGGGCCCGCGAATTATATCATCTCCGTTGGTCTCAGGCGCTCCCGCGATAGGAAAGGCGCCTTCCTACGACTGAAAATCGTGGCAAATAGTAAAGCGGACTGTCCAATTCACCCTCGATTACGCAACCGGATTGTCGGAGAGATAAGGGCAAACTGGACAGTTCGCTCTACATTTCACAAGGAGCGGGGCCTGAGAAAATCTGCAGAAGAGCTTTTCCGGGAATTGGCTGAGCAATGCCGCGCTTATCGCTCGGAGATAAGGGAAGCGGGCATCGGGCTTATTGGAATTAACGGCGCGCGTTCCGCGATTTCGATTCGCCTGAACCGCGCGCCGTATGATTGCGCCACGAATGGTCGTCTTTACCGTCTATTTGTCGAGGTTGAAAGCAAATTCGAGGTTCCCGCGCACGCCGACTGCCCGGCCGTCTTTCATAGCGGGTTCAAAGCGAATCTTACTTGCCGCTTCGATGGCGCTCTGGGTCAAACCGTGCGGCAGTCCCTGAATCACTCTGATGTCGCCGAGCTGACCGTCAGCGCCGAAAACGACGCTCAAAACCACCTTGCCTTCGACCTTATTGTCTTTCGCTTCCTGCGTGTATTGGGCCTGCTCCTTATACAGGATCGTCGGCCGCAGTGAAGCGTCCATTGGCTGGATCGGATCGTTGTAAAGGCTGAATGTAAATTCGAGGTTTCCGCGCACGCTGACCGCCTTGCCGTTTTTCGTCGCGGGCTCGAAGCGAATCTTCTTGGCCGCTATGATCGCGTTTTCCGTCAGGCCGTGCGGCAACCCTTTGATCACGCTGATGTCACTGAGCTGTCCATCAGCGGCGAAAACGGCGCTCAAAACTACCGTGCCCTCGACCGTATTGTCTCTCGCCTCCTGCGTGTATTTAGCCTTCTCTTTATACAAGATCGACGGCCGCAATGAACTGGTCATTGGCTGGATCGGCTCGGTCGCTATCTGACCGGCTTGCTCGCTGGCCGGGCTTCCAGGGTCCCCATCTCGCCGGAGCATAAGCCTCAGATTCGCCTGGAACCGCTTGTTATTGGCCTTGTTGGCTGCTATTGGCGCTCTGGCGCCTTTCGCCCACAGCCACTCTTTCTCGGAATCGAATTTTACGCCGACGACTCTGACCTTGAAATCGTAGAGGTTGTTCATCAAATCCCTGCCATCCTTCCTTTCGTCCAGCAGTATGGTCTTCTTCAGAGTGAAACTCCCTTGCGGTTCGACGGCGCCCGCCTTATCCGCCATCGCTTGGTCCTTGGGCGCCTGGCCGAATGTCTCTGATTTGGAAGTGATTACGTAATAATCGTTCGGCCAGAACGGCTCGTTCAGCATCTCGACGGCGAATTCCGCGATGTAGCGGTTGCTCTGATTCGTCACGTTGACGACTACTTCGACGAAGCGGGCGTTCTTGTCTTGAAAAACCGGGCCGGCTTTCCTCCCTTCCGAATCCACCCATTCCGCCGTCGCCGACAACGGTTCGCCGACGGACAACCGCGCTTCAGTGACGACGAGCGGAATCTCGGGAAGACTGTCGGCGCCCATCGGCGCGGTCGCGACGAATTTCCGTCCCTCGTCCTGCGCAGTCACGACTTTGACGGCGCTGCGATTCAACGCCGCCAAAGCGACGGCCAGGACAAACAAAGTAAAAAGCGTCGCTCCGGCGACAAGCCGGTTCGCCATCGAAGATTTCGCCTGGTGATTGACATTCAACATAAGTTTGATCCTCCGTTTTAAATTCGACCCGGTGGCGCGCGAAACGCCATCGACGGGCCAACCGAAACCGAATTGAACGACCTTCCACAAACTCGCCGCGTAAGCTTCGGGCGCGGCCCCCGAGAGAATGACTCGCTCGTCGCACATCAACTCGCGTCCTTCGACCAATCTTCGATCAATCAGCCAGACGAGTGGATGAAACCAGAAGAGGCAACAGACGAACATTTGCAATGAGCCGAACAGATTGTCGAAGCGTTTGACATGAAACAGCTCGTGCTTCAACACCGATTCAAGCTCGTCGTCGCTCAGCCGTTCGGCAAGGCCTCGCGGCAGCATGATTAGAGGGCGCAGCGCGCGCCACACCCCGGGCCCCGCAAACCTCGGAGAGACGACCAGTTCGACCCGGCGACTCACGTTCAGGCGAAATTTCAAGTCTTCGAGCATTTCGGCCTCGCGCCCGGTCTCGACCTTCTCGCCCGCGAACGCGACCGCCGCCAACCGCCGTCGTCGCCATCCCCAGCGCGCGAAACAGAGCGCGATTCCGATCAGCCACAGCGCCGTCAAAACGCAGTAGACCTCGTTATGGCCCGCGCTGGCGTCCGACTGAGGAACCTGCGCTACGGGCTCCGCGATCTGGAGCAGGACTTCGGCGTCCGCCGCGATCGTTTCCGTCCGCGCGGGCCACGGAAGATTCAGTCCGAGTTCCCGCGCCAGTAGGAACAACATCGCCGACGGCAAAAGGAATTTCGCGAAAGCCATCAGCCAGACGATGTGGCGCGTCCTCGCCTGCCCCAGCCAACAGGCGGCGATCCACACGGCGCCCGCCAGGAGCGTCGCCTGCCAGAGATGATTCGCGAAAACCGGCCAGAGCCACTGCGACCACTCGGCCAGCAATTGATGGGATGTCATAGTTCATCGCTCCCTTGCGGATTGTAGGGAGTGGGGAATGAGAGGTCAGGAAATAACTTCTTTGACCTCATTCCCCACTCCCCACTCCCTACCCCCCTACTTACGCGTTCGGTTCTTGCGCTTCGCGTTTTGCGCGGGTTGCTGTCCCTCGCGTTCAGCAAGCAAGCCCTCCAGCTCCTTCACGTCTTCCAACGTCAGTTTGCCGGCTTCGGCCAGATGCGTCATCAGCGGGCGGGCGGAGCCGCCGAAAAGATCGAGCAGATCGTCAATCAACCGCCTGTGCGCCGCCTCGCGCGTGAACGTCGGCTCGAAGATGTGCGCGTGGCCGACCTGTTTGGTCTGCCGCACCGCGCCCTTCTCCTCCAGGCGGCGGATGATCGTCTGCACAGTAGTGTAGGCCGGGCGGCGCTTCTCCGGCAGGCTCTCATGAACCTCGCGGATCGAGCCGCTGCCCAATTCCCACAACGCGTCCATGATCTCCATCTCGAATCTCGTCAGTTTGATCGGTCTTTTGCGCGTCACTTTCAGCCTCCTCGGAAAACTCTCCAAGTAGCCGCCGGCCTAGGCCGGCGGCTACTTGGAGAGATGTAACTACAACTGAGGCCATATTAACTACAACTGTAGTTATAAGTCAACGGAAAAATCGACGCGCGGCGCGGCGACGGCGGGGGCGGCGGTTACAGATCGCGTTTCGGAACGAACCTCCGCCCGTCGCGCGACATGATCGATATTTGCAATTTTCAGGGCTGTTGTTAGTGTAGATGGTTGTCCGGAATAGAAATCCGATAGACGCGCCTCTTGATAACACGCGTTCAGAGCATTCACTAATGAGATTATCTTACGACAGGTATCTTCACACATTTCCTCGCGCATCCAGTTGGGTGGCGCGTTACGGCATGGCCATTGTGAGCAGCGGCGTCACATTGGTTGTTTGCCTATTTCTTGACCGGCTCCTGAGCGGGAACATCCCTCTGACCCTATTTATCATTCCGGTCGTGATTAGCGCCTGGTTTGGCGGTTTAGGGCCTGGGTTGGTGGCTACGCTGCTCAGCGGGCTGGCGAGCGAGTATTTTCTCACGGAAGAGCACTTTTCGATCATCCGCATGGACACGGCGGATTGGGAGCGCTTGACGCTGTTCCTGGTCACAAGCGGGCTGTTGAACTGGTTGATCATGATAATGCGCGCCGCCCGACAGGAGGTCGAGGCCAGAGCGCGGGACGCCGTACAGAGACAGATTGAATTGGAGGAGCAACTCGTCGAACGTGAGCGTGCGAGGGCGGAGCGCGAGCGATTGATCGCAGAAGTTGAGACGGAACAGGCGCGCTTTAAAGCCATCGTCGAGCACATTCCAGCCGGCGTCATACTGGCCGAAGCGCCCAGCGGGCGGATCATCATGGGTAATCCTCAAGTGGAGCGGATTCTCGGCCACCCGGTGATTTTGTCGCCGGACATTGAATCGTATCGGGACTGGCTCAATTATGATGTGAACGGGCGGCGTGTCGAGGGTCGCGAATCGGTCATGGCGAGGACTCTCCAAGGGGAAGTCGTAACCGGCCAGGAGATTCTTTATCATCGGGGCGATGGGATAAATGCCTGGGTCAGCGTCAGTGGAGCTCCGATCAGCGACGCCGGCGGCAATATCGTCGGAGGCGTCGTTCTGGTCACTGACATTGACGAGGAGAAGCGCGCGAACGAGGCTCTACGCATAAATCAGGAGCGACTGAACCTCGCTCAAAAGGCGTCGCGGGCCGGCAGCTTTGAATGGAACTTGCGGACCAACGCCGTCATCTGGTCGGAAGAGAACGAGGCCATCTTCGGCCTGGCGCCGGGCAGTTTCGGCGGCGCATATGAGGACTGGACGAGATGCGTGCATCCTGAAGACCTGTCGCGCGCCGAACAGGAATTGCGGCGCGCGATCGCCGATGGAGAAGGCGTCTTCGAATATCGAGTAATCTGGCCCGACGGCGGCGTTCGATGGATTCAGGCTCGTGGGAAGGTTTTCTTCGATGAGGCGGGCAAGCCGTTGCGCTGGGTCGGCATTAACATAGATGTCACCGAGCGCAAGCAGATGGAAGAGTCGCTACGTCGCCAGACCAAGGCGCTGCAGGAGGCCGACCGCCGCAAGGATGAGTTCCTGGCGACGCTTGCCCACGAATTGCGCAATCCGCTGGCTCCCATCAGCAACGCCATCCAGATACTTTCATTGCGAGGCGATGACTCGGAGGTGGTTGCGCAGACCAGGGAGGTGATGGAGCGGCAAGTCCATCAAATGACCCGCCTAGTGGACGACCTGATGGAAGTTTCGCGCATCGGCCGGGGCAAGATCAGCTTGGAGAAAACGCCTGTCGACCTGGCCGATGTGGTCGCCACCGCCGTCGAAACCAGCCGCCCGCTCGTCGAGGCCCATCGCCACACACTGACGGTTTCTCTGCCCGAGCGCCCGGCGCGCGTCGAAGCCGACAGCGCACGGCTGGCGCAAGTGCTCTCCAACCTGCTCAACAACGCGGCCAAGTACACCGAGGACGGCGGGCGCATCGATCTGATTGTCGAACAAACGCGGGGAGAAGCCGTAATTCGGGTGCGCGACAACGGGATCGGCATCGCCCCGGAGCGCTTGCCGAGCGTCTTCGATATGTTCGAGCAGATCGAAGGCGCGGCCGATCGTTCACAGGGTGGCCTTGGGATCGGGCTTACACTGGCGCGACGCCTGGTCGAAATGCAGGGCGGCAAGATCGAGGCCCACAGCGCGGGGCTGGGAAAAGGCAGCGAGTTCCTGACGCGACTGCCCGCGCTCGCCGAGCCGGCGGCCGAGCCGGCCCCGGAACTCCCGGAAGGGCTTCCCGCGTCGTCCGCCACGGCTGGGCGGCGCGTGCTGGTCGTGGACGACAATGTTGATTCGGCGGAGAGCCTGGCCGTGCTGCTGCGGCTCTACGGCCACGAAGTCCGGCTCGCACATGACGGTGAGGCCGCTTTGAAAGAAGCGCGATCGTTCAGGCCCGACGTGATATTTCTCGATCTCAGCCTGCCGAAGATTGACGGTTACGAAGTGGCGCGGCGATTGCGCCTGGAGCCGGCGATGAGCGGCATGACGCTGGTGGCGATGACCGGCTACGGTCATGAGGAAGAACGTCGGCGCACGCGGGAGGCCGGCTTCCAGGCGCATCTCGTCAAACCGGTGAACTTCGACATGCTCAGGGAATTGCTATCATCACTGCCGGCGAATCAATCCCATAACGGGCGGGGACTTGGCAAGGCCACTTGATTAAGCCAAAAAGGTCATCGGAACGCCAGTCCGATTCTGAAGCCGATTAGATGGAGCGACGGCTCGGCCCCCGGGATGTGATCTCGGACTTCCAATCGCAATCCGATGCGGTCTTTGAACCACCAATTCAGCCCGCCGCCTAAATTGACTGCGTTGATGGCCCCATCCCCAGTGAACAGCAGCGAATACCCGCCGGTCACGAACGGCGAGAATTTCCCCGACCCGCTCGCTCTCAGGAAGTGGTAAGAGACATCGGGCGATAAGACGCCGGCGCCTCGGCTCAATTCCCGGGCCTGGGCAAGATAGCCGATTTCAGCGCCCAAGCCGAGACCTTTGTAGACCAGACCTTCGCCGCCCACGCCGAAATGCAGCCCCGCGCCTCCATCGTTGGAAGTTGTCGGAGCGACAAAGACATATCCTTGTCCGCGGCGCTCTTTATTTTGCGCCGCGACTGCGGAAGGCAGGATGGCGGCCAGCAGAATTACAATTATCAGTTTGTTCATGGTTACCTCCGATTGGTTGGATTGATTCGAGTACTGCTCGTCCTTGGTTTCAGGAGCAATGGCAATGCCAATAAATGAGTCGGGCGGCGGCGAAGCATAGATTGAATTTGCCACCTCAGTTTAAGCGGACGAAGGCTGGCTGGCCGCCGGGTTTGTGCGGCAATCGCCGTGTTTTTATGGCAGGCGAATTCAAGGGCGCTCCGGCTACACGTGGGCATTGCGTGTCTCTTTGATGTTGATGTACGCTGGCGCCAAATCAAGCCAAGCAATTTCGAGAATCACGGCGCGGATTTCAGGCGGTCGACAATGAGGCCGGCGGACGATCTCGAACCGCTGCTCAAGCGAGCAGTGAAAACCGTAGCGAGCGCCAACATTTAACACGCAGTAAATAAGGAACAGGAGATGAATATGAACCGTTACTCGACCATCATCCTCGCCGCGATCTTCGTGGCCGCGGCGTCCGCGAGCGCTTTCGCACAGCAGGCGCAACCCGCCGCTCCCACACAGAGCGCGAACCCAATGAGCGCGGAACTCAAGCAGAGTTACACCAACATCAAGAATAACCTCACCAAAATGGCTGAGAAGATGCCGGAGGAGAATTACGGCTTCAAGGCCACGGCGGATATCCGCACTTTCGGCGAATTGGTCGGGCACGTCGCCGACGCTCAGGCTCGAACCTGCTCTGCGGTGAACGGCGAGCAGAAGGCGCTCAACGCCGGGTCGAAGACCGCGAAAGCCGATCTTGTCGCCTCGCTTAAAGAGTCCTTCGACATTTGCGATAAAGCCATCGATTCGCTGACCGACGCCAAGGCCGCCGAGATGATCTCGATTGGCCAGCGCCAACGCTCCAAACTCGGGATGCTCGCCGGAATGGTCACTCACTCGAACGAAGAGTATGGCTATATGTCTGTCTATCTTCGGCTGAAAGGCATCGTGCCGCCTTCAAGCGAGAGACGTTAACTTCTAGCCGGCAGCCGAAAATGAAACTGGCGCGGCGGATCGATCTATGGAGGGTCCGTCGCATCATTTTCATCTGTCTCTCATTCGGCGTTCAATTTTCAAAAAGGCTCTCGAAAACGCGCTGTCCGCCGATCACCTTTTGCGCCTGAGCTCAGCGACCTCAATATCCAACTTTTTGCAATTCTAGACTCAAGTCATTCGGCGCTCGATACGCCGAATCGTAAGGCGCCGCGCCGGGATTTGCCGGCGCTCCAACGGGAGACGCGGCTGGTCGTCATCAATGTCAGGCGCAGCTTAAATGATGCCCTTGCGGTCGGCGACTGTTTGACGGTCATGCGCGATGGAAGAATTGAACGGATCGGCGCTCTCGAAGATGTGATCCGGCGCCCGCCCAATCAAGCGGTGGCTGAAGTTCTAGACTTATAGTTTGGACAGTAAAGCGCCTGAGTAGTCACAGAGGTCACAGAGGTCACAGAGAGGACTGAGGGAGTCAACTATTTCTCTGTGACCACTGTGGCCTCTGTGGCTACTCAGGCGCCTGAAACCAGCCGTAACGGCTATTCAACGTTAATTTTATCGAGGTTCGGTCCACCAGCGGCGGTTGTAGATGTTATCTTCACCGCTTTGAACGCAGAGCTGGTAGGAAGAGTAACGGGCAGCGTAACCGTCTTGTAGGTCGTAAAGCTTCCGGTCGGCGGGAAGGCCACTGTCCCTACGACGGTTCCATTGACCGCTATGGTGCAGGGACGGTTAACCGCGCCGCCGTTGGCGTAGCGGAATATAAGCGTCTGAGCCCCGGACTGATTCACTTGAATTGTAGTATTGCCGCCAGCGACGTTGTCAGTGAAATTCGCATAACCGGTCCCGCTGAACCCGAGGTTAGTTGCCTCAACGATGTTCCCGCCGGCCTGCGTACCGTTTTCCGCCTCATAGGACGTCGGGGCTGCGGCGATGTCGATCATTTCATTCGAGTCATTGGGCATTGTGATAGAATTGGTGACAATGTTTGTCACGCTACCAGCCGGCACATTCGGATTGACCTTGGTCAGATCAATGGTGAAAAACGTCCGGCCACTAACCCCGACAAGATTATTACGCCCGGTGCTGAGAGTGTAGATGTCAACATCACCAGTCGAGCTGACGTTGACCCGTTGGCCCGCGGTATTGACGAGATTGCCAAGTGTTTGCAAAACGCCTCCGCCCGTGTTCGAACTGCCGCCGGCAGTGGCCGGTTGGATCGTTAGAAACGTGTCGAGGTCGTAATCAATGGCGTAGTACCGAGTGGTCGTCGCGCCGACGACGTTGGTGTCATATGCGCCCGCGGAAACGTGCGGTCTTTTTCCTGCGTTGACATCACCCGTACCGTAGGTAAGGGAGGTTTGGACAGCCGTCGTGTTCAGGTTGCCCCCCGAATTGACGACCGCGTAATTCGAGGTGTCGCTTCCAATTTCGCGGATCGCGTTGAGCACCGCGTTGAAATCAAACGTCGACTGAACCCCTGAAGGAAAACGGGTCGTCTGGTTACTCACCAGAGTAGCGGCGCCCAACCCACTGGCGGTCAGGTTAATGGTGTAGATAGAGCCGACGTCGGTCAAAGCGTAAATAGAGGTGTTTTTCCCGTCAGCCACCCGGAAATCGATTCCGATCAAATTACCATTAGTTTGTGTGACGCGAACCAAACGGACAAAGCTGGTCGTGCCAGGCACGAGAACGGAAATAACGTTATCGGCGTTGAGAGCGTAAACGGGGGTTTTCGGCAGAACGATGCCGCTGGTGGTGGTTTGCACGGCGGTGGCCGCCGTTGAAATCGCAGCCGGGGCCGCGGATAAGTTGGATGGACTGTAAGCGCTTTTAGCGCTGGTCGTATGCCCGCCCATCAGACCGTAAGTCAACATGGCGGCCAAAGCTAGCGAAGTAATTGTTAGAGTGGCAATTGCCTTATTCATATTCGATCTTTTCATTTTCATACCTTTTTGCCCTTTCCCAGATTGTAAGAGGGTTTGATTGGTCAAGAGGACCTTCATGAGAGTCGTTCATGTCATGAGCGACGCTCATATAAAGAGATAGGGTCGTTCATTCGCCGCAGGCGTTTGAAGACAAAAATCCACACTGTCGGCGAAGAGACTTCTCCACCGGTTTTCGGGAGCTTTATTAAATGAAGGTCAGAACTGGACGCTCTGTCACTCGTGAGGTAGTGGGCGAACACACAAGACAGCCACTATTTAAGCTGTCACTACCGTCCTGTTGTGAGTTGGGCAAGTCAGTCGAGCGGGGCGCTAAACCATAGTTCTTTGTTAATTACGATTCGTATTTGGATTCGGATTTGTCGGTTGGAAATAAAAATTGTCCCCTGGGAGCGCTATCATTATAAATAAATTGGGCTTATAGGTTTCACAAGTCTTATAAGCGTCATTCATAGCGCCCCCAGGGGAACATATGTCCTACTTGGTTTTGACAGGCGCGGGTGGGCGGGAGGGTAGCGCCATAGGCTGCGCCTTCAGCCGGTTCATTACTTCGGTGACGGCGCGTTCGAGCTGCGAGTCTTTGCCTTCAATGACCGACCTCGGGTCGTTTTCGACCTCGATGTCAGGGTCGACCCCGTGACCTTCGATCACCCATTCGCCTTTGGCGTTGACGAAGCCGAATTCGGGCACGAATACCGCGCCACCATCAATCAATGTCCCTTGATTGGTAATGCCGACCACGCCGCCCCACGAGCGTTTGCCGATGAGCGGGCCGAGTCCGGCTTCGCGGAACATCGCCGGAAAGATGTCGCCGTCCGAGGCCGAATTCTCGTTCAGCAGGCAGGCCATCGGGCCGACGAAGACTCCGTCGGGGTACGGGGCCGGAAATTCGCTCGTGCGGTCGAACTGCGCGGCGAGCAGTTTGCGGCGCAGCCGTTCGATGATCATCCTCGACACGTTGCCGCCACCGTTGGCGCGCGCGTCGACGATCAGCCCACTCTTGCCGAATTGCGGGTAATACCATTTGATGAACTCGCGGATGCCGTTCGCGCCCATGTCGGGGATGTGGATGTAGCCGAGTTTTCCGCCGGAAAGCCTGTCCACCATCGCCATATTGCCGGTCACCCAGTCAAGGTAAATCAGGTTCTGCTCATCGGTCACGGGGCGGTACGAAACCACGCGCGCGCCTTCCGTCGTCGGGCGGCTGTTGACGGTTAGTTGAACCGGCGCGTCGGTCTTGTTGCGCAGCAGCCGGTACGGATCGTCATCCGGCTTCAATTCTTCGCCGTTGATCGCCAGCACGTAATCGCCCACCTTCACGTCAACGCCCACTTCGGTGAGCGGCGAACGATAGATCTCCTCTTCGTTCTGGCCCCGGAAAATCTTCGCGATCTGGTAGCGGCCGGCTTCGCGGTTGAGACTGAAGCGCGCGCCGGGCAGGGCCACGCGCGGGCGCGGCGGGATGTTGAAATCTCCGCCCTCGATGTAAGCGTGCTGCACCGCCAGTTCGGAGATCATCTCGCTGATGACGTAATTCAGATCGGAGCGGTGCGCGACGTATTTGAGCAGCGGCTCGTACTGTTTGCGCAACGCCTCCCAGTCGTAACCATGCATGTTCGCCACGTAGAAGAAGTCTCGATAGCGCCGCCAGACCTCGCCGAAAATTTGCGCCCATTCTTCCGCCGGGACGCGGTCGACGAACAGGTTCGCGGTCGAGACCGCCTTCTTCGCCTTGTCGCCTTGCGGGTTTGCGTCCATCAGCGCGAAGCCCGGTCCCTGCCTGATGAGCAGCTTCGCCCCGTCGGCCGAGAGCGCGTAGCCGGCTATGCCGTCGGCCAGCGTCGTCTCCTTGCGATCCTTGATTGAGTAGATGCGCAGCGAGGGCGGCGCGTCACCCTGCCGGCCGTAGTAGAACGCCGGGACGACCACGTAAAACAGGTAGCCCCCCACAGCCTCCAATCCGACGTAGTTGTTCGGCTCGATCGGCGCGCGCGCAGCCCGTGATTCTATGCCGTCGAAATCGATCGTCATGTCGGCCGAAGGCTTGGCTTCCTCAGGCTTCTTCTGCTCGCTATCTTTCGCGCCTTCTTTCGTAATAGTCACCTCGTCACTCTCGGCGGGGAATGGATGTTTCACGTCCTTGCGGAGCGCGATGGCGAAGACGCCGGTGTCTTTATTGGCGGCGTAATTGAATTCGACGTTCGAGATGAGCGGCGCGAACTCGCGCCCGCTGAGGTAGAAGAGGTAATTGCCCTGCGGGTCCCATGCGGGGTTGAATTCGCTGAACGTCGCCGTCGTCACGCGCCGCAACTGGTTGTCCTTTGACGACCAGACGTAGATCGACGAGGCCGTCATGTCGTCCTGCATGGTGAAGGCCAGGTAATTGCCTTTGGGCGACCAGGTGTAATCTTGAACCTGCCCCCGCTTTGAATAGGCGACCTCGATCAGCTTTTTATCCGCTACGGTCAGCGCCCAGACCTTGCCGTCCTTGTCGCCGAAGGCGATGTATTTGCCGTCGGGCGACCATTCGGGCGCGTAGCGCATCGCCCGGCCTCCGCTCGTCAACTGCTCGGCGGGCTTCGCCCCGTCCTGCGCGACGACCCAGACCTCTTCTTCGCCCGTGCGGTCTGAAATGAAAGCGATCCTCGAACCGTCGGGAGACCATCGCGGCCACTTGTCGTGCGCGCCGGAAGAATTGGTCAGGTTGCGCGGCGCGCCTTTTTCAATCGGCGCGGTGAAGACGTCGCCGCGCGCGGCGAACAGCGCGCGCTCGCCCTTCGGGCTGAGCGAAAAGCTGGAGATTAGGTTTGAAGCGTTCACGCGGCTCGGACGGCGGTTGAGGCCGTCGTCGGGCACATTGATCGAGAGTGGCGAGACTTTCTTCGACTTCGTGTCGAAGATTTGCAGCTCGCCGTCCAGCTCATAAACTATGCGCCCCTGATTGTCGCTCGACGGCCAGCGCACGTCCCATACTTTGTTCATCGTCAACTGCGCGGTCGAGCCTTTGGACACGTCGTAGGCATAGAGGTTGAAATGGCCGTCGCGGTCGGAATTGAAATAGATCGTATTGCCGATCCACATCGGGTCGCGATCGGCGCGCGGGCTGTCGGTGATGCGGCGGGCGTCGTTGGTCTTCAGGTCGAAGATGAACAGGTCGTTGGCCTGGCCGCCGCTGTAACGCTTCTCCGAGCGGAAGTCGCGCGAGCGCGGCGAGTAGACTATCTTCATGCCGTCCGGCGAGTAATCGCCCGCGCCCGATTCCGGCATAGGCAAGGCTTCGGCGGCGCCGCCTTCCAGCGCCACGGTGTAGAGCTTCGAAATTGGCAGCGCCCATGAATCGCGGAGCGAGCGGAAGAGCACGGCTTTGCCGTCATTCGTCCAGCCGTAGACCTGATTGTCGTAGCCCCAGCGCGGAGTGAGCGGCCCGCGAGCCGGGTAGAAGGTCAATTGCCTCGGCTCGCCTCCCGTTGAGGGGATGACGTAAACCTGCTCGTCGCCGTCGTACTGTCCGGTGAAGGCGATCCACTTGCCGTCGGGCGAGAATTTGGCGAAGACCTCGACGCCTGGATGCGCCGTCAGCCTCGTGGCGACGCCGCCGGAAGTCGAGGCGACCCACAGATCGCCGCCGTAGGTGAAGACCACCTTATCGCCGTGAATGTCCGGAAACCGCAGCAGCTTCGTCTGCGCGTAGACCGATAGCGGCGCGCTGACGACCGCCATCAGGAAATAAACGGGAAAGAGTCGTAGAAGAGTTTTCACATAGCCTCCATTGGGAATTGGTAGGATCATCTCGATCAGCGCGCATTATGCCATAGCCATTGCGTTACGCGACGTCATGTAGCAGACTCGCCACATTCTTATTACGATCAACAGTCACTTGTCCTAATAACTGAGAAAAAACTTGGAGATCTATATGGCTAAAGTGGATTCGCGTTGGCGCGAATGGACGCCGCGTCTGCTCAGCATCCTGCGGGTCGTTGCGGCTTTTCTCTTCATGCAACACGGAGCGCAGAAGCTCTTCGGCTTTTTTGGAGGCATTCCAGGCGGGACGCCACTCTTCCTTACTCAGGCGTGGGTCGCAGGAGCGCTGGAATTCTTCGGCGGGTTGCTCCTTCTTTTCGGCCTCTTCACCCGCCCGGTGGCCTTCATACTTTCGGGAATGATGGCGGTGGCTTACTTTCAAGTGCATGCGCCCCGGGGATTCTGGACGCTACAGAATCGAGGGGAACTGGCTGCGTTCTACTGCTTCGTATTTCTCTACATGTCGGCCGCTGGAGGTGGCCCGTGGAGCCTTGATTCCATCCGGCGGCGCGGCAAAATTTAGGCTCGAAAACCAACCAGGATTTTCCATCAAATGAATCGTTCGTAGTCCCCCCCTTGCGGCAGGAAAGGCTCGACGCCGAAGCCCTTCCTGCCGCAAGGGGGGCTACGAACGATATTCGGAGGAACACTATGAGAACAGCGTTTGTCATTATTGCGGCGCTGTCGCTGGCCGCCATTTCCGCATCCGCGCAGGACACGCCTGCCCTCCATCATCACACCGGCAGCCAAGCTTTCGACGCGCCCGAACAGGATTGGGCCAAACAACGCGCGGACAAATCGCCGCGCCATCAGGAATGGGTCTTGGTCAAGAGCGGCGAACGGACAGTCAACGCCTTTCTCGTCTACCCGGAGGTCAAGGGTAAAGCCACGTCGATCGTCGTCATCCACGAAATCATGGGGCTGACCGATTGGGTGCGCAGCTTGGCCGATCAACTCGCCGAAGCCGGCTACATAGCCATTGCCCCTGACCTGCTCTCGGGCCGGGGGCCAAAAGGCGGCGGGACCGCCGATTTCGCCGATCGCAGCGCCATCGGCCAGGTCATCAGCGCCCTGCCCCCCGACCAGATCGCCGCCGACCTGAACTCCGTGGCCGACTACGTTTCCAAATTGCCCGCAGCCAATGGCAATGTCGCGGTCGCGGGTTTCTGCTATGGCGGCTCGCAGGCTTTTCGCTTTGCGACAATGCGCCCCAATCTGGTCGCGGCCTTCGTATTCTACGGCTCCGGGCCGGATAAAAAAGAAGACGTTGCGAGGATCAACGCTCCGGTCTACGGCTTCTACGGCGGCGCCGACGAGCGCGTCAACGCGACGATCCCCAAGACCCGGGCGCTGATGAAAGAGGCCGGCAAGAAGTTCGACCCCGTCGTCTACGAAGGGGCCGGACATGGCTTTATGCGCGCAGGCGAAGACCCCGCTAATCTCAACGAGGCCAATAAGTGGGCGCGCAATCAAGCCTGGGAGCGATGGAAGGGCATTCTCAAGAAACTTTGATGGCGCAAATCGATCACGAGGATCAAGGATCGAAGATTGAGGATTGAAGATCGCGCCATCGCGCCTAGGGCGATTCTCGATCCTCGATCCCCGCATCCTGCGCGAACATAATCAAGAGCGATAGAAACCATGGGGTCGTGAATCACGTCTCAGCAAGTGGTAAGCGGCAGCTTGTACTAATCCCGAACCGCGCAAAAAAACCCGTGATGGCATTATTCCCGTCGCGTAGCGGCGCCTTGCGTTTAGTCCTGCGTTTATGGCGTTTGAACTCAAAAACCATTAACGCATGGTAGGCCGTGGATGCATATTCCCGCCGCGTCAGGGACGATTGAATCTGAACGATGATCTGGGAGGAGAATAAATGAGGAATCGGAGTTTGACCGACAGGGCTTGCAGGCTTCTTGCGCTCTGTGCGATTGGCGCGGCGTTTGTGTCGCAGCATCGAAGCATGGCCGCGTCAGATTCGGATTTCTTCAAGGAGAAGGTCGCGCCAATACTGGAGCAGAACTGCGTAATGTGCCATGGCGCGCGCGTCCAGCGTTCGGGGCTGGACCTGCGCGGCGAGACGTCGATCTTGAAAGGCGGCGCGCGAGGACCGGCCGTCGTTCCTGGCGACGCGGAGAATAGCCTGCTTTATCGATTGATCTCCCACAAACAAGAACCGGCG
Source organism: Blastocatellia bacterium (assembly GCA_035714085.1). Taxonomy (GTDB): domain Bacteria; phylum Acidobacteriota; class Blastocatellia; order RBC074; family RBC074; genus JAJVID01. Next base: position 18,592 of record DASTMP010000343.1, read on the forward strand.
ATGCCGATGGGGATGGACAAACTCGGCGACGCCGAGGTCGCTGTTATCGCGCAATGGATCAACGGACTTGCGCCGAAGGCCGCGATGGCGGCTGAAACAATTCCCACGCGCCAGCCCGGGTATTCAATCACTGAAAAAGACCGCCAATTCTGGTCGTTCATCAAACCCGTCCGTCCCGCTTTGCCGAAGACGAAAGACCGCCGTTGGGCGCGGAACGAAATTGACTCGTTCGTTTTGAGCAAGCTCGAACAGAACGGTCTAAAGCCAAACCCCGCGGCCTCGCCACGCGAGTTGTTGCGCCGGGTCTATTTCGATCTCATTGGCCTGCCGCCTTCGCCCGAAGAAACGGCGGAGTTTTTGAAGAACCCGTCCGAAGCGGCGTATGCGAAGGTCGTCGATCGCCTGCTGGCCAGCCCGCATTACGGCGAGCGCTGGGGGCGGCATTGGCTCGACCTGGCGCGGTACGCCGACAGCGGAGGCTACGAGTTTGACTACGACCGGCCGCATGCCTGGCGATACCGCGATTACGTGATCAAATCCTTCAACGAAGACAAGCCCTACAACCGATTCATCATCGAGCAACTCGCCGCTGACCAATTCGACGACAGCGTCGCGGAAGTCAAGCCCGAAGCGCTGATCCCGACCGGCTTCGTCCGTAACGGACCGACGGTCGACAACGCGGACAACGAAGAGACGCGGATGGACGAACTCGACGACATGGTTACGACGACCTCTGCTGTCTTCCTTGGCCTGACCGTGGGCTGCGCGCGTTGTCACGATCACAAATACGACCCGATCCCGCAGCGTGATTATTACCGGATGCAGGCCATTTTCTTCCCGTTCCAAAAGACGGAGGCCGTCATGGTTTCAAAAGAGGAAGAGGCGGCTCTCAAGGCGCGCAACAAAGAGATCGACGATCTGGCCAGGCCGTACATGCAGAAGATCGCCGAGATCGAAAAGCCGGCGCGAGAGAGGTTGCTCAATGAAAAGGTCGAATTCCACGTTCAGTTGGCCGAGATGTCGAGCGGTTTCGAGGGCAAGACCAAAGAGCAATACCGCGAAGAGACCGCCAAACGCTTCGCCAGAGACGTCAAACTGCAAAACGAAGAGATCGAAGCCCTTCTTTCTCCTGAAGATTTGAAAGCGCGCAAGGAGATTCAAAACGAGATAGACAAAATCAACATGACGCGACCGAAACCGCCGACAGCGGCGATGGGCGTCACGGACAAGCGTGATCCGGGCCAAGCCTATCTGCTCAAACGCGGCGATTGGCGGAACAAGGGCGAAGAGGTTCAGCCCGGATTGCCGCAAGTCCTGGCGGGCGACGCCAACCTCGATCCGAAAAATCGCCGCCGCCAATTGGCAGAATGGATCGCGAGCGCAGACAACCCGCTGACCGCGCGCGTGGCGGTCAACCGCATCTGGCAATACCATTTCGGAAAAGGCCTCGTAAGGACGCCGAGCGATTTCGGCGCTACGGGAGATCGCCCGAGCCACCCCGAACTGCTCGACTGGCTCGCTGTGGAATTTATGCGTCCGACTCGGAATGCGAACGACAGTGTGACGGGGCGACGGGGCGACGGGGCGAATCCGCAATCCGCAATCCGCAATCCGCAATTGAATGCCCTGCAATCCGCAGGCTGGCGTTGGAAAGCGATGCATCGTTTGATTCTGCTCTCGAACACCTATCGGCAATCGAGCCAATTCAACGAACAGGCCTCGGCCAAAGATCCCGAGAACCGCCTGCTATGGAGAATGAACCCGCGCCGTCTCGAAGCCGAGCCCCTTCGCGACGGAATCCTCGCGGTCAGCGGAAAGTTGAACCGGGAGATGTTCGGCCCCGGCATATTCCCGCGCATCGATCCCGACGTGATTAATACCGGCTCGCGCCCGCGCTGGCCGCTCGACGCGAAGGACGATCAAAGCACGTGGCGGCGGAGCGTCTACATCTTCGTCAAACGCTCGGTCCTGCTGCCGCTGATCGAGGTGTTCGATTGCCCGGCGACCGTCGTCTCGGGCCCGACGCGCGCGGTCTCGACCGTCTCGCCGCAGGCCCTGGCGTTGATGAACAATGAATTCGTGCTGCAGCAGGCGTTTTTTTTCGCCGAGCGGGTTGCGAAAGAGGCTGGCGCGGATAAACGCGCTCAGGTCGTCCGGGCGTTCGAGATCGCTTTGAACCGGCCGCCGAACGCGAAGGAAATTGAATGGTCGCTGTCGTTTTTGAAATCGCAGGCCGAGGGATTCGCGCGGCGCAAAGATGAAAAGCCTGAGGAGTCGGCCCTGCGCGATTTTTGTCATGCGATTATCAATCTGAATGAGTTCGTTTACGTGGATTGAGATGTGGAGGAATTGATTATGCCGATTACCGAAAACAGAATGCCAATTCTCCAACCAAGAACAATGACGCGCCGCGAGCTGATCTTTCACGCCGGCGCGGGATTTTCCGGCCTGGCGCTCACGGCGCTGCTCGATCGGGACAATCTGCTAGCCGCAGAACCGCAACGGAAGCGCGCCAACCCTCTCGGGGCCAAACCGCCGATGTTTCCGGCCAAGGCCAAATCGGTGATCTTCCTTTTCATGTACGGAGGGGTGAGCCACGTGGACACCTTCGATCCCAAACCCGAGCTGACGCGGCGCCACGGCAAGCCAATGAACAAAGGGAAAGTCGACGTCTTCTTCGGCAACCCGGGCAATCTGATGGCTTCGCCGTACAGATTCAAAAAACATGGCAGTTGCGGGACCGAGGTTTCGGAGCTTTACCCGCGCCTGGCGCAAAAAGTAGACGACCTCTGTCTGATGCGTTCGGTCTACACCACGAGCAACAACCATTCGCCCGCCATCTTCCAGATGAACAGCGGAAACATGCGTCCGGGCAATCCTTCGCTCGGGTCATGGATAACTTACGGCCTCGGAAGCGAGAACGAAGATCTGCCGGCCTACATCGTGATGTACGATTGGCGCGGAGGCCCCATCGGCGGCGCGCCAAACTGGTCTTCTGGCTTTATGCCCGCCGCGTTTCAAGGCACATCCTTTCGCGCCGGGCGTTCGGGCAGCGCGCCGATAGTCGATCTGAACCCGCCGAAGTGGGTTGATCCGCATTTGCAGCGCGCCGAGGTCGATTTCATTCAGAAGGTGAATCAGGAGCATCAGGAGCGCCACGCGGGCGCCAGCGACCTCGACGCGCGCATCGCGGCTTACGAACTCGCCTTCCAGATGCAGACGAGCGCGCCTGAGGCCGTGGACATCTCGAAAGAGTCCGAGGCCACGAAGAAACTTTACGGCGTCGGCGAAAAGACTACCGACTATTTCGGCCGCCAGTGCCTGATCGCGCGGCGGCTGGTCGAACGCGGCGTGCGCTTCATCCAGCTTTACAGCGGCGGCGGCCACCAGCAGGAGTCGTGGGACGCGCATTACGGGCTCCACGAAAACCACAGCCTGCATTGCGCCGAGACTGACAAACCGATGGCCGGGTTGATCGAGGATCTGAAAGCGCGCGGCCTGTTCGATTCGACGCTGGTCGTATGGGGCGGAGAGTTCGGGCGCATGCCGATCTCGCAATCGGGCATCGGGCGCGACCACAATCCCCACGGCTTCACCATGTGGCTGGCCGGCGGCGGCGTGAAAGGCGGACAGGTTATCGGCGCGACGGACGAATACGGCTATAAGGCCGAGGTCGAGCCGTACTCGGTTCACGACCTCCACGCGACGATCCTGCAAGCGATGGGATTGGATCACCGGAAGCTGTCTTATTATTACGGCGGACGCGATCAGCGGCTGACGAATTTTGGCGGCGACCCGATTTTGAAGATATTTGCGTGACAGGGCGGGTACGGTACCGCCGCTTAACCCCCTAAAAACATGGAGAAGATCAATGCGCCAAGACTCACCGAAGAATATGACCAAACTGTTCAACGCGACAATTCCGCTACTCGCGCTTAGCCTGTTAACTTTCTCGGCGCTCGCGCAGGCTCCCGCGCCGGCGAACGCTAAGACAGCGCTCGACAAATATGTCGAAGCGCCCGATCCAAGCTACAAGTACGAACTGGTCAGCAAAGTTCAAGGCAAAGGCTACACGACCTACATCCTCAAGATGACTTCACAGACCTGGCGTTCGACCTCCGAGGTTGATCGCAACGTCTGGTGGCATTGGATGATCATGGTGAAGCCGGATGAAGTGAAGAGCGGCAAGTCGTTGCTTTATATCTCTGGCGGAAATAACAACAGCGCGGCGCCGAAAGACGCCGATCAGCAGATCATCCAGGTTGCGACGGCGACCAAATCGGTCGTGACCGAGTTGCGGATGATTCCCAATCAGCCGCTTACGTTCAGCGACGATAAGAAGCCCCGAGTGGAGGACGAGTTTATCGCCTATACGTGGGATAAATTTCTGAAAACTGGAGATGAGCTGTGGCCTGCGCGTTTACCGATGACCAAGGCCGCGGTGCGCGCCATGGACACGGTGATCTCATTCTGTGGCGGCGAAGAGGGCGGTAAAACGAAGATTGACGGCTTCGTCGTGGCCGGCGGATCCAAGCGCGGCTGGACTACATGGACGACGGCGGCGGTCGACAAGCGCGTAGTGGCTATTGTTCCTCTCGTGATCGACCTGCTCAACGTCGGGCCTTCGTTCCGGCACCACTTCGCGGTCTATGGCTATTACGCGCCGGCTGTCGGCGATTATGAGGCGATGGATATTATGAGATGGCAGGGCACGCCGCAGTACCGCGCGCTGATGAAGATCGAGGAGCCTTACGAATACCGCCAACGCTTCACAATGCCGAAGTTCATCATCAACGCGACCGGCGACCAATTCTTCGTCCCCGATTCGTGGCAGTTCTATTACAACGACCTGCCTGGCGTGAAATACCTGCGCTACACGCCGAACGCCGATCATTCGATGCGCGGTTCGGACGCGTGGATGACTTTGCTGGCCTGCTACAACGCCATTCTGACCGGCGTCGAATTGCCGCAGTTCGACTGGAAGATCGAAAAAGACGGAACGATCCGCGTGCATACGAAGACCAAACCGTCCGAGGTGAAGCTGTGGCAGGCGACCAATCCCGGCGCGCGCGATTTCCGTTTGAGCAGCATCGGGCCGAAGTGGAAAGGCTCGCCGCTGCAAGAACAGGGCGACGGCGTGTACGTCGCCAAGGTCGCGGCGCCGAAGCGCGGGTGGACGGCTTATATGGTCGAGATGACCTTCCCCAGTGGAATGCTATTGGCGCCGTTTAAATTCACAACCGGCGTCAAAGTGGTTCCTGATGTGGAACCGTTCGCGGATGAGGCGCCGACGATCGATAGGTGATTTGGCCCCTCGGCCTCTTTGCGTTCGGTCATTTCCTCCAACCCAATTTCCATCAAGGGAAGACAAGGCGATTGTGTTCAAAGTACAATCGAGCGCCTACAACTTTGATTTTCGTTGAACTCTCGATGCGTAAAAGAAACTGCCACAAATAGACGCGTTTTGCCCGAGCGAAATCTTCTCAGGCCGAACGTTCAGGTCAATCACATACTTTGGAGGAAAAATGTCCATTGCACAATCTTTACTTCCTGAGTTGGACCAGGAAATGGCAGGCGCACGAAAGACTCTTGAACGCATCCCGGAGGATAAATTCGAGTGGCGCCCGCATCCGAAATCATTCACGATGATCGCGCTGGCCACGCACATCGCCAATATGGTCGGCTGGGGAGGAATCGCGATCAAAGAAGATTCATTCGATGTCGCGCCGCCAGGCGCCGCGCCCTACAAGGAGGAGCCGGCGGAATCCGTGGCCGCGCTGCTTGCGACGTTCGACAAGAATTACGCAGAGTTCCGCGAAGCTCTGGCCGGCGCAAGCGACGAGGTGATGACGAAGGATTGGTCGTTGCTGGCCGGCGGCAAAGCTCTCTTCACGAAGCCGCGCATCGTCTGTTTGCGCGGGGACATTCTCAATCACCTCGTCCATCACCGCGCGCAGCTCGGCGTTTATCTGAGGTTGAACGACGCGCCCGTGCCCGCGCTCTACGGCCCGTCCGCGGACGAAGGCGGAATGTAAACAGAATACCATTCAGCGAATGACAGTTCGGCGGCGATCAATTCGAGAACGAATTGCCGAAAGACAATGTTATTTTCTGAGGAGCCTTCATGTCGCGTTGCGACGCCCTGAAACGATGAAGCGAGAAAGCGCAATGAGATTCAGAATGTGCGGCAAAATGGGACAGGACGAGCGGTGGAGTGAGGTCGTTAGTTACCTGAGCTTCAACT